>NZ_JADGRI010000040.1 GCF_017881085.1 Bradyrhizobium sp.
AAGAACTGCCGGCCCCAGCCGCCCATGCATTTCTTCGGCCGCAGCGCGTAATAATCCGGCACCACATAGTCGATGGCGAGGGTGCCTTTCAGCCGCTCGCGCGCGCCCTCGACGATGCGGGTGGTTTCCTCGAGCTGGGCGAGCGTCGGCATCAGCGCCGCGCGGTTCTTCAGCGCCCAGCCGTAATATTGCACATTGGCGACTTCCAGCCGGTCGGCGTCGAGATCGACCGCCATCTGGATAATGTCAGGCAGCTGGAACAGGTTTTGCCGGTGCATCACCGCGTTGACGGTCAGCGGCAGGTCCAGCTCGCGCGTCCATTTTGCCACTTCGATCTTCCTGGCGTGCGCGCCCTTGAAGCCGGCGACGCGGTCGGCGACGGCAGGCTCGTTGCCCTGAAAACTGATCTGCACGTGACACAGCCCGGCATCGGCGAGAGCCGCGAGTTTTTCGCGGGTCACCAGCACGGCTGACGTGATCAGATTGGAATACAGCCCGACATCGCTGGCGTGCTGCACGAGTTCGACCAGGTCCTTGCGCGCGGTGGGCTCGCCGCCGGAAAAGTGGATCTGCAGCACGCCGATTTCGGCGAGCTCCGAGAGCACCTTCTTCCATTCCTCGGTCGAGAGCTCGCTGCCGCCGCGGTCGAGCTCGACCGGGTTGGAGCAATAGGGGCATTGCAGCGGGCAGCGATGCGTCAGTTCGGCGAGCACCGCGAGCGGAATGCCGAACGTTTCGGCCGTCGAGCCGCGGTTCTCCAGCACCGCGAGTCCGTCGGTGGGATCGCTGGCCGCGACATGGGCACCTATGACATGGGCGTCTGTCAGCGTCGGGCTCATGAGGTCTTCTCGCGCGCTTCGGTCAAAAATCCCTTGTCGGCAAGGTCCTGCAGCATGGCGATGACGTCGGTGGCGATGGCGCTACGCTCCGCGGCGTATTTTGCGGCGAGCTGGTCGATCATGTCTGCCACGCAGCGCACGCCGTCGCACAGCTGCAGCACTTCCACCGCGATCTCGTCCGGCGCCAGCACCCGCTCCGGCGCCAGGATGACCCAGACCTGCCTTGTCTCATCGAATTTCAGCTTGGCGTGCCGCGGCAGCACCGGCCGGCTCGTCTCGCTGACACTGATGTTGCGGCCCGCCATGGATTCCCTCTGTTGCAGCTCTATCTTTGCTCTACTTTTCCTTGGGCACGAACGCGCCCGGCGGAATGTGGCCTTCGACATAGGCATGATACAGCGCGTCGAGCTGAACCCATAGCACATTGGTCTTGAACAATAGCGCGTTGCAGACCGCCTCGCGTTCCGCCGGCGTCCTGGCGTGGGTCTTGACATAGTCGAGCGCGAAACCGGCGTCGCGCGGCGCCTGGGTCAGTCGCCGGCTGAAATAGCTCATGATGTCGGGATTGACGAAGTCGTAATGGGCCAGCATTCCCGCGATGCGTTCTTCATGCAGGTTCGGCGCGAAAAGCTCCGTCAGCGAGGAGGCAATGGCCTCCAGCGGGCTCCTGTCGCGGACGAAATGCACATAGGCCTCCACCGCAAAGCGCGTCGCGGGCAGGATGCCCTCGGTGGATTCCACGTAAGCGCTGTCGAGCCCGAGACCTTCGGTCAGCTTCAGCCAGCGCTCGATGCCGCCTTCGGTGCCGACATCGCCGTCATGGTCTTCGATCCGGTGCCGCCATTCCAGCCGGGTGGCGCGGTCGCGGAAGCGTGAGATCACCACCGCGTCCTTGATCGGGATGGTGCTCTGGTAATAATAGCGGTTCAGCGCCCAGGCCTGCACCTGGCCCTTCTTGAGCTTGCCGCCGTGCAGCAGCCGGTGAAACGGATGCAGATTGTGGTAGCGCACTGCCCCGATGTGGCGGAGCGCCGCTTCCAGTTCTTCGGCGCTGTTGAGGGGTGCGCTGTCGCCGCGCGAAAACGCCGTCATCCCGTCCGGTTTCATCGCGTTCTCTGTCATCGCGTTCAAAGCGTAATCTCCGTTCCATCGGCGGGGATTTGCCATCCCGCGCGCTCCGCCATCTTGCGCTCCGCGGAGTCGTGCAGCAGCGCCGGATTGGAATTGTTGATATGCAGAAACACCTTCCGGCCGATATCGAGGCCGGCCAGGCTTCCGATCGCGCCGTCATCGCCGGACATGGCGATATGTCCCATGCTTTGCCCGGTCTTGGTGCCGAGACCGGCTGTGATCATCTCGTCGTCGCGCCATACCGTGCCGTCGAAGAAGACCAGCGGCGCCCCCGCGATCCGGGCCTTGAGATCATCGGTGACGGCGGCGCAGGCCGCAAGAAAATAAAAATACTTGCCCGTCGCCTTGTCTTTAATTCGAAGCCCGAGCGTATCGCCGGCGCCATCGCTGCCGCCGGGGTGGGCCTTGCCTTCCAGATACCAGGCGCTCTTGCCGGGAACCTCGAACGGCACGATTTCGATGCCGGACGGCGCGCCGTCGGGCAGGGCCGGCTCGAACGCCTTGTCGATCTCGATCGCCTGGCGCCGCACATTCTTCTCGCCCAGCACATTGAAGATGCTGTTCGCCTTGAGGATCGCAAGCACCTTATCATGCGCATAGATCGTGAACGGCCAGCCTTCGCGCATCGACAACAGGCCCGCGACCGCATCGATCTCGCCGTTGGTCAGGATCACGCCTGCGATCGGACTGTGACGAAGCTTGCCGGCCTCGGGGTGAAGCTGCGGCGTCGCGATCAGCTGCTGGCGCAGATCGGGGGAGGCGTTGATGAGAAACCAGTGTTCGCCGTCGGAGCTGACCGCGATCGAGGCTTGCGTGCTTTGCAGCTCGGGATGTTCGCTCCGTGCTTTCCGGCAAACCGCACATCCGCAGTTCCACTGCGGAACGCCACCACCCGCCGCGGCGCCCAGGACGACGACGCGAAGCATGATCCGTCTCTCCTGGAGATTCGAAAGCTTCCGACACTCAAGAAGCTTTGAAGGTGGACGCAGGCGTGACCGACGCTCCTCAGTCAGGAACGGGTCATGCCTGGAGGTCCACCTCACTCAAAACGTGAAGTCGCAGCCGCTTACTTGCGGGCGGCGCACGCATACATGTTGATTTCCATGCCGACCGGCACTTCGACGATCTTCGGGGTCTTCCAGGCCATTTTGGCTCTCCTAGCTAGATCGGACGCATTCCGCCCTCGGGAGATAAACTAGTCGGGAATGAAAAGTTCGCCAGTGAAATCTTCGCCATAAAGCCTCAGGTTTTCATGTTGCGACGCAGCAGGAATTCACGGGATTGTGCGGCGGAGTGTCAAACCAAAGACGGATCAACGGGTTCATAGTCGTCCGAGCAATCCCGAAGCCTGCTCCGGCTCGACCTCACCCGGCGAATTCCGGATAAAGAACTTGTGAGCCGCTACCGGTTCCCGAACGGGAGCCCTCAACCCAAGTGGATAAGAGCCATGCCGCGCTATTTCTTCAACACCCGTATCGAGGATGAATTGATCTCCGATCCCGAAGGCGAAGAGCTGCGCGATCCCGATCGCGCATGGGAAGTGGCCCGCGCCATGATCCGGGAATTGCTGAAGTCCGAAGGCACGGACGGCGGTCTGTTGAGTGCGGTCCTCGAAGTGACCGACGACACCGGCGAGATCGTGCTGGAGTTTCCCTTTACCGAAGCGATCCTCGACTTCTCCGATATTCCCGTCACGAAACACTGACGCTCCATGCGTCATTCCGTGGCGCGCCAACGGGTCCGCGCAAAGCGCGGCCGGATGACAGCCTCCGCGCGAACGGAATCTCGCAAGACGAGCTCGGGATTCCCGGTTCATCGCTGCGCGATGCCCCGGAATGACGGCCGGCAGGCATCCTCGACAAGCATTGCCACGTAACGCTACAAGCGGGCGTTCGGATGGAGTGAGCAATGCAGGATCTCTGGCGTCTGCCGGCCGCTGATGTCGCCGGCCTGGTCACATCGAAACAGATTTCGGCGAAAGAGGCGGCGTTGGCCGCGCTGGGGCGGCTCGACGCGGTCAATCCCTCGATCAACGCGGTGGTCGACCACCGGCCGCAGGACGTGCTGGCGGAAGCCGCGGCGATCGATGCGGCGATCATGCGGGGCGAAGATGTGGGTCCGCTCGCGGGCGTGCCGGTCACCGTCAAGGTCAATATCGATCAGGAGGGATTCGCCACCACCAACGGCCTCAAGCTGCAGCGCGAGGTCATCGCGCGGAGCAACAGTCCCGTCATCGACAATCTGCGCAAGGCGGGTGCCGTGATCCTCGGGCGCACCAACTGCCCGGCGTTTTCCTATCGCTGGTTCACCACCAATCTGGTCCATGGCGACACCAAAAATCCGCGCGACGCGGGCATCACCCCGGGCGGTTCGTCCGGCGGGGCAGGGGCCGCGGTCGCCGCCGGTATCGGTCATATCGCGCATGGCACCGACATCGCCGGCTCGATCCGCTATCCGGCCTATGCCTGCGGCGTTCACGGTCTGCGGCCGACCGTCGGCCGCATCGCGGCCTTCAATGCGGCGCTGCCTGAACGCAGCATCGGGCCGCAGATATCGGCGGTCTCCGGTCCGCTGGCGCGCACCATCGGCGATATCCGGATCGCGCTGGCCGCGATGTCGGGCAAAGACGTACGCGATCCCTGGTGGGTGCCGGCGCCGCTGGAGGGACCCGCCATGCCCAGGCGGGCGGCGCTGTGTCTCCAGCCGGATGGTCTTGAGACCTTCGCCGAAGTGAAAGCGGCGGTTCTGGATGCGGGCAAGCGCCTGGAGCGCGCCGGATGGGTGGTGGAAGAAATCGAGACCACGCCGCCGCTGCGCGAGGCTGCCGACCTGCAAACAAAGCTGTGGCTCGGCGACGGCTATGAGGCGCAGCTTGCCGCCGCCGAGCGCGAAGGCGATCCCGGCGCGCTCGCCTGCCTGCGCGGCAACCGGGCAAAGGTGTTTCCATTCGACGCGGCCGCCTTCTCGAAAGCGCTGACACGGCGGGCGACCCTGACGCGCGAATGGCTGCAGTTCTTCGAGAGCTATCCGGTGCTGTTGATGCCGGTCTCCGGCGAACTGCCGTTTCCCGACGGCCTCGACATGCGCGACGATGATTCGTTCGAGCGGGTATGGCGGGCGCAGCTCACGCAGATCGCCATTCCCTTCATGGGGCTGCCTGCGCTAACGGTCTCCACGGGATTGGTCGGGAGGGTTCCCGTCGGCGTTCAAGTCGTCTCCGGCCGCTACCGCGAGGATCTCTGTCTGCTAGCGGGCGAGGCGATCGAAGCCGGCGGAACGCCGCCCGCGCCGATCGATCCCGTGGGTTAGAAGGAAACACGATGGCGGGCATTTACGATTTCACCGCAATGTCGCTGGCCGGAGAGGACGTGCCGCTGAAGCGGTTCGAGGGGCAGGTGCTCCTGATCGTCAACACCGCGAGCGCCTGCGGGTTCACCCCGCAATACCGGGGCCTCGAGGCGCTGCAAAAGGAGCTTGGCCCGCGCGGCTTTTCGGTGCTGGGATTTCCCTGCAACCAGTTCGGCAAGCAGGAACCCGGCGACGCCAAGACGATCGAGCAGTTCTGCGACAGCAATTATGCCGTCACCTTTCCGATGTTCGCCAAAATCGACGTCAATGGCGGCGAGGCGCATCCGCTCTATCGCTATTTGAAAAGCGAGAAATCCGGGCTATTGGGCTCGTCGATCAAATGGAATTTCACCAAATTCCTGGTCGACCGTTCGGGCCAGGTGGTCGCACGGCATGCGCCGACCACCACCCCGGAATCCCTGAAAAAGGAAATCGAGGCCCTGCTGTGAACGAGAACAACGACGCCATGACGGATCAAACGCCCGATCGACTGCCCGACCGTCTCTCGACCGATCCGAAGAGCCCCTACTACAATGAGGCGGTGCTGGCGCGCGACGTCGGCATTCGCTTCAAGGGCGTGGAGAAGACCAATGTCGAGGAGTATTGTGTCAGCGAGGGCTGGGTGCGCGTCACCGCAGGGAACGCCAAGGACCGCTACGGCAATCCGCTGACGATCAAGGTCCACGGCCCGGTGGAACCGTATTTCCGCGACAAGGGCGCGGCTTGAACACCCGCTTCGTCATTGCGAGTGAAGCGAAGCAATCCATGGTGCGTCACAAAGCGGAAGCTGGATTGCTTCGTCGCAAGTGCTCCTCGCAATGACGGCCTGTACGTGGTCTGCCCGCGATCACTGTTACCATCCTGAAAGCCAAAACAATGTCCGTCCGCATCGTCGACGTCCGCGAAGTCACAAAGCCGATCTCGTCGCCCATCCGCAACGCCTATATCGATTTCACCAGGATGACGACGAGCCTGGTCGCCGTCGTCACCGACGTCATGCGCGACGGCAAGCCCGTGGTCGGTTACGGCTTCAATTCCAACGGCCGTTACGGGCAGGGTGGATTGATCCGCGAGCGTTTTGCCCCGCGCCTCAAGGAGGCCGATCCGAAAACCCTGCTCGACGAGGCCGGCGACAATCTCGATCCGGACAGGATCTGGGCGACGTTGATGTCGAACGAAAAGCCGGGCGGCCATGGCGAACGCTCGGTCGCGGTCGGCACCATCGACATGGCGGTGTGGGATGCGGTGGCCAAGATCGCGCGCAAGCCGCTGTTTCGCTTGCTTGCCGAACGTCACGGACGGACGGCGAATCCGCGCGTGTTCGTCTACGCCGCCGGCGGCTATTATTATCCGGGCAAGGGCCTGTCGATGCTGCGCGGCGAGATGCGCGGCTATCTCGATCGCGGCTACAACGTCGTCAAGATGAAGATCGGCGGCGCGCCGATCGCCGAAGACCGCATGCGCATCGAAGCCGTGCTCGAGGAGATCGGCAATCAGGCGCAGCTCGCCGTCGACGCCAACGGACGCTTCGACCTGGAGACGGGCATCGCCTATGCCAAGATGCTGCGGGAGTATCCGCTGTTCTGGTACGAGGAGGTCGGCGATCCCCTCGATTTTCAGCTCCAGGCCGCGCTGGCGGAATTCTATCCCGGGCCGATGGCGACCGGCGAGAACCTGTTCAGCCACCAGGATGCGCGCAACCTCTTGCGCTACGGCGGCATGCGGCCCGATCGCGACTGGCTGCAATTCGACTGCGCGCTGTCCTACGGGCTGTGCGAATATCAGCGCACGCTGGAAGTGCTCAAGACGCTGGGCTGGTCGCCAAGCCGCTGCATCCCGCATGGCGGCCATCAGATGTCGCTCAACATCGCCGCCGGCCTCGGCCTCGGCGGCAATGAAAGCTATCCCGACCTGTTCCAGCCTTATGGCGGTTTTCCCGACGGCGTCCGCGTCGAGAACGGCCACATCACCATGCCGGATTTGCCGGGCATCGGTTTTGAGGGGAAGGCGGATCTCTACAGGGAGATGAAGGCGCTGGCGTCGTAGTCACCGTCATTCCGGGGCCTGCGAAGCAGGAACCTCAGATGTGCAATTGCACATCGGGCAATCTCGAGATTCCGGGTTCGCGTTTTCAACATGCCAGGGAATGGCCGATCCGCCCGCATCTCCTTCGGTAGGGCAAAAGGCAGGCCTACTCGGGCAGTCCCGCAGCAATGAACGCTTCCACTAACTCCGCTCTAAGTTTGGCCGATCTAAACCATTGTGGAGCAACGAATGTCGAACGACGCCATTTCGGAACCAGACGAAGGCATTCCGCCATCAATTTTCGAGCGTCTTCCATTCTTCCTGCCGCCACGTAGCACAGGATACCTTGTGTCATTCCTACAAAAAAGGCGGGGGGAAACGCTCGAAGGGATTTGTCGGCCCACTCAGCTGCTTCGTGGTGCCTGCCGGCGTTATGATGCGCAACGGCAAGCCCCATCATCGCATTGTAGTTGACCGGATCGCGAGGACTGAGACGCATCGCTTGCTCAAGGTCGGCAACCGCCGCCTCGGACGCGCCGTGCCAGGCGCGCAACAGTCCCCTGTAGTTGTATGCGCGCGCATAGTTTGGGTTCGATTGGATCGCCTGCTCGACCATTTCAAGCCCGCGATCGAAGTCCAGCAGCATCCAGAAAAGATTGAAGCCCAGAACACCTAGAGCGAGGGCATCGTCTGTGCCCAATTCCTTGACGCGCTCCGCCAGGCGCAAGAGTTCGGCATTGTCTTTCTCGACGTTCCCGGGCCAGTTGTTAGCCCGACGCCATCCAAGACAACCCGCAGCGCCGCCGTAGGCTGGCATAAAACCCGGATCGAGAGCCATTGCGTCATGGAAATCCCTCAAAGCGGCGTCGTTATTCGCTGGGCTGGTTGGAAATTGGATATGGGGCAAACCACGGTAATATGCAGTCACCGCGTCGATATTGCCGACCGATTTTCGGCTTGCTCGCTCGATCTCGGCGCGGTCGACTTCCGGCGCAATCGCGCCGACGACCTGCTGAGCGACTTTGTCCTGAAGATCAAAAATATCGTCCAGGGTGCCGTCAAATCGATCGGCCCAGAGGTGGGCGCCTGTCGTGACATCGATGAGCTGCCCGTTGATCCTTAGGCGTGTACCGGCCTTGCGCACACTTCCTTCCAGCACGTAGCGGACACCGAGTTCGTCTCCAATCTGCTTTATATCGACGATCTTTCCCTTGTAGGTGAACGACGAAGTGCGGGCGATTACGAACAGTGCTCTAAATCGTGAGAGCGCAGTGATGATATCGTCAACCAGGCCGTCGCCGAAGTATTCCTGCTCCGGATCGCCTGACATGTTTTCGAATGGAAGAACTGCGATCGATGGCTTGTCGGGAATTTCCGGCCGTTGAGCTGCGCCGCTGGCGGCTGTGGCATCATCGGGTTTCCGGACCTCCAGCACTGTCCCAACGAAACGAAAGCCCTTGCGTTGCAGCGTTTTGATAAGACGCTGTTTCTCGCCGGTGTCCCCGATGGCGACACGGGCTGAGTTAAGGCGCGTAGCAAGCGCTGCGTCGGTGATGATGCGGCCTCCCCAGATCGCGGAGATCAAGTCGTCCTTGCTGATCACGCGCTCGCGGTTGCGGATCAGGCAAACAAGAAGATCGAGTGCCTGGGGCGAAATCGAAACAGCATCGGCTCCCCGAAATAGCTCCCGTTTGTCGACATCAAGCGCGAAGTCTTCAAACAAATAGCGCAATCTAGGAACTCCTTCCTACTGGATAAGAGTGAGATCGGGCTCGCCTCGTAGGCCCGAAATCAGTCGGCAGTAAAGCAAATGTAAGCGGCTAGTAAAGTGTCGGACCTGCGCCTCGTGCATCGTCTCCTCAGACGGAAGTTATCCGACCGGGGATCGTAACAATGAAGGCGACCTTTTGGGCAAGCGAGGCTACCCGGCCAATCGGAGCCCCTGAGCTTTTTCGGACACGATGCGGGGCGCTTCAGCTATTGCGCAAGGTCCCGTCAAGGGCCGACTCAGCCTTACGCCGGCGCCGTAGGCGAAGAGCAGAGACCTCCGCGCTCAGCGACTTCGAGCTTGACGACCTTGGCCTGCACCGCCCGGACGTCTGGGCAGGCCCGTTCGCGATTATGCGCAGCCCGGGAGACGCAGATGCTGCAAGATAGGCACGGAGTTATCGACTACAGCGAAAAGGGGGCAGGGCCGACAATCGTGTTCGTGCCCGGTTCATGGGCCACCATGTCGGCCTGGCGCGGTGTGATCGCGGCACTGGACGGTCGCTTCCGGACCGTCACGACGAGCCTCCGTGGGTATGGCGGCACGCGGGAATGCCGGACGCGAACCGACACGTCATTGGACCGACAGGCAGAGATTGTCGAAGCTGTGATTCGTCGCGTAGGTGCTCCTGTGCACCTCGTCGGACATTCCTATGGAGGACTAGTCTGCCTGGATGTCGCGCTGTGCGGACTTGTCCCCCTCATGAGTCTGACCTTGATCGAGCCGGTGGCGTTCGGCCTTTTGCGCCAAGAGGGTGAACTCGCGCTCCATGAGCAGTTTATCGCGATGCGTGAGGACTATGTACGGTCGTGCGAAAATGGTGACAAAGAAGCGGCGCGCCGGGTGGTCGATTATCTCGATGGCCGGGGAAGCTTTGATACTCTCCCGTATTGGATGCGAGAGTATATTGTTGAAACCACGCCGACCCATGTTCTGGACATTCGCTCGAGCTTCGATAGCCCCCTCTCGGCTTTGGCCAATATATTGCTTCCGAGCCTCGTTATTCGGGGCGAACGCAGCGCTCATTCCTTGCGGAGAAGCGCAGAGATCTTGAGTGGCGCCCTGGCGAACGCCTCGCTACGCACTATTTCCGGGGCAGGCCATTTCATGACGGCTACGCACGCGGGAGAAGTGGCCCAACTTGTCGGAGATCATGTTTCGAAAGCGGAAAGCCTGGCTTGGACCAGCGTATGCATCGCCTCTCCCTTCCAATTCCGGGCTGGCGATTACACAGGCTCCTCAGAGAGTTCGTAGAGGCCTCAGGGCCGAGGACGATGCAATTCCGTAAGCGCC
Source organism: Bradyrhizobium sp. (assembly GCF_017881085.1). GTDB lineage: Bacteria > Pseudomonadota > Alphaproteobacteria > Rhizobiales > Xanthobacteraceae > Bradyrhizobium. The sequence goes on from NZ_JADGRI010000040.1 coordinate 10,405, forward strand.
TTGCGCAGAAGGAGTGAGGCCGCATCAACTGGCGGCCTCATCCATGAAGACAACGGTCGTATGCCCGTTGTTGGCACGTCTACGACATGCTGAGCCACCTCGAAAATGCCTGTTGACCGGGCCGGGCCGGAAGTGATCGACGCCTCTCAAGCCGACGCGATTGACCGTGGCGTGGTGATCCCGGGATACCGCTGAAGCGCCCCAACGGGGGCGCCTCCGGTCAGCAAGCCGCGGAGTTATTTATTCGAAGATCCGTCCACGAAAGCCGATTCGAGGTCGGCAATGATGATTTTTCGCATTTTTAACATTGCCTGCATGACGCGATTGGCCTTATTGCGATCGGGGTCTCCCAGAAAGCGGCCGAGCGCGGCAGGCACGACTTGCCAGGACAAGCCGAATTTGTCCTTGAGCCATCCGCATTTTCCTTCCTCCCCGCCATCCGCGGTTAGTCGGTTCCAAAAGTAGTCCACCTGCTCCTGGCTTTCGACGCTAATGAAGAAAGAAACGGCCTCGTTGAATTTGTATTTTGGCCCGCCGTTGAGAGCGTTGAAGCGCTGTCCTTCGAGTTCGAAAGTCGCCATGAAGTCGTTGACGTTTTCGACTTTGGCGTTTGGGAATACAGATTTGTAAAAGGCAACAGCCTGAGGAACGTTGTTGTCGAACCAGAGGAATGGCGTAATTGAAGTCATTGTGGGAGTCCTAGCTATTGGTGGGTACCAAACGAGCCCAAGGGTTGGCGGAGTTCCGCGATCGGCCTTGCCGGGTAGCTTCTTTGCACCGGCTTGTCTGAGGACGAATGGAGATCTGGCAGCCCGACATTTGAGTAGACTTTTTTGAGCCAGACTCGACGGAAAAAGCCCGCGGTCTCTGCTCTATTCCAAACGGCGAGGTCCGGCTGCGACTCCAGGCAATCCCGCTTTGCCGCGATAAGGCTGGATTGCTTCGCTGCGCTCGCAATGACATGGATGGAGAAGCGGGCGCACTCCATCCCCGCCATGCTGAGAGGCCGGCCAGCGGCCGTCTCGAAGCACGACGGCCGACAGTGGGGCCGTCCATCCTTTGAGACTCGCTGCGCGAGACGGACCGAACCGTGGTGCCGGTGGAGGCCTACGAAAGCCGCATGTCCAGCAGCCGCCGGCCTTCGCTCTTCAGCAGTTTCTTCACCGCGCTGGAGGCGATGACCTCGCCCTGGTTGGCGTAGGCTTCGTGGTTCTTCTCGATGTCCTCGATGCGGTAGAGATAGTTGACCATGATGCCGGCGGATTCGCGCAAGCCCTTTTGCGAGACGTCCCCGAGCCAGTTGATCCGCTCCAGCCGCGCGCCGTTGCCGAGATGGAATCGGGCCACCGAATCGATCAGGCGGCCCTTCGGCGTGCGCGCTTTCAGGAAATAATGCGCCGCCAGCGGTTCGAGCACGGCGCGCAGTTGCGGCTCCAGCTCCGCATCCTTGAACCAGTCGGGCTTGTCGAGGTTTTCCAATAGCGTCCGCTCGTCATCGGATACCGGAACGTCGTTCGCCTGCTTCAGCCATTGCACGAAGCCCGGCACCGGCGACAGCGTCACGAAATTTTCCAGCTTCGGCAATTCGCGCCGCAATTCCTCGACCACCTGCTTGATCAGGAAGCTGCCGAAGGAAATTCCCCCGAGGCCGCGCTGGGTGTTGGAGATCGAATAGAACACCGCGGTGCGGGCGCGCTCGACCGGCACCGGCTGGCGATCCGCGGCGAGCAACGGCGCGATCGCGCCGGGGATCTGCTCCGTCAGCGCCACCTCGACGAAAATCAGGGGCTCGTCGACCAAAGCGGGATGGAAGAACGCATAGCAGCGCCGGTCGGCGGGATCGATGCGGCGGCGCAGATCGTTCCAGTCGTGGATTTCGTGCACCGCCTCGTAGCGGATGATCTGCTCCAGGATATTCGCCGGTGTCGACCAATCTATCCTGCGCAGCACGAGGAACCCCCTGTTGAACCATGAGGACAGCAGATGGACGACGTCACGGTCGAGCGCGGCGAGGTCCCTGTGGCCGTTCATGAGGCGAAGCAGATCGGCGCGCATCGCCACCAGTTCGCTGGTACCGCCCGGCGCTCGGTTCAGCCGGCGGATCAGTTCCTGCCGCCGCGGCTCGGAAGCGAAATGCAGGTCGCTGGCGTCCTCGTCGCTGGGCTGTGCGCGCCAGCTCTCGATCGCCTCGGCCAGCTTCTCCCGGTCCGGACCGAAATCGCTGGTCAGCGTTTCGAAGAAGGCCAGCCGCTCGGCGTCGTCGAGAGTATGATAACGGTCGAGAACCTCGCGCGCCATCGCGGTTCCGGAGGCTTCCCCCCGGCCTGACAGCAGCGCCTCGCACAGCGCGATCAGCTCGGCCCCATCCGGCTTGGCCTCGGATGACCCGACGCGCCGAAGCAGCGTCCGGCCGCGCTCGGAAATCGAGGAGAGAAGGTCCGAGAAGAAGGCGTTGTTCATGGCGGGCATGTCGAATCCAGATCCGGCAGAATCTTACATGGGATTTAGGACAAAGCCGACCACAATCAAGCGGGCGCGAGTAGCCTAAAAAACGGACAACCTCGCAAAAAAAGACCGTCATGGCCGGGCTTGACCTGACTTGATCCGGGCATCCATCTCCTTCGAAAAATGCTTTCGTGAAATGGGATGGATGCGCGGGTCAAGCCCGCGCATGACGGTCGAATACTCGACTCGGTCTCATTTCATCCCCCAAAACTCCGTCGGGGTCTTGCCGGTGACCTGCCGGAAGGCATGCGAGAAAGCGGGAACGCTGGCGTAGCCGAGGTCGGAGGCCAGTTGCTTGACCGGGATATTGCCGTCCATCGACAATCTTTCGATCGCGCAGGCGATCCGCGCGCGCTGGCACCAGCTCTTGAAGCTGAGCTGCGTCTCCGAGGAAAACAGCCGCGACAGCGTCCGCGCCGAGGTCCCGACCGCGCGCGCCAGGGTTTCGATCTCGTGGGCGCGGATGGGATCGGCGAGCACGATGTTGGCGGCGCGACGGCAGCGCGGTTCATGCGGCAGCGGAATGAAGGTGGTGGAATCCTCGGCGTGATGCAGCTCGAGCACCGCCAGTTTTATCAGAAGCTCGGTGCGTTCAGGGCTATTGCCGCCGTCGAACAGCGCCAGAATGGTTTCGTGCAGCAGCCGCGACACCCGGACCACGAATTCGGAGTTGAGGCTTTCGCTGCGTTGCTCCCCCGCCAGCCACGCCAGATCGAAATACAGCGTCCGCATCTCGATGTCCGCGAGCACGTCGATGGCGTGTTCGAGCCGCGCCGGCACCCACACCGCGCGGTCCGGCGGCACCAGCCATCGACCCTTGGGCGTCGTGACTTGCATCGTTCCCTTCGCCGCGTACACCAGCTGTGCCTCGCGATGCATATGGGTGTCGAGCCGGACACCCCTGCGGTAGTTGCGCGCGACCAAATGCACGCCGTCGCCAGTCGCGGTGTGGCGCGCCCGGATGGCGGCAATTGGCGTTTCGGCGATACTCATTGGCCACATCCCGTCAGGACAAGACCATATAACCTACTGCAAAAGCCCTGAGGATTCGACCCAGGGATTGTGCCAAGGATTTTGCCAAGGGTTCTGCCAAGGAATTTGCCAATGAACAGCCCAGCCCGGGTGATCGGTTTCGTCAACGCCGCCCATTTCATCGACCATTATTCGATGCTGATCTTTGCTGCGGCCGTCATCGTGATGGGGCCGGCGCTCGGTATGGCCTATTCGGAGCTGTTGCCTTACGCCACCCCCGGTTTTGTCGCCTTTGGCGCCGGCTCGCTCCTGACCGGCTGGCTCGGCGACCGCTGGAGCCGCCGCCATATGATGGTGATCTTCTTTGTCGGCATCGGCGCCTCGATGATCGCGGTCGGCCTGGTGCAGACGCAGCTTGAACTCGGCGCCGCGCTGCTGTCGATCGGCCTGTTCGCCTCGATCTATCATCCCGTCGGCACCGCGATGATCGTATCCTATGCCGACCGGCTCGGCCGCGAGATGGGGCTGAACGGCGTCTGGGGCAATCTCGGCGTGGCGTCCTCGGCGCTGGTGACCGGCGTGGTCGGCCAGTATCTCGGCTGGCGTTTTGCCTTCATCATTCCCGGCATTGTCACGATATTGATCGGCGTGGCCTTTGCGTTAACGGTGGTGCACGAGGACCGCTCCGGCTTCAAGCAGGCCGCGGCGCAAGCCCGCGTGGCCAAGCAGGACATGTGGCGGGTGATCGTCGCGCTCCTGATCGTCGTGCTCGCGATCTCCACCACCTTCAACGCCGTGACCGTGGCGTTGCCGAAATTGTTTGCGGAACGACTGAGCGATCTCACCAGCAGCCCGGCGCTCCTGGGCGTGATCGCGGCCTGCGTCTATGTGTTCGGCGCGATGACGCAATACACCATCGGCAAGCTGATCGACCGCTATTCGCTGAAAGCGGTCTCGCTGCCGCTGTCGTTCGTGCTGGCGCCGTTCCTGTATCTGGCCGCCACGCTGTCGAACCTGCCGCTGATCATCGCTGCGATCGGCATCGTGATGGGCGCGTTCGGCCAGGTTACCGTCAACGACGCCATGGTCGGCAAATACACCAGCGAGAAATGGCGCTCGCGCGCCTATGCGGTGCGCTATTTCATCGGCTTCACGGCCGCCGGCGCGTCCGTCGGCCTGGTGGCGTGGCTGTATCAGCAGGGCGGTTTCGTCACCATGCTGCACGCCTTCGCCGGGCTGTGTCTGCTGGTGATCGCCGCGGCGATCATCCTGCCGGCGGAGATCAAGGTGCCGGCGGCGGGTGCGAATTGATCACGACGAGATGACGTCCGACTCACTGATCGGACTTTCTCCGTGCAACAGAGGTGCATTGCCGCACCCCGTAGAACCCCGGATATACGGCTTCGGTCAAACCACTGAAACATGGGCAAACGAGCGTCGTAATGGCAGGCTGAACCGTTCGTTCACCCTGCAACCGGGCAATCACAGCCGATGTTGCAGTCGATCCATTGCACCGCTTTCCGGTGTTTCGGGGACGTTTCTTGAGCGAGTACCCAGATTGGGTAGGGCTGTTGCTGCGGACTTGATCCAAATCAAGCTAGGCTTCCGTTAGCAGGAAAACCTGGCAACGAAAAAGCTTAAGGTTGCGCCAGACTGCTGACGTCGAGTCGTTCATTGAACCTGACAACGGACAATCATGCTCAATGCTGTAACCGATCCCCTGCACCGTTTCCCGGTCTTCCGAACGTCCGATCCTGAGGAGCTGCGAGAATTAGGCTCGACATTGTTTGGTGCGGCCGGGATCGATCTGAAGAACACCGACGGTTTCGAGGCGCGCGTCAATCTCATCAGGCTGCAGGAGACCGGCCTTGCCTTCGGCGCCACCACCGCCGATCTCGTGATCGACAATTTTGCGACCGACTTCATCCGGCTGCAGATCGCGCACAGGGGCCGCGCCGCCACCACTGTCGCAGGCCGGACGACCGATATCAACGAACATCAGTTCGCGATCGCGCCGGCGGGCAGCCGTTCGCTGATGGTTTGCGAGGCCGGGCATGAACGCCTGACGCTTCGCCTGAGCGAGCAGGCGCTGTTGCAAAGAATGACGGCGTTGCTGGGCGCCAAGCCGAAGGGCGAACTGACGTTCCAGTCCGCGATCGCCGCGGGCGGGCCTCACGCGCAAGGCCTTGCCGACCTCATCCGCTTTCTTGCGCAGCAACTGGACTCGGCGGTGTGTCCATTGCCAGTGGCCGTGTGCCGGGAGCTCGAGCAGGCGGTGCAGATCGCCTTTCTCTATGCAGCTCGCCACGCGTTCAGCCATCTCCTGGAAAGCCAGGAAAGCATGCCTGCGCCCTGGGTGGTCCGGCGGATCGAGGAGTTCATCGAAGCCAACTGGCAGCAGCCGCTCACCATCGATCGATTGGCGGCTGAAGCCGGGGTCAGCACGCGCGCGATCTTCAGGGCTTTCGAGCGCAGCCGCGGCTATTCGCCGATGGCCTTCGCCAAGGCCATCCGTCTCAAGCGCGCGCGGGAAATCCTGACGTCCGGCGATCCCAGGGTAAGCGTGACGGCGGCGGCCTTCAAAAGCAATTTTGCAAGTCCGAGCCGCTTTGCGAAGGACTATCGCGAAGCTTTCGGCGAGCTGCCGTCCGAAACCATTTTGCGAACCCGCCAATAGGCAAGCCGCCGGCTCGCCCGCGCCAGACTCGATGACGCGGTCTTTGCGGGCCGCGCCATGACAAATTCTTGAGTGCGGCCTGGCAATTCCGGTTTCGCCGCTTCCTGCAATCGACCACAATGGCCGGTGAAGGCTCGATCTAGATAACGGGCCAAGGGAGGGAGTATGCGATGTCCAATCGAGCTTTGCCGCGCCTTGCCGGTCTCATTCTGGGCGCCTCGGTCATGATGGCAGTCCCTGCGGGCGCCGATGCCCTGAAAGACGAAATCGCGCCGACCGGCAAGCTGCGGGTGGCGATCGCGATCAGCCCGGCCGGCGGTGCGTTCTGGTCCACCAAAAATGAAGCCGGCGGCTACGCCGGAGTGCCGGTCGATCTCGGCAAGGAAATGGCGGGGGAACTCGGCGTACCCGTGGAATATGTCGCGTACCAGAATTCCGGGCAGATCGTCGACGCTGTGTCGACGGGGGCCTGGGACGTCAGCTTCCTGCCCAAAGATCCGGAACGCGAGGCGCGGATGTCGTTCGGTCCGGTTTATGAAGTCGCGGATGCGACCTACATCGTCAGGGCCGGCTCATTGGCGACGAATTTCGCGACCCTCGATCAGCCTGGCATCAAGGTGGCCGCCGTCAATAACACCACCACCATGCGGGGCGCGATCGCGCATTTGAAGAATGCCAAGGTCACGGGCTATCAGACCTATGACCAGATCTTCGCACTGCTCAAGAACGGCGAGATCGACGCCTTTGCGCTGTCGCGCGACCAGCTCAACGCCATGGCGAGGAAGATCCCGGGAACGCGGGTGCTGGACGAAACCTTCAAGCAGACCGTCACCGCGGTGGCGGTGCCGCTTAATCATCCGCTGGCGCTGGCGCTCGTGACCAAATTCATGACCGAAGCTACCGCCAACGGTACGCTGCGCAAGGCCTACGACGACAACGGGATGAAGGACACGCCGATCCCGGCGAAGTGACGCGGGGTTTCTTCAGCCTCCGCATGCCCGGTGCCACCTCTCCCGATGGGCGAGGCAAGGACCGGCCCCGCGCCGCATCACGAATTGACGTGCACGAAATCGCGCAACAGCGGATAAATCTCGTTGTTCCAGCGGCGGCCCGAGAACACGCCGTAATGGCCGACGCCGGCCTGCATGTGATGCACCTTGCGATAGGCGCGCACGCCGGTGCAGAGGTCCTGGGCCGCCAGCGTCTGGCCGATCGAGCAGATGTCGTCCTTCTCGCCTTCGACCGTCATCAGCCCCATCCGCTTGATGGCGGCCGGGTTTACCGGACGGCCGCGATGCATCAGCTTGCCCTGCGGCAACAGATGCTCCTGGAACACGTCGCGCACGGTCTCGATGTAGAATTCGGCCGGAAGGTCCATCACCGCGAAATATTCGTCATAAAAGGTCTTGATGATCTCGGCCTTCTCCGTCTCGCCCTTGGCGAGATGATCGGCGAGATCGATATGCGACTTGATGTGGCGCTCCAGATTCATCGAGACGAATGCGGTGAGTTGCACGAAGCCCGGATAGACCTGCCTGAACGCGCCTTTGCATTGAACCGGCACGTAATTGATCAGGTTCTCCTCGAACCATTTGATCGGCTTGCTCTTGGCGAATTCGTTGACCTTGGTCGGCTGAATGCGGGTGTCGATCGGCCCGGCCATCAGCGTCAGGGTTGCCGGCCGCGCCGGATGATTGTTCTCCGACATGACCGCGGCGGCGGCGAGCGCCGACACCGATGGCTGGCAGATCGCCACCATGTGAGCGCGCGGACCGATTTTGTCCAGGAAGTCGATCAGGTGATCGGTGTAGTCCTCGAGACCGAACCGGCCGGCACCGAGCGGAATGTCGCGCGGGTTATGCCAGTCGGTGATGTAGACGTCGTGGTCCTGCAGCAGCGTCTTCACGGTGCCGCGCAGCAGCGTGGCGAAATGGCCGGACATCGGCGCCACCAGCAGCATCCGCGGCTGCTCCGGCGAATTCTCCTTCTTGAAATGCAAGAGCGATCCGAACGGCGTCTTGTAGACGACCTCTTCGACCACATCGAGTTCTTGATTGCCGACCATCACCTTGTCGATGCCGTAAGGCGGACGCGTATAGGTGAGCGAGGTGCGCGAGATAAGCTCCAGCGCCGCGGCCAGCCGCCCGAACAGTTTGTCGGAGACGCCTTGCGGCACCAAATTGAGATATTTCAGCGCATGCGCTGCCCCCGACCGCCATGGCGCCGTCAGGTCCATGTGGTTCTGATAGGCCTGATACATCATCGACATCATCCGGATCCGCCCCTGCCCGGTGCCATGCAATATCGAAGCCAAAGCGGAGTCAAACGCCTCCCAAACTGGCACGTCGCTTGCTGCTAAAGCTGGTGAAAATGCGCTGAAGCATAAACAATGGGCACTCCATGGAGGCCCGGACGGGCGTTCAGGCGTGAGGGGAAAGCCATATGGCCAAAGCAACACTGACCATCAGCAGCAAGAACTATTCGTCCTGGTCGCTGCGCGGCTGGTTGCTGACCAAGTTCTCGGGGCTTCCGTTCGAGGAGATCGTCACCGCGCCCGACGATGCTTCCGCGCGCGCCGAGATCCTGCTGCTGTCGTCCTCGATCCTGGTGCCGTGCCTGCGGCACGAGGGCGCCACCGTATGGGACACGCTGGCGATCGCCGAGTATCTCAACGAGGTCATGCCGGACGCCGGCCTGTTGCCCAGCGACCGCGTTTTACGGGCGCACTGCCGCTCGATCTGCGGTGAAATCCATTCCGGCTTCACGACGCTCCGCGCCTCGCTGCCCGTCAACCTCAAGGGGTATTTCCCCGGCTTCAAGATCTGGTCGCGCGCGCAGGCCGATATCGACCGGGTCTGCACGATCTGGCGCGAGTGCCTGGCCAAATCGGGCGGCCCGTTCCTGTTCGGCGAACGCGGCATGGCGGACGCCATGTATGCGCCGGTGGTGACCCGCTTCATGACCTATGACGTCAAGCTGGAGCCGCGGCTGAAGGCCTATGCCGACATGATCATGGCGCTGCCGGAGATGGCCGAATGGATCGAGGCGGCGAAGGCGGAGCCTGCCGACATCGAGGAGCTCGAGGTCGAATATTAGGCAGCGCGGGCGTTCCGTTGCCTGTTTGCAGGGCTCAAGCAGCGGGCACGTCTTGCTCAACTTGCTGCCAGCCAACGCATTTCCAGGGCCGGCGCCCGTGAGCCCGCAGTGGCGGCCGCCAACCGCCCGGCTTGAATTTCAGATTGCGTCCAACCGCTTCCGCGCCTTCGCGGCGGGCCTGAGCGAATTCGCCGCGCCGCAGCGCGGCTGGCGTGATTTTCGCATAGCACAATCAGGCTTCGAACGCGCCGATCCGCGCTGCCAAAAAATTGGACGCCGGCGATTGTCGCGATCTCGCGAAAGAACGGTGGAGGCTTCAGATGAATCAGCACGCGGTCGTCAGCAAATTTTCCCACGTCAAACCTGATGACACCGAATTCGAGGGAGGCGGTCTGCGCGACTTCTTCCTGTACCGCGATCTCGGCATCGCAGCCGCCACCGGCGGCCAGGTGATTTGCCACCTGGTCAAGGCCAATCCCGACATGCCGCCGGAAGACGGCACCGGCTGGCACAAGCACGAATGCGACTTCCAGATCGTCATCATGACCAAGGGCTGGGCGCGCTTCATGTATGAGGACAAGCCGACCCTGGTGCAGGCCGGCGACGTCGTGCATCAGCGGCCGGGGATCGTGCATTACCTGTTCGATTACTCTCCGGACATGGAGTATCTCGAAATCGTCAGCCCGGCCGATTTCAAGACCGTCGACATGCCGCCGGCCACCGACAAGGTGCCGCCGGTGACGCCGTGGAAGTAGCGGGTTGTCGTCCCCGGAGGAATTAACGTTTGTCGTCGGCCGCTGGCTGCGGCCGATCGCGGTCGTGCTGGATCTAGCGCGGCGTATCGGGGTAGTGCCGATATCTAGCCGTGAACAAGGGAGTACGGAGCCCGGCCGCTGATTCGGACGCGGTTCGTTCCGGCCGCGTTCCGAACCTTAAAATTCTCCCGGTTCCCGTCGCATTTTGGCACAACGGGGTCGGGGTTCAGCCATGTCGCTTCAAAGCAGGGGCGCTCAGGCGCCAGCCGACCACGATCGCCTCGACGGTGCCGCCCGACTCATTGTTGCGCCACTCGCCATCGACGAAGCGGCAGGCGAACGGCAATTGATAGGTTCCGCTGTGGTCCTCGCATAGCACCTGGACCGGCTGATCCGGCGGCGGTTGTCCCTCGCCATTGAATTCAGCCAGACGTCGTTCGCGCGTTGCCATGCCGTTAGTCTCCCTAAGCCGCGCAAGCACCCTCTTGCGCTCCACCCTGCGCCCGTCTCCCATAGCTGGGGTGCCGACCGCAAAACCTCAACGCGCGAATGAGGTTTCGGTGTGGTATCGTGGGCGTCGCGCCGCTTGCTCGCAACAAATTGACCGTGGCGGGCGTTACCCCGAGGGTCTCAAGTGAGAATTCGAGTGAGGATTTCGATGATCGGCCGGATCGCTCTCGTCGCGTCGATACTTGTGGCGCCGAGCCTGCTACCTGCCGGCCGCGCTGCGGCGCAGGATGTTCCCGGCATCGAGATCTGCACCGTCGAAAAGACCATGGAGCGGCGCACCAGCTGCCTGCAGAGCAATGTCGATTTCCTGCAGAAGACGATTTCAAAACTCGCGGCCGATCACCAGCAGAAGCTGGACGCCGCCAGGGCGCAGATCGAGGCCCTGAAGGGCACGGTCGCTTCCCTGCAGAAGATCGTCGACGACCTGCAGGCGGTGCAGAAGAAGGCGCCCGAGGATCAGAAGAAGGCCGCGCCGTCGACGGTGGCGAAGGATGCGCCGGCGGCAAAGGAGAGTTCGCCGCCGGCCAAAGAGGGCGCGAAGTAGATATTCTTGCCAGCGCAAGAAGCGCCCGGTGCGGTTCCATCTCGCGATGGCGAGAACGGTTCCGCGAAGACGCGAAACGAGAGCAAGGACTGTCAAACGCGCCGCGCGCGAGAAGGTCATGATAGGCGCGCTTCGAACGAAGGCTCGTCGTCCATGTATCCTGCCCAGAAGGCGCTCTGGTTCATCGAAAGCCATCTTGCCGGCGCGCTGACGCTGGACGAGATCGCAGGCATTGCCGGCATCTCGCGCTTTCACATGGTCCGCGCGTTCGCCGCCGCGACCGGGCTATCGGTCATGCGTTATGTACGTGCCCGCCGCCTCAGCGAGGCGGCGCGGGCGCTGGCCGACGGCGCGCCCGATATCCTCCAACTGGCGCTGGATGCGGACTACGGCTCTCACGAAGCATTCACCCGCGCGTTCCGCGACCATTTTGGGGTCACACCCGAAGCGGTCCGCGCCGCAACGTGTCTCGACCATCTCAAGCTTCAGGAGCCGATCCAGATGGATTCAACTCTCAGCGACAATCTTCAGGCGCCGCGTTTTGAAACCGGCAAGCCGCTGCTGATCGCCGGTATCGGCGAACGCTATAATCACGAAAACGGCGCCGGCATTCCCGGCCAGTGGCATCGCTTTCACCAGTCGGTCGCGAACATTCCCGGCCGGATCGGGAAGGTGGCATACGGCGTCTGTTGCAACGGCGACGACGCCGGCAATTTCGACTACATCGCCGGCGTCGAAGTGTCGGACTTTTCCGACCTGCCGCGCGAATTCTCCAAGGTGCGGATTCCCGAACAGCGATACGCGGTCTTCACCCATCTCGATCATATCTCGACCATCCGCCGCACCGTCAACACGATCTGGAATCACTGGCTGCCGGCCTCGGGCCTGAAAGCGGCCGATGCGCCAAGCTTCGAGCGCTACGACGAGAATTTCGATCCGCTCACCGGCAATGGCGGCCTCGAGATCTGGGTGCCAGTCAAGAAATAGCCCATCACGCGGGGCTGCCTTGCGCGGCTCTCGGCCGTTGATTGCTTGGCAAGCGAGATCGACTTTGCCATAACTTCGCGCAACTAAATTGCTGCGCGTGCGGGATGACGCTGGAATCCGCCTTGCGCCCAAAAAGAGCCGGGAGGATTTCAATGCCCAACGTTCGCGTCCTTGCCACGGGTCTCGAATTTCCGGAAGGGCCGGTGGTGATGCCGGACGGCTCGGTGGTGCTGGTCGAAATCCGCGGCCAGCGGCTGACCCGGGTCTGGCCGGACGGCCGCAAGGAAGTCGTCGCGCAAATTCCCGGCGGCCCCAACGGAGCGGCCCTCGGGCCCGACGGCAAGATGTATGTCTGCAACAATGGCGGCTTCGGCTGGACCGCTTCGCGCGGCACCATGATGCCGGGCGCACCGGCGCCGCACGAATATATCGGCGGCTCGATCCAGCGCGTCGACCTAGCGACCGGCAAGATCGAAACCGTGGTCGACAAATGCGGCGAACATCCCCTGAAGGGACCGAACGACCTGGTGTTCGACAGGCATGGCGGGCTCTGGTTCACCGATCTCGGCAAGCGCCGCGCCCGCGACATGGATGTCGGCGCGTTCTATTACATCAAGCCCGGCATGAAGCAGATCGTCGAAGGCGTGTTCGGGATGCTGCCGGCCAACGGCATCGGCCTGTCGCCGGACGAGAACACCGTCTATGTCGCGGAGACGCCGACGGCGCGGCTGTGGGCGTTCGACCTTTCCGCGCCCGGCGAGGTCAGGCCGCGCGACGTCATCTATCGCGGCGAACGCGGCAAGCCGATCGCGGGGCTCGGCGGCTACCAGATGTTCGATTCGCTGGCGGTGGAGGCGAGCGGCAATGTTTGCGTGGCGACGCTGATCTCGGGCTGCATCTCCGTGATCGCGCCCGACGGCACGCTGGTGGAGCAGGTGGCGACCGGCGACCGCGTCACCACCAACATCGCCTTCGGCGGACCGGAACTGAAGACCGCTTACATCACGTTGTCCGGCAAGGGCGAGCTGATCGCGATGGACTGGGCGAGATCAGGCCTGCCGCTGAATTTTCTGAACAAGTGATGGCAGCGGACGTGACCACAACCTTCGTCATTGCG
>NZ_JADGRI010000257.1 GCF_017881085.1 Bradyrhizobium sp.
ACCATCAGCAAGATCGTGCTCGCCGCTTCCAGCGGCGGACTTTCGTTCGCTCTTCGCGTGATCCCGGGATTAATCATGGTCGCCTTCGCCGCATGGGTGAGCGCGTTCTACGGTCTGGCCCCCGGTTGAACGAGTTCCGGGGCAACGCGGCGCTGCGTTTCTGAGCCGCCACGGCTTGCTTGGATCAAAAACACCCGCCGGGTTCAATCCGGCTGATCTGCAGCGCCCCGGTCACGCGAAGGCGAGTCTGGGGGCTGTCGGAGTGTAGGCCGTGGGTCGTCTTCCAAGGTACGGTATTTAGGTCGTCCCGGCTGGCTGAGATCAGCCGTGCTCAGTGACAGCGACGCGAGTGAAGTCTTGATTGCCGGCGCAACAGAGATGGACGCTGACGTGATGTCGTTCTAGCCCTACGAACAGCCTGCGGAACAGGTGATAGCCAATGACGTGCCACCGTGTGAGGTCTGAAACATTGCGTAGAGGCGCCCGAACCGTTCGCAAACTACAGTTCATCACACAATTACGTCGACTACCAAAAGTAGGACGTTGGAAGCGAGGCCAGCAAACGGTATCCATCGCGGACAAATGAACGCACCTATTGGTGGTATTTCATTTCTACTTTTAATTCGGATTAGCGCGAGATTTACGATTGCGAAAACGACCAGCGTAAAGCGTGCCGTCGTATCTGCCAGGCCCGCGAGCGGAACAGCCAGCGCGAGCACGAGAATCGCGCAGACGCCGATAGCCGTTGCGAGAAGAGGTGTATGCGTCACTGAGTTCAATTTCGTAAGGCGCTTCGGCAGGTTACCTTGATACGCCAGACCATAGATCACGCGGGCAATCATTATCATGTGCACAATGACACCATTGAGGGTTGCCACCGTGGCGATTGCGCTCATGACAACGAGGGGCATGCCGGAGAGTTTCTCGAAGACAAGCGCAAGGGGTGCCGAAGAGCGAGCAAGTTCCTGTGGAGGCACCGCTGTTACCGCGATCCACACCACTAGTGCGTAGAGAAGCGCGGTCAAACCTAGGGTGAGGAACAGCGCACGAGGTAAGGTACGGTTTGGCTCTTTCAGTTCTTCCGCAACGTTTACGAGATGTTCAAAGCCAATAAAGGCAAAGACAGCAATGAGCGCCGTTCCGGCTAGTCCGATCCAGGCCGTAGGGTCGCCAACGGAAGGCCAAATCTCCGGAAGGCGGGTGACAACGTCAGTCCCGTGACTGAGTCCCGCAACGATTATCAGCACTAGTCCGCCCACTTCGACGAGCGTCATGATCCCAGCGAACGTGACTGACTGAGCCGTGGCGAGACATGCCACGATACCCATCGCAAGGACCACCCCGGAAATTATCCATGGAGCCGCAACGGGCAGAAATACCGCAAGATAACCTGCGCTACCAGCGCTAATCGTCGCAGCCGAGACTGTCGCGGTCGCGACCACGAGAAGTCCGACGCCGAGGCTGAGCCAATCGCGCCCGAACGCGGCTTGCACATAGGCCGCCTCACTGGCACTCACCGGCATGCGCGTTCCCAATTCAGCAAATGAGGCCGCACTGAAGGCCATGACCAGTGCCGCGCCAATGAAGGCTAGTGGAGCATGCATTCCACTGCGTCCTGCGGCGATACCGACGAGAACGTAGATTCCGGCTCCGATCGTGACGCCAAGCCCGTAGAGAACGGCATGTGTCAGTGTGAGAGACCGCAGAAGGCGCGGCGACGCGTCTCGCGCGCCCATACATTGGGCAGACATTCAGTTTGCTCCTCGGTCGACACCGCCGATGTCGTAGCGCCAAACTTCCACGAGGGCGGACGGCCGCCTCCCTTCATGAAAGACCGGCGAGGACGGGCTTTGTGAAAAATAGCGAATCCGCGTCTTTCGGCTATCGCAAACAATAACCCATTCACCGCTGCCGATCGTGATTCCCGTCATTGAAACGCCCCGAATGAATCAAGATTGCATGACAATCCGCATTCGCAACATCGAAGACCGGTCATGCTCGTTTGTTTGACCAAAAAATCGAACAGCTTACGATCAGAACCAACTAGCTTGATCGTCATGGGGCGACCGCAATAATTCTTGAATGTTTGCATCGATGATCCGGAAGCCTACATTCCCGTAGAGCTTTTGACGTCCCTTACTCAAAACGAAGCGTGGACTGCCTTCGATATACCACCATCGGTTCATTCTTAAAGGGCGGCTCGATGGAGCGTAAGCCATCGGAGCCGCGACAACCAATGTTTGTCGGAAGAAGCGCGCCGAGCTCTAGTGGCCCGACGCGCACGACTGCCAAATTACTTAAGGGTCGAATACCAACCTTCGATATCGCCGAAAGTCAGAGAGTCTTCGAGGTCAGTTGTACTCGAACCGGGGCATCGCCTTAAGCTGATCCGCGGTGATGTTGATTACCGCATGATCGGGATACCACTGTTCGTTGGTATTTCGCGCTGGACGCGCTGTGGTCGCGGCGCCTGTGGTCGTAGTAGCAGTTTCAGCATTCTTTGTCGGAGCGGGCGCCGCCTGCGTGCTCGATGCAATTTTGAGTTCGACAGGTTGATTGACGAACTTTAGCTGATCGAAGTTGACCGACACCAGGCGCTCTCCAACGCCGAGAAATCCCCCGACGCCAAGAATAGCAGTCTGGATCTTGCCGGTTTGATCGACCAGAAGTTCAGAAATGTCGCCGACTTTTTCATCGTTCTGGTTATAGACGTCGAGACCGATCATCTTGTAGAGCCGCCATTGACCCTTGTAGGCCTGATTGACACTGGTTGAGTTGATTTCAGGCCGTGTTGCTGCTGTCGGCGTTTGCGCCATAGCGGTGCCGGCGACCAAGGCGGCTGCGATTGCTCCAACTACGAAGAATTTGGTATTCATTGTATTGCTCCAAGATATGCCTGATCATGAATCTGAAGAGGCGTGCAAGCGCAGGGAATGGCAGCGATGCTGGCAGGCCTTGTTCGCTTCGGAGTGACTACTCGCCGAAATCTCGATCGTTCCAAGGCAGCAGACATATCGTCGGATGGATGGTTCACGGTCTGATTGACAGTGGAACGTTGCGACGAAGTCGCAGCGATGGAAGACGGCGAGCGACCATCGCGGCGGTCAGGGGCCGTCGATTCCAAGTCCACTCAGAAGAAGGTCAAACAAGAGGCGGCCACGAGGGCCGCCTCTCTAATTTTAGGTCGACGTGAGGGCACAACTAGTTGCCGGATTGCGCGAGTTCTCCGCCGATGCGGTTGAAGCGCGCCTTTTGCTCGCTGCTCAGTGATCCATAAAAGTCGTTAAGGGCGGGCTTCACTGTATTGGCTGCATCGATCATGGCCTGCAGGCGTTTCTCCATAGCCTCCAGTCGGCCGGGCGGAGTGATTGGCGTGTCCTCGGGGCAAGCAGCTTGCATGATCGTTACTGCCTTGGCGGTCGCATTCTCAAGCTGCTTCAAACCATCGTCCTGCGCATCGGTCGGCTTCACCACGTCCTCGATCCGCTCAATTGGTAAATTTGCAAGCCCAGCTTTTGGCTCGCTGCAGCTCTTGCCATCCTGCGCCGACGTCTGGCTGGCACCGGCGTTGTCCTTGGGTTGCTTCGGCCCAATTTCATTGAAACGCTCCTTCTGCTCATCGCTCAGCGAGCTATAGAACGCTTCCATCGCCGGTCGCACTGTCTGTACCGCTTCGAGCGTGGCTGTGAGCCGCAACGTCATCGCTTGCAAACGACCAGGCGGTGTCATCGCAAAAGCGTTTTTCTCCGGGCATGAGGTCTTGAACGCGCCGGCGGCTTTCTGGCCCACGGTTCGCACATGATCAAGAAGTTGCTTTTGGTCGGCATTCAAGCCGACTTTACTGTTGATTTCTGCGAACGGCCAAGCGGTTACGCCAGTGCCGGGCTGCGCGCAAAGTTCCTCCATAGCGGCAGACGTCGGGCGGGCCGCAGGCGCTCTCGGCGGTGCATACGCATAGCTGTATTCGGGCGGCGGGCCGGCCTGACCCCAGAACACGCCGTCGAAGAAATCATCATAGGCGTAGGCAAAGTAACCGTCATCATAACCAGAGGGCCAAAACGCGTAGTCAAAAACGTCCGAATAGGCATAGGGCCAGAACACCGGCCCATACCACGGCACGAAGGCTGCCCGCATGCCGAGGCTCCAAGCCCTGCGTGGGGCAAGAGCAACCGTGCCGGCGCGGTAATTCGCACCCTGCGCCCGTGCGGCAAAACGCGCAGCGAAGCGGCCTTGCTGTGCTGCCTGCGGTGTAACACGCGCGACACCGTTGCGGCGTTCGCCGCGCTGCACCAGCGCGTTAGGTTGAACCGATGCGTTCGGTCGAACCTGGCCGTTAGGCAGTAGCCGCTGCTGCGCGCGCTGCTCACGCTGCTGATTAAATTCCTGCTGCTTCTGCACCCGTTGCGCAGCCGGAAGGTTTCGCAGTTGACGGGTTTCCTGTTGGCGCAGCGTGCGCTCTTCGCGTTGCTGGCTGCGCAACTGCTGGCGCGTTGGCGCAGCGGATACGGCGGCCTTGGGCACAGCGTTGCGGTCGGTCCGCGGAGTTGCTGTTCGGGTGGGTGCCTTGGCCCGCGGATTATTGACGATGCGCGGCGTTGCTTGACGCGCTGGAGCTACGGTCCTTTGCGGCGCCTGGCGTTGTGGCGCGGCATGTCGTTGCGGTGCGGCCCGGAATTGTGGCGCGGCTTGACGCTGCGGCATGGCCTGGCGTTGCGGTGCTGCTTGGCGTTGTGGTGCAGCCCGAATTTGCGGCGCAGCCTGCCGCTGTGGCGGCGCGGAGCGCGCAGCCGGGGCTGACCGGCCCGCCGGCGCTCCTTTGCCCTGGCCGCGTTTCTGTTCCTGAGCATTTGCGCTGAAAGGGACGATCAACAATGCCAGACCTAGCACTGCAGTCAGCTTCAGGCGTGCTTTCATAATAGAAATCTCCAGTAAGATCGCGCTGAGCGCACCCCAAACAACTCGACCTCGCAGTTTGCGGCGGACTTGGCACATGCGCGCTGAGGTGCACGCAATTGTTGTGCGTCCCACCTCAGATGTGGGACAAATTGGGTCAGCCGGCAAACGTTCCCGCCCTACCGCGCGAAATAAGGACGCGCGGATTGACCTAGATCAAAGACAAATCCACTAATCGACTATCGGCGCCGAAACCTGCTGCTGACGCGCCATTGCGGCGTACATTCTTGAAACAGGGATGCTTGGTCATGGCGGGTCGATCTGGCCTGTCGGTTGCCCGAGGAAAAATAAAATCGAATTGTCTGTCGGAATTGCTTGAGAATCGACAAATTGGAGGGAAACTCAAACGCTCTCCAAAAAGATTCTCCGTGCATGAGCAATATTGCACAGCACATTGGCACCCATAATCCCCATTGTGGTTTTATCACCGCTCCGATCTCGGCAATTATCGGTGACTGAGAGTGTCGTGGCGCAACTCGCGACGGCTCCCTTTAAGTGTCGATTCGAAATTACCTCGGCTGATGGAGCGGCCAGCGGATCGCAAGGCGAATTCTGTGCTTTTGAATTCCCGGGCTGCCGAGGGTGCAAATTCGCGCTGCACGCAATCAAGACGGTAAGAACGTCAGTTGATCCGATGAAATCGCCCTCTTGGCTTGGTCAGATTGATCAAACGGTGTGTAGGAGCGGTTAGTCATGCAACGTTTCATTCAAGAGAAGAACCTTACGCTCTTCTTAAGACGGCTCTTGGCTGAACAGAGCAATATGGATGAAGAGCGGCGTAAGGTGATTGTCACGCTGCTGGCAGAAGAAGAGGCGAAGAGCAGCGCACCTGATCTATCGTACCCGGTGCAGTTCCCGGTGCAGTACCCGGTTGAAGATCGTCGCGCTGGTTTCGGGGGCCGCTGGTAAGGGGGCCCTCAAGATGGTTGATAAGTGGATTGTCAACAACGATCCGCATCTTGGTCGCTCCGACGCCATCCGCAGGCGTGCGGAGCTTGAGCCGACCCCCAAGGCGAAGGCGAAAAAGCCGTTGGCCACGCGCGACGATCACGCGAGAGAGCCGGCGACCATTGCCATGGATGAAATTATCGCCCCGTTAGCTCCGCAGCCTGTTGGGCTCCGGCTCTCGAAGTCTGCACCCACCGATCGGCTGATATCCGCGCGCGCTTTTGCGTCGGCGCAGTCGAGCTGCAGGTGAAGAAAATGAAAGCCTCCTAGTGAGCAATCTCTCCGCGCTGCAATATCCGCACTGGCTAATGGCGGCTGGAGCCATCTTTATCGTGCTTGGACTTATCGGTTTTGCATTTCAACAAAACAAAAATGTCGTTGAGCCCGATCACGGTGTGACAGAGGTGAAGGTCAACGATTAGCCGACCCACATGACCGCTCCTGGCGCAAAGCCAAAAGGCCGTCGTTCAAAAGGCGTCATCAACAGAATCTCGACGTGGCTGGAGTCGGACATCTGCCATTTATTGATCCATCGCAACAACGCGCGCCCATTGCGTTGCTATTCAATACAAACTACGCAAAGCGCTTCAGGTTGCGGAAATGCCGGCGAAAGCGCTCAGGTGCGGCGCCGAATGGCGCATGGTCTTTGCATCGGCGTTGAGATGGTCTAGATGCTTCACTTTCGCCCGCTGAATGCTCCGACACCATTTCTGTTCTTCACCGGCAAGGGCGGTGTTGGTAAAACCTCTCTGGCGTGTGCCACAGCCATCGGCCTCGCTGACCGCGGATTGCGTGTCCTGCTCGTCAGCACCGAACCCGCGTCGAACCTCGACGAGATGCTCGAGATCGCCCTGAACGAAAGCCCGACGCCGGTGCCGAACGTCGTCGGACTTTCGGCGATGAACATTGACCCGGAGGCAGCGGCCGAGAGTTATCGAACCCGCGTGCTCGAACAACTTGGTCCCGAAACGACCGCTAAGGAGCGATCAACTGTGCGCGAGCAACTCTCCGGCGCATGTACCACCGAAATAGCCGCCTTCGACGAGTTCGTGGGACTTCTCGACGGCGATGAGGCGGGGTTCGACCACATCATTTTCGATACCGCCCCGACGGGCCACACGCTGCGACTGCTTAGCCTACCAAAAGCATGGACCGGCTTTCTGGCGGGCAATGACCGGGGCGCGTCCTGCCTCGGTCCACATTCAGGTTTGAAGATGCAGGAGAACCGCTTTCGCCAGGCGCTTCAGGCGCTGGGCGATTCCAGGCGGACTACCATCATCCTGGTCACCCGCGCCGACCAGGGCGCGATCCGCGAGGCGGCCAGAACTTCGGGCGAACTCGACGCGCTCAATCTCTCGAACCAGATACTCGTCGTGAACGGACGCTTCCACGCCACGGACCCGACGGATGTCGTTGCAGTTGCACTTGAGCGGGATCAGGACGAGGCCTTGGCCGCGATGCCGGCGTCGCTGACGAAACTGCCGCGGGACGAAATCCCGCTGCTCGGTTTCGACATCGTCGGCCTTGCGGCGCTCAGGGCATTGTTGTCGTCCTCCAATCCGCCGCCGCCGATCGCAACCAGGGACCAAACGGCCGAGCTGGTTGACCTGCCGGGCCTCGACCGGCTGGTCGACGACATCGCGCAAGGCGCCCATGGCCTCATCATGGTCATGGGCAAGGGCGGAGTCGGAAAGACGACGATTGCCGCCGCCATTGCCGTAGGACTGGCCAAGCGCGGTCATGCCGTCCACCTCAGCACGACCGATCCGGCGGCTCATGTCGCTTTCGTCGTTGATGGCGCAATGCCGGGCCTGACGGTCGACCGGATCGACCCCCGGGTTGAGACAGAGCGGTATGTCGCGAAGATCATGGCGAGTCGTGGCCGTGACCTCGACGCGCAGGGCAGGGCGCTGCTGCTCGAGGATCTTGCTTCGCCATGCACCGAGGAAGTTGCCGTGTTCCATGCCTTCTCGCACATTGTTGCGGAGGCCAGGAGCGCCTTCGTGGTGCTCGATACGGCTCCAACCGGCCACACGCTGCTCCTGCTGGATGCGACCGGCGCCTATCATCGGCAGATGACGAGTCAGCTCGAACCGAGCGGAGCGGGGCGTATCGTTACCCCGCTGATGCGGTTGCAGGACCCCACCCACACAA
>NZ_JADGRI010000041.1 GCF_017881085.1 Bradyrhizobium sp.
CGACTGGTACACCTATTCCGGCTTTCGCCGTTATCATTCGGACTGCCATGTCTGTCACGGCCCGAACGGCGAGGGATCGAGCTACGCGCCGGCGCTGGCCGAATCCCTGAAGACGCTCAGCTATGTCGACTTCAACAATGTCGTGACCAACGGCCGCAAGAATGTCGATGTCGCCAACGACAAGGTCATGCCGACGTTTGCGGACAACGTCAACGTGATGTGCTTCCTCGACGACATCTACGTGTACTTGCGCGCCCGCGCCAACGGCGCCATCCCGGGCGGCCGTCCGCCCAAGCACGAGGACAAGCCGGAGGCGGCCAAGCAGGCCGAGACCAGTTGCACAGGAGTCAAATGATGTCAGCACACACCGGAAAACGTCCAACGCCGATACCTCACCTTTCGAGGACGGCAATCATCCTGCCAACCCTGGCCGGCGTCCTCGCCTGCGGACTTGTCGCCTTGCGGCCCGTCGCGGCCTACGCCCAGGCCAGCGATAAAGGCGCACTCGAACTTGTCGATCCCGACGTCTTTCGCGCGTGCGGCGATCCGCGCAATCTGCCGTTCTCCAACGACAAGGGCGAGGGATTCGAAAACAAGCTCGCCGAACTGTTCGCGGCCAAGCTCGGCAAGAAGCTCAGTTACACCTATTTCCCACAGGCAACCGGCTTCGTCCTGAAGACGCTGGGCTCGTACCGTTGCGATATCATCATGGGATTTCCGCAAGGTGACGACCAGGCGCAGGTGACAATCCCTTACTATCGCACGACTTACGCCCTGGTTACCAAGCGTGGCAGCGACCTGGAGGATGTCACCGTCATCGGAGATCCTAAGCTAAAGGATAAACGGATCGGCGTCGTCGCGAAGACGCCCCCAACCACAGACATGGCGACGAACGGCCTGTTGGCCCATGCCAAGTCCTACCCGCTCTTCATCGACACCCGTGCGGATTCCTCCGCGCAGGCCATGATGGACGACCTCGCCAAAGGCGATATCGATTGCGGCATATTGTGGGGTCCGATGGCGGGCTATTACGCCAATAAGGCTGACCCCCCCTACGTCGTCGTCCCGCTGACCAGGGAAAAGACCGGTCCGCCCATGACCTTCCGGATCGGCATGGCGGTGCGCCCGGCGGACCAGGAGTGGAAACGCACGCTCAACAAGCTCATCATGGAAAATCAGCCCGAGATCAACAAGCTGCTGATCAGCTACAACATTCCGATACTGGATGAAGCCAACATGCCGATCACGTCCGAGACGCTTTCCAAGCGGCCATGATCGCGGCCGCCGCCCGCGTCGCGTTCATGGCGATCCTCGTTGCCGCCGCGGGAGCGGCAACCGCTGATGTGGCCGAGCCCGATGGCTACCGGCTCGAAAACTACCGCTCGCCGACACCCGCCACACTGCGGGGCGCCAGGGTGATAGGGACAGACGAAGCGGAAACGATCTGGCGCGGCCATGCGGCCAGTTTTGTCGATGTGCTGCCAAGACCGCCTCGTCCGCGGGACCTGCCGGCGGGAACGCTTTGGCGCGACAAGCCGCGGGCCAATATTCCCGGCAGCATCTGGCTGCCCGACACCGGCTATGGCGAACTTGCGCCCAGCATGGCGGACTATTTTTCAAGGGGCCTGGAAAAGGCGACCCACGGCGACCGCGCCAGGATGCTCGTTCTCTACTGTCTGGCGGATTGCTGGATGTCGTGGAACGCGGCCAAGCGCGCGCTGGTGCTCGGCTATTCCAACGTGGTGTGGTATCCCGAAGGGACCGACGGCTGGCTCAACTCCTTGCTTCCGCTGCAGGATTCCACGCCCGAACCGCGTCCGGACGAATAGCCGATCGATCCTGACCGGGGACCGTTCCTCATTTGGCCGGCGGGTCGACGCCCAGGTCGATCTGAATCGCGCTTGCCAGATCAAACAGCCGCTTCTCGATCAGGACAGGCACGTCGCAGACATAGGCCGTCGATTTCCGCCGGTCATCGAAAATGCGTGTTTGCCACACAAGCTGACTGGCGAGTTCATCGCTCCGCGCCGGATCGGCGTTGGGCGCATCCTGCAGTTCCCGTATCTTCCGCATTTGCTCGCGGATGTTCTCGGCCATGACCTTCTGCTTGCGCGAAAAGCGCTCGATCCCGTTCATCACCTCGTCGCGCTGCGCATTGAGCGTCGAATACAAGGCGGCGAACAAGCTCTTCGCCTTCTGCTGTTTCTCCTCCCTGGATCCGGCCACAAAATCCGCGATCAGTTTCCTTGCGTCCTCCATGGAGGTGCGGCGCGCGGCCAGACGCACGACGAGTTCCGCTTGTTTCGGGTCGGCTGCCTTTTCCTTTTCGGCCGGTTCGATCGCGGGGCCGGTCCAGACACTCGCAATCGAAATCTCCGGAACCTTCAGTTGCTGGCAAGGCCAATCCGGATACCGCGGGTCGAGCGCAAACGCCGGCTGGATTGAGCAAGCCGCCATTATTACTGCAACGCAGCAAGAAATCTCACGTACCGAAAGAACCAAGCCGAGCCTCCCTGCCGATCCCGAGACCATGTTCTTGTTTTGCAACGCCGCGAGGTGCCGCGTTTCTGTGGGGATCATTCGACATCCCCATGCCCATGGCAAATCAAATCCGGCTGGGATGAAGGAGCCGGGAGTGCGTGCCGGGACGTTGACCGGGACCGCGGTCATGTCATCTTGCCATTCAACAGAGGCGAATGAATGGGAGGGATTGCGGGTGCGCAATCGTACCGGCGCACGACTCCGCGGCCTGCTGGCATCATCCGCATGGCTGGCCGCATCCGCCTGTTGCGGCGCCCTCGCCGGCACGCCGGCGATCGCCCCCTCAAGCCTGCCCCGCATCGGCACGGTCGATGAGCGCTTCCAGTCCTACAACATCGAAATGATCGAGATTACCGGCGGACGGTTTTGGAAACCCTATCGACCGGAGCCGGGCGTTCTCCTTGCGCGGCCGCCGCGATCCGGACTGGATGCGCCGGCGGGGATGGCTTCGAACCTGTACCAATACCGGCCGCCGATTGATCTGGCCAACGCGCGCTTGCGAAAGCTCGCGGCCGCGCTGGCGCCTGCTTATATGCGTGTCAGCGGCACTTGGGCCAACAGCACCTATTTCGCCGGACGGGATAAATCGCCCTCGGCGCCGCCGGCAGGCTTCAACGGCATCCTGACCCGAAAGCAATGGCGCGGCGTCGTGGGCTTCTCGCAAGCGGTGAATGCCTCGATCGTGACGTCGTTCGCCGTAAGTCCGGGCGCCCGCGACGCCGCCGGCGCCTGGAAGCCGGATCAGGCCAACCGCCTCCTTGCCTATACCCGCTCGATTGGAGGCCGCATCGCAGCCGCCGAATTCATGAATGAACCAAACCTCGCCGAAATGGGCGGCGCACCGGCGGGCTACGACGCGACCGCCTATGCGAGGGACTTCGAAATATTCCACGCGTTCATGAAGCAGACGAGTGGCAAAACGCTGATCCTGGGTCCCGGCACGGTCGGCGAACCCGCCATCGCGTCCGACCTGCTCGCTTCCGCGCCCGGCATCGATGCGGTTTCCTATCATTATTACGGAGCGCTGTCGGAGCGCTGCAGCGGCAAGAGCACGCCGGACGCGGCGCTTTCCGAGGCGTGGCTCTCCGGAACCGATCGGACGCAGGCTTTCTATCAGGCCCTTCGAGACAAATTCGAACCCGGCAAACCGATCTGGCTTACGGAAACCGCGGATGCCGCATGCGGTGGCAACCCGTGGGCCGTGACCTTCCTGGATACGTTCCGCTATCTCGATCAGCTCGGGCGGCTGGCAAGAGCCGGCGTTCAGGTCGTCATGCACAACACGCTGGCGGCGAGCGATTACGGCCTGCTCGACGACCGGACGTTGCAGCCAAGGCCAAAATACTGGGGGGCGCTGCTCTGGCGGCAATTGATGGGAACCACCGTGCTCGACGCCGGTTTGCCCAACCAATCCGGGCTTCACGTCTACGCCCATTGTCAAAGGGGCATGTCGGGCAGCGTGGTGCTTCTGACGATCAATACCGACCGCGATGCGCCGCACGCGCTCACGCTTCCGACTGCTTCGGTCCGCTACACGCTGGACGCCGCGAACTTGCTGGATGAGCAAGCCCGGCTGAACGGCCGGCCGCTGGCGCTTTCCGCCAGGGGTGAACTGCCGACCATCACGGGCGCTCCAGCGCCCGCCGGCACGGTAACGTTCGCGCCGGCCACAATCAGCTTTCTGGCCATCGCCGAGGCGGGAAATAAGGCTTGCCAATGACCGGCATTGACCGGCCGGAAGCGACCCGAGCCGATTATCCATGATGCGGTGCGGCATCCATTTCCCTTTTCAAAGTTTCGCTGCTTCTTGGCATGGGCTGGCCGCCGTGCCACCCTCCGGGAAAATGCGACCAGCAAACTTGCCCCGGGAGAGATCGCTGTGCATCGCCACGTTGTTTTTCTGTGCTCGATCGCGGTCGCGCTATCGAGCACAGCGCCGACCGCTCGCGCCGCCGAGTCCGAGCGTTGCCAGGGGCTGGCCCGCCGATACGAGATCGCCAAACCGCAGATCAGCGCGACGGAAGTATCGTTGACGCTGTTTTCGGCGGTCGACGCCAACTGCCTCGATCTGGCGACGACACTGCTCGACCAGGGAGCGTCAGTCGATGCGCGCGACCGGCTTGGCGCCAAGCCTCTCAGTCACGCTGCGAAGTCCGGTCATCTCGGATTGGTCGACCTCCTGCTGGCGCGTGGTGCGCCGATCGATGCACGCAATCTCGCCGGGTCGACCGCGCTCTACCTTGCCGCCGAAGGCAGCCATATCCTGATCGCGCAACGGCTCATCGAACGCGGCGCCGACGTCAAACTCGCCGGACGCAGCGGGATATCCCCGATCGCCGCCGCCGCCTATGCCGGCAACGACATCATCTTCGACGCCCTGCTTGCCCGCGGTGCCGACGAGCGCGCCCCCGACGACACCGGCAAGCCGCCGATCGTCTATGCCGCGGCAGGAGCACGGTTCGACATCGTGAAGCGGTTGCTGGCGCGGAATATCGATGTCAACGCCCGCTACCCCAATGATCTCACCCTGCTGATGTGGGCGGCGGGCCCGGACGAAGGAGTCCCGGAGGCGCAGGCCATGACGGTTGTATCGTATCTGCTGGAAGCAGGCGCGCACATCGACGATCGGGATAATCGCGGCCGTACCGCTCTTATGGTCGCGGCCGAAGGCGGCCACGCTGACATCGCCAGCTTGCTGCTCGCGCGTGGCGCCGATCCCTCGCTCAAGGACAAGGCCGGAAAGCGTGCCGCGGATCTCACCGTGCTGTCTTCGTTGCGTGAACGGCTGACGGTGCCCTAGAGCCGCGAGGCCAGCTCACAGCCCCGACAGATATTCCGCCAGCGCCACGAGGTCGTCGGGCGGCGTCGCGAGCATCAGATCCGACATGCCGGGATTGTTGCCGCGGGCACGGCTGCGGAAGTCGGTCATTTGCTTTGCCAGGTAATCCTTGCCCATGCCCGCCAACCGCGGCACCGTGCCATCGCCCTGAAAATGATCGAGATGACAGCCCGTACAGCCGATCGATTGATTGGCGCTCACGGCCCGAGCGGCGACATCCTTCGAAGCGCTCGGCTGGCCCAGGTCGGGCCAGGGCTTCTTCGAGAAGTATTCCGCGATATCGAGCATGTCCTGTCGCTCCAAGGATGAAGCGATCGGCTGCATGATATCGCTCTTGCGGTCGCCGCGCTTGAAATCGCGCAGTTGGATATAGATGTAGCCAGCCTGTTGTCCCCAAAGGGTGGGAATGGTCTTGTCGATCGGCTTGCCGTCCGCGCCATGGCAGCCGGCGCAAAGCTGGGTTTTTTCCGCGATGCTCTGCGCGTATAGCGGCGTCACGCAGACGTTAAGAACAGCCGCCAGGACGACAGCGGCAAAAATGCAGAAATTCGACTTGCGATACATCTATCCGATCCAGTGAAGACAAATTGGGACACTAACGAAAAGAAGCGGGACCGCAGCCGGTCCCGCTCCCTGTTCGATGATCGCGGCTGCGCTCAGTTGAGCGAGAACGCGATAATGTTGTTGCCGCGGTGGAAGTCGACCTGGGTGTTACCGCCCGCGCCGACCACGATGTATTGCTTGCCACCCACCATGTAGCTGGAGGGTGGGGCATTAACGCCGGCGCCGGCGCGGAAGTTCCACAATTCCTTACCGTTGGACGAGTTGTAAGCCGCGAACTTGCCGTTGCCTTCACCGGTGAAAACAAGACCGCCTGCGGTAGCGAGAATGCCGCCGATCATCGGCTCCGGCGTCTTCACCTGCCATTTGATCTTGCCGGTGTTGTAGTTGACGGCGGTGATGTTGCCGGACTGCTTTTCGGTCGGTATCGCCTTGAAAGCGCCGCCCAGCCACAACTTGCCGTTCGGATACGGCGAGTTCTCGACAAAGTAGTTCATCGGCTGATGCAGGTTGATGGCGTAGGCAAGCTCCTGTCCTGGATCGGTGGCGATCGGCGACCACTCGACGCCGCCATTCGCGCCGGGAAGCATGCGGGCACCCTCCTTGGTCGGCAGAACCCACATGTTCTCCTGCGGCACCATGGCTTCGGAGAAGCGGATCAGGCTGCAATCCTTCCGGTCGTGAACATAGATATGACCGGTCTTGCCGGCATGGATCACGCCCGGGATGGTCTTGCCGTCCTTGCCCTTGACGTCCACCAGCACCGCTGGGCTCACGGCATCGAGGTCCCACACGTCATGGGCGATGTACTGGAAGTGGCAGACGTACTTGCCGGTATCGAGATCAAGCGAAACCAGCGAGTCCGTGTAAAGATTGTCGCCGGGACGGACCGAACCATCGAGGTCGGGCGACGGATTGCCGACGACGAAATAGATGCGGTTGGTGGCGAGATCGACGGCCGGATTTTGCCAGACGCCGCCGCCCAGCTTCTGGTAGGGGTCGCCGGTCTTGGCCAGCTGATCCTTTTCCGCCTGGATGTTGCGGTGCATATCGCGTCCGGTGGCGTCTTTGGTCGCCCAGACGCCGACCGAATTCTCCGGAACCGTATTGAAGGTCCAGAGCAGCTTTCCGGTCTTGGCATCATAGGCCTTCACGAAGCCGCGGATGCCGTACTCGCCGCCGTTCGTTCCGATCAGAACCTTGTCCTTGATGACGGTCGGAGCCATCGTCTCGCTATAGCCCTGCTCCGGATCCGCGATGTCGGTCTTCCAGACGACCTCGCCGCTCTTTGCATTCAGGGCGATCAGTTTGGAGTCCAGCGTGGCGAGATAGACGAGGTCGCCGAGAACCTGGACGCCGCGGTTGTTAGGACCGCAGCAGTAGGTCGTGATGGGCCCCATCTTGTGATTATAGTGCCAGAGCTGTTCGCCGGTCTTTGCGTCGAGTGCATAGACGTGGCTGAACGAAGTCGTCACAAACATCACGCCATCGACGACAATCGGCGAAGTCTCCAGCGATTCCTTGACGTCGGTCTGGAAGATCCACGCGACGTGCAGGTTCTTGACGTTGTCGCGATCGATCTGCTTGGCTGGATAGAAGCGCGTCTGGGCGTAATTGCCGTTGGTCAACAGAAAATTGGTTGAGTTCTTGTCTGCCGAGTTGAGCTGCTGCTGAGTAACTGGAGAAACCTTTGCCTGGCCTGACGCCGACTTCGGCTCCTGTTTGGTTTCCTGCTGCGCAATAGCAGGTGCCGCGAGTAAGCCGGCCACGCCGACCAATGCGGCGCCTACGATAGAAAATCTATTCATGTTTCCCGCCCCGGATTTTATTGTTGACTTCAACCGGCGCATTTGAAGGCACGCCGGTGCGCTTCAAATCTGACCTGATCGGGTTGGTTTGACAAGAAGAAAACGGAACCCGACGAGCAGGCGAACGACCGCAGTTCTCTGCCAGACAAAGCCGTTCTCTGCCAGACTAGGAGGCGCTGGATTGGCGTGCGTCGCAACGCCGAGGCCTCACTGACTGAGCAACTGCAGCACGCCTGGTATCTGCGGGTCTGCCCACTTCACGCCAGACTACCGCGTCGTCGACGCCCGCGTGGGTTTGCTTCCACCCCCGGCTTGCCGCCGGGCAGCGTCACCCCTTTTCAAGGAAGCGGCCTGCGGGCCTCACGCCGGAAAACGAACCTCCAAGGGCGAAACCGTCGATGCTCCTCCGTCGATTTCGGCGTCCCTACCCCATTTCGTGAAAATCGGCCCTGTTCGCTGCATTGCGTAAGGGTCCCTGACCAAGGACAGGCGTATCGAAACAGGCCCATTTTCGCCAAATACAATTGGCAACAACTCGTTGTGAATTCGACTCGGACCGCTCTCTGATAACGTCCCGCACGCAGCCAGCGCGTGCGGGCGAACATGGCAAGCGCCAAATCGAAAGGTCGGCCTGGTCAGGATATTCAACAAGGTCGTGCGGCCTGTTCCGCGGCTGCTCGGAAATCTCGATTTTGCACGAAACCATAAGGGGAAAGCGACGGCGTCGAGCGTTTGGGAAACATGTTCTCGCTCGCGTCGGAAAACATCAATGGCTTATGAAGAGCGAGGAAACGACCATGATCAAGATGAAGATTAACGGCCAGGAACGAAACTGGGACGGCGACCCCGATCTTTCACTGCTCTGGTTTCTCCGCGATGAAATCGGGTTGACGGGCACGAAATACGGATGCGGCCAGGCTCTTTGCGGTTCGTGCACGGTCATCGTGGACAAGCAGGCCGTGCGATCCTGCATCACTTCGGTTTCCGACGTGGTCGATCGCGAGATAACGACGATCGAGGGCCTTCACCCCACCGGCGATCACGCCGTGCAGAAGGCCTGGCGCCAGGTAAACGTCCCGCAATGCGGCTATTGCCAGGCCGGCCAGATCATGCAGGCCGCTGCACTCCTCACGGAAAACCCCAAGCCGTCCCACGACCAGATCCGCGAGGCGATGTCGGGCAATATCTGCCGCTGCGGCTGCTACCAGCGCATCGAAAACGCGATCCATCTCGCCTCGACGGGAGTCTGATCATGAACATCATCGCAAATCCCGCTCGGCTTCGCGGCATTGAAGCCCGCATCAGGGTCGAAAAGATCTCCCGTCGCAGCGTTCTCAAAACGCTCGGCATCGCGGGCGGTCTGGTGCTGGCCGCGCCTGTCATGTCGCGTCAGGCGTTTGCGGCTTATCAAACCGGCGCCGGAGCGATGCCGCACGGCACCGTGGTCGATCCGCGCGTCTTCGTCGCCATCGCATCCGACGGGACCGTTACGATCGTGGCGCATCGTTCCGAAATGGGAACGGGTGTGCGAACCAGCCTGCCGCTGGTCGTGGCGGAGGAGATGGAGGCCGATTGGTCCCGCGTGAAGGTGGCGCAGGCGCACGGCGACGAGGCCAAATACGGCAATCAGGATACCGATGGATCGCGCAGCACACGGCACTACCTGATTCCGATGCGTCAGATCGGCGCCTCGGCGCGCGCGATGCTGGAGGCCGCAGCCGCCAAACGATGGGGCGTGCCGGCCACCGAGGTCAGGGCGGTGAATCATGAGGTCGTTCACACCGCGAGCGGTCGCCGTCTGGGCTTCGGCGAGCTGGCGGCCGATGCGGCCAAGGAGCCGGTGCCTGATGTCGGCGGCCTGAAGCTGAAGGACCCGAAAGACTTCCGCTATCTCGGCAAGGGCGACATCAGCATCGTCGACCTTCGCGACATTACCGTCGGCGCCGCACGTTACGGCAGCGATACGCGCCTGCCCGGCATGAAATACGCCGTGATTGCGCGGCCACCGGTGACCGGCGGCAAGCTGAAGTCGTTCGATTCGAGCGAGGCAATGAAAGTCTCCGGCGTCGAGAAGGTCATGGAGGTGCAGGGTTGGCCGTGGCCGTCCAAGTTCCAGCCGCTCGGCGGCGTCGCCGTGATCGCACGCAACACCGGCGCGGCGATCAAGGGACGCGACGCCCTGAAGATCGTCTGGGACGACGGCGCCAATGGCAAATACGACTCGGCGGCCTATCGAGCCGAACTGGAGGAAGCCGCGCGCAAGCCGGGCCTGGTCGTACGCAAGGAAGGTGACGTCGACGCCGCCCTGAAAGGCGCCGACAAGGTGGTTATCGGCGAATACTATTTGCCTCATCTGGCGCATGTCAGCATGGAGACGCCCGTCGCCGTCGCCGACGTCAAGGACGGCAAGGCCGAAATCTGGGCGCCCGTGCAGAGTCCCGGCGGCACGCGTGAAGACGTCGCGAAAACCCTCGGCATCCCCGAGGCGAACGTGACCGTCAATGTCACGCTGCTCGGCGGCGGATTCGGGCGCAAATCGAAGTGCGATTTCGCGATCGAAGCGGCACTGCTTTCGAAGGCGATCGGTTCGCCGGTGAAGGTGCAATGGACGCGGGATGACGACGTTCGTCACGACTTCCTGCACACGGTTTCGGTTGAACGCATCGAAGCGGGCCTCGACAAGAGCGGCAAGGTGATCGCCTGGCGGCACCGCAGCGTCGCGCCAACCATTGCCTCGACATTTGCCGCCAATGCGGTGCATGCGGCGCCGTTCGAACTCGGCATGGGGCTTATCGACCTGCCGTTCGAGATCGCCAATATTCAATGCGAGAATCCGGAAGCCGCCGCGCATGCCCGCATCGGCTGGTTCCGCTCGGTGTCGAACATACCGCGCGCGTTCGCGGTCCAGTCGATGGTGGGCGAACTCGCGCATGCCACCAACCGCGATCAAAAGGATATGCTGCTGGACCTGATCGGCTCTCCGCGGATCGTCAAGCTCGATTCGGTCAAGGATCCCTGGAACTATGGCGAGCCGTTCGACAGCTATCCGATCGACACCGCACGTCTGCGCCGCGTCGTTGAACTCGTCGCGGACAAAGGCGGCTGGGGCCGATCGGTGCCCAAGGGGCACGGGCTCGGCATTGCCGTCCATCGCAGCTTCGTCAGCTATATCGCGACCATCGTCGAGGTCGCGATCGACGACAAGGGCAAACTCACCGTACCCCAGGTCGATACCGCTATCGACTGCGGGACGTTCATCAATCCCGAGCGGATCCAGTCGCAGATCGAGGGCGCCGCGATCATGGGGCTCAGTCTCGCCAAATATGGCGAGATCAGCTTCAAGGACGGCAAGGTACAGCAGGGCAATTTCGACGACTTCCCTGTCGTCCGGATGGACGAGGCGCCGCTCGTGACCAACGTGCACATCGTCCCGGTCGACGCCGACACGCCGCCAAGCGGCGTCGGAGAACCGGGCGTGCCGCCCTTTGCTCCTGCGCTGATCAACGCCATCTTCGCGGCGACCGGCAAACGCATCCGGGCGCTGCCAATCGGAAAGCAGCTGGAAACCTGAGGCGGTTCGACGAAGTCCCGGTAAAGGCAGGACGCTCGCGGCATTGGTCGCGAGCGGCCTTGTGGTCCGTCGCACGCGGACACACGAGCTACAGCGCGAGATAGCGCTGGCGAATGGTTTCGTTGGCTCTCAACTCCTCGATCGTCGCCGTATATACGATCTGGCCCTTATCGATGACGGTGGCGTGGCTCGCCAGCCCGAGGCAGAAATGCATGTTCTGCTCCGCAATCAGGACCGTCACACCAGTGCCACGCAGTTGACGCAGCAGCTCGCCGATCCGCTGCACGATAATCGGCGCCAGCCCCTCGCTCGGTTCGTCCAGCAACAGCAGTGCAGGATTACCCATCAGCGTGCGCGCAATCGCCAGCATCTGCTGTTCGCCGCCCGACAGCCGGCCCGCGATCCGGTATCGTAACGGCTCCAGCAGCGGGAACACATCATAGACGCGCCGGATCGACCATTCGTCCTGGCCCTGCGCGCCCTTCTTCTGGCCGATGACGAGATTATCCTCCACCGTATGGTCGGGAAAAATCTGCCGATCTTCCGGCACGAAGCCGAGACCGGCGCGCGCGATGCGATGCGGCTTGAGCCCGGTTACCACACGGCCGCCGAGCGTCACGCGCCCGCGCCGGGCCGGCGCAAGGCCCATGATGGCTTTCATGGTTGTCGACTTGCCGGCGCCGTTGCGGCCAAGCAGCGCCATGGTCTCACCGGGCCGCACCGACAGGCCGACGCCGAACAGGATCTGGCTGGTCCCGTAGTAGACGTCGAGGTCCTCGACCTGAACAACCGGCTGCATGCTCATATTGCCTCGGCGTGGTGCTCGGTTCCGAGATAGGCGTCGATCACAGCGGGATTTCGGCGGATCTCATCCGGCGTGCCGGTCGCGAGAATGCGCCCATAACACAGGACGACGATCGACGGCGCGATCTTGAAGACGATATCCATGTCGTGCTCGATGAACACGACGGTGATCTTCTCCCGCTCCCAGAGTTCATGGACCTTGTCGATCATCCGCCATCGCTCTTCGGTACCCATGCCGGCAGTCGGCTCGTCAAGCAGCAGCACCTGCGGATCGAGCACCAGCGCCAGCGCGATGTCGAGCAGCTTCTGGTCTCCGTGCGATAGCGTCGCCGCGATCCGGTCACGCTTGCCGGCGAGCCCCAGGATCTCCATGGCGTATTCGGCGCGATCACGGGTTTCGGCGAGGGGAAAGCGCCGGTGCAATACGCCGGCACGACGCTGATCGGCGCCGACCGCGGCCAGCATGGTTTCATGCACCGTAAGCGAGGGAAAAATACTGGCGACCTGGAAGGCGCGGCCGATGCCATGCCGCACGATGTCCGGCGGCGACCTGCCCGCCATATCCACGCCATCGAGCAGGATCCGGCCCGAGGCGGGTTTCAGCGCGCCGGTGATCAGATTGAAGAACGTGCTCTTGCCGGCACCATTGGGGCCGATCACCGCGGTCAGCGATCCATCCGCGAAATCCAGCGTAATGTCGTCGGCCGCCTTGACACCGCCAAACGATTTGCAGAGGTGCTGAACCTGGAGCATGGCTAGACGTTCGCCTCCCGCAGCCCGCCATAGGTGCTCCACGACGTGCCCGCCAGCCACCCGCAATCGACCGGCACATTGGCGCCGGTCATCGCCGACGCGGCGTCGGAGGCCAGAAATACCACCACCCGGGCGATTTCCTCGGGAGCCACGAGGCGGCGCAACGCCGCGTTGGCCGACAGCGACGACACATCGCGCTCGCCGCGATCGATCGCATTCTTCAGCGCCGGTGTCAGCGTGTAGCCCGGCGACACCGCGTTGACGCGCACGCCCGCAGGTCCCCACTCCGCGGCCAGGCATTCGGTGATCGCGATCACGGCCGCCTTGGCCGGCGCATAGGCGTGCAGCGGCATCGAGCGCATGCCGGCGATGGAGGCGATGTTGACGATGCTGCCGCGCTTGCGCCTGATCATCGCCATGGCAAAGGCGAGGCAGGCCACGTAGGTGCCGCGCTGATCGACGCGGACAACGTCGTCCCAGCGGCTCATTGGCAGGTCATGCGGACGCACCGGCGCCTGAATGATGCCGGCGCTGTTGACGAGAACCTCCACCGGCCCGCAGTCGCGCTCGATCGCCGCGGCGCAGTTCTCGACATCCTGCTCGTCAGCAACGTCGACCGCATAGGCGCGGCCGCCATATTCCGACGCAACGGTTTGCGCTCCTGTCATGTCGCGATCGGCAACCACGACCAGATCGCCGTTTGCGGCAAGCTCCCGCACGCAGGCCGCGCCGATACCGCTGGCGCCGCCGGTTACGACACTGACGCGCTTCATTGCACCGGTCATCTCGTGCGCTCCCTTCCGCCGCCGCGGCGCTGCTCGTACCATTCGACGGCGAAATCCATCAGACCCTTGCGCAAACCGATCGCGAAGAACAGGATCACGATGCCGAGTACGATGCCGTAATATTCGGTCAGCCGCGTCACGGTATCGTTGAGGATCAAGAGCAGCACCGTGCCGACCATCGGGCCAAGGAAAGTGGTGACGCCGCCCAGCATGTTGATGAAGATGCCCTCGCCCGAAATCGTCCAGTAGGCGAATTCGGGATAGGCGCCGGATACGAACAGGCTCATGATGATGCCGCCGGTGGAGGCAAGGAGCGCAGCCAGAACGAAAATCGTCAGCTTGGCGCGCCAGACGTCGATGCCGATGAAGCTGGCGCGGCCGGCATTGTCGCGGATCATGCGCAAGGTATAGCCGAACGGCGATTGCACGATCTGCCGCATCAGCAGAAGTCCGGTCACCAACAGCGCGCAGCTCACGAAATAGAGATGAATATGGTTGGTGAGGTCGATGCCGATAAACACGGGGCGCGGAATGCCGCCGCGCAGTCCCTGATCGCCGCCGGTCAGCGAGGCCCATGACAGGATCATGCTGTGAATCAGCATCTGGAACGCCAGCGTGACGAAGGCGAAGTAGATCTCCTTCAGGCGCACGCAGATGGCGCCGATCATCACTGAAACGACAGCCGTGATCAGCAGCGTGCCGACGAATGCGACCGGAATCGGCACACCGGTGCGCTGCATGATGAGACCAAAGCCATAGGCGCCGAGGCCGAAGAACATGCCGTGACCGAACGAGATCATGCCGGTGTAGCCGACCAAAAGGTTGAGCGACGTCGCGAACAGGCCGAAGGCCGAACAGCGGATCACGAAATCGAGCAAGGCCTTGCTGCTGAACAGAAACGGCAACGTGGCCAGAACGGCGAATGCGGCGACCGCGATCAGCACATCCAGGTAGCGCAGGCGTTTCGATTGGGCCTCGATGCGCGGAACGCCCAGGGATTCCGCGGCTCGTTCGGCCTGCAGTTCGGTCATGCCACTTCCTTGCCGAACAGGCCGGTCGGCCGGGCCACCAGCACGATCACCATGAAGAGATACATCAACCCGTCGGTGAACAGAGGGAAGCCGAGCGATCCGAACGAACGGATCATGCCGATCAGGAGCGCGCCGATCAGCGCGCCGAGGATCGAGCCCATGCCGCCGATCACGGTGACGATGAAGGATTCGATCAGGACCGAAAATCCCATGCCGGGCGTCAGCGAACGCACCGGCGCCGCCAGCGCGCCGGCAAGCCCAGCCAGCATACCGCCGAGCGCAAAGACGCCGCCATAGATCAGCCCGGTGTTGATGCCGAGCGCCGAGACCATCCCCGGATTATGCGCCGCGGCCCTGATCACCTTGCCGATCCTGGTACGGGCAAGACCGACACCGAGGACCGCCGCGACCGCGAGCGCCACGCCGATCAGCAGCAGGTAATACGGCGGCACCACGCCTCCGGCGATGAACAGCGGCGGCACCTGGAACGCCGCGGGCATGCCCATCGACTTGAACTCCGGCCCCCAGATCAGCTTTACGACGTCATCGAAGATCAGGACGAAGGCATAGCAGACCAGGAGCTGCATCAGCACGTCGCCGCCATAGACGCGGCTCATGAACACGCGTTCGAACGCCAGGCCGAGGATCGCGGTCCCGGCGGCGCCGCAGAATATCGCCAGCGCAAAACTCCCGGTGAGCTGATAGGCCGTCATCGCGAAATAGGCGCCGAACATGTAGAATGCGCCGTGGCTGAAATTCACCACCTTCAGCACGCCGAAGATCAGCGTCAGTCCGACGGCGACGAGAAACAGCAGCATTCCAATGATGAAGCCGCTGGTGGTTTGCGTCACCAGGCAGGCGGAGCTGGCGAGACAGCCGGTGAGCGCGTCGAGATCCAAGGAAGATGTCCGTTACGGCGTGTCGAGATGACCGGTCTAACGAAAAACGTCCGGCGGCGCGGAGGCGGCTTGCGCCGCTTCCGCGTTTCGCCGATGCGTCAGGTGTAGCCCTTGCTCTTCTTCCACTCGGCCTCGAGTTCGAGAATCGTCTTCCAGTCGCCGGCCTTGACCTCGGGCACATAGGGCTCCTGCGGAATCGTGGTGCCCCATCCGATCGCGTAACCGATCAGGGTGTGATCGTCGCCGCGCATCGTCACGGTACCGTCGGCGCCGAACGGGCATTTGATGGTGAGGCCCGCCAACACCTCGGCGATCTTCTTGCCGTCAGTGGAGTTCGCCTTCCTGGCGGCCTCGGACAACAGCATCACCGCGGTCGCATTCTGCCACGACCAGTTGGTGGGATACTCGTTGTACTTCGCCTTGTAGGCATCGCCCCACGCCGCGTTTTCGGGCGTTGCCGGAAAGGTCTTGATGTAGCGGTTCCCGGAGTGGATGCCCTTCGGCAGGTTCTTCACGACCGTCAACGCCGTGTAATCCGCCATGTTGACGGCGAACACCTCCATCTGGGCGAACATCGCGTAGATGTTGGCCTGGTCGATGTAGGATGTGAGATCGCCGCCCCACAGGCAGGTGTAAAGCGCCTGTGGCTTGGCCTGCAATATCTTGGTGACGACCTCGGTATAGTCGGGCTGGAACAGCTTCGGCCAGGAATCGCTGATAATCTCAACGTCCGGCGCGAACCGCTTGAGATAGAGCGTGAATTCGCCGGTGGTGTCGCGGCCGTAGGCGTAGTCCGGCGCGCAGGTCGCCCATTTCTTCAAGCCCTTGGCCTTGGAAATCGCCGCGGCGTAGCTGCCGCCGACGATGGAATCGTGAATGCCCTGGCGTACCGAACGGAACGCGTTGGGAATGTGCTGCTTGGGATCGGCCGTCAGCGACGACGCCTCCGAGCAGGTGTGAATGCAGAGCACGCCGAGATCGCGCGCCACTTCGTGCACCGCGAACGATCCCGACGACGCCTCGCCGTCGAGCAGAAGTTCGCAGCCATCGGTGTTGACGAGTTCGCGCGCGACGCGGGCCGCCTCCTGCGGCTGTCCCTTGGAATCGCGGATCACCATCTCGATCTGCCGTCCGGCCAGCCCGCCGGCGGCGTTGACCTTGTCGACCTCGATCATCACGCCGTTGCGCGACGAGGTTCCGAGCTGCGCGACGCGGCCGGAAAGGATGGTCGGCATTCCGATCTTGATGGTCTTGGCTTGCGCGCGCGCCACCCACGGTGTCGCAACCGTCACGGCGCCGGCACCCATCAGCGCCAGCGTCGACCGCCGGCTGATACCCGGCTGTCCTGACTTGGTCATCCTAGCCTCCTCGAATTCTGTACGTCCCTAAATCCCTGCCGGAGATCTATCGTCTCCATGGCCTGCGAATTTCAGAGAAAACGGGGATGACGTCAAGGCAATTATGAATTACGAGTCAGAATTCATATTGCGCACCCCGCGGTGGGCGGTGGGCGAGTCAGGCAGTTTCCGGTCGGTCCATGATCAATCTATCGAGCTTCATCGCATTTCACGCCCGGCAAACGCCGGCGCGCTGCGCGCTGAAATATCGCGGCGAGGAAATCAGCTACGCCGCGTTTGACCGGCGGATCCGGAGCGTCGGCGGCTGGCTCTCCTCGCGCGGGATCGGTCCCGACGACGTCGTTGCCGTGCTGATGAAAAACAGCGCGGCATTTCTCGATATCGCTTTCGCCGTGAGCCATATCGGCGCGATCTTCCTGCCGATCAATTACCGGCTGGCATCGGATGAAGTCGCCTATATCGTCGCGAACTCCGGCGCGCGCGTTCTCATCACCGACGAGGAACTCGGCGCCAGCGCAGCCGGACCCGCGCCGATCGTCATGGTCGATGAGGCCGCGCAATCCAGCGCCACGCGCCTTGCGCCGGACGCGCATCCGGCGGAGGCGCATCGCCGGCTCCCGACCGACCTGATGCGGCTGATGTACACCTCGGGTACCACCGACCGGCCGAAGGGGGTGATGCTGAGTTACGAGAACTTCTACTGGAAGTCGGCGGATCATGTGCTGGTGCTCGGCCTCAGCCGCGACACCCGGTTGCTGGTCGCCGGGCCGCTCTATCATGTCGGCGCGCTCGACCTGCCAGGCATCGCCGTGCTGTGGCAGGGCGGCATGCTCTGCATTCAGCGCGATTTCGACGCCGCGCAGTGCCTCGCCGCAATCGAAGCCGACCGGCTGAATGCGGCGTGGCTGGCGCCGGTCATGACAACCGCGATGCTCACCTGCCCCGTTCGCGAGCGCTATGACGTCTCCAGCCTGCGATGGGCGATCGGCGGCGGCGAGAAAACCCCGGAGACGCGCATCCGCGCCTTCTCGCAATATTTTACCAACGCGCGCTACATCGACGCCTACGGCCTGACCGAAACCGGCGGCGGCGATACGTTCATGGAGTCCGGCCATGAGATTGAAAAGATCGGATCGACCGGACGCCCGGTCGCCCATGTCGAAATCGAAATCCGCGACGATGCGGGCCAGCCTGTCGCCCCCGGCGTGAACGGCGAAATCTGTCTGCGCGGCCCAAAGATCACGCGCGGATACTGGAACGACCCCACCAAGACAGCGGCCGCCTTCTTCGGTGACTGGTTCCGCAGCGGTGACGTCGGCTACCTCGACGACGACGGGTTCCTCTATCTCACCGACCGCAAGAAGGACATGATCATTTCCGGCGGCGAGAACATTGCCTCGTCCGAGGTCGAACGCGTCATCTACGAATTGCCGCAGGTGCGCGAAGTGGCCGTGGTCGGCATGCCCGACGAGCGCTGGGGCGAACGGCCGGTCGCCGTCGTCGTGCTGGCGGACAGCGCGACGCTGGAATTGCCCGACCTGACGGAACACTGCCGCAACCGCCTGGCGACGTTCAAGGTGCCGAAACAACTCATCATTCGCGATCACCTGCCACGCAATCCGTCGGGCAAGGTGCTCAAGCGGGTGCTGCGTGCCGAACTCGAGGCCAGCGCATGACGCAGGGATCCGCACCCGCCGCCGCAAAAGTCGCGAAACTCAATCGCGTCGAACGCAATGCATGGACCAAGCGCAAGATCTTCGACGCCGCCACCAAGGTCGTCGGCAAGTACGGCTACTCGGAGGCGTCCGTGGCCCGCATCACCGAAGAAGCCGGCGTCGCGCAGGGCACGTTCTACAATCATTTCGAAAACCGTCAGGAACTGCTCGATCAGCTGTTGCCGAAAATCGGAATGGACATGGTGGAGTTCATCCGCGAGCGAACCGGTACGGCAAATGCCGCCAGGCAGGAAATCGCACGGTTTGGCGCCTTCTTCGAGTTCATCCGCGAGGTGCCGGAATTCCTGCGCATCCTCAACGAAGCCGAATTTTTTGCGCCGAACGGCTACCAGAAACATCTCGACAATATCTCGACGGCCTATGTCCGAATCCTGAGACGCGCGCGTCAGGCCGGCGCGATCGAGGACTTCAGCGACGAGGAATTCGAGGCCATCGTCCACATGTTCATGGGTGCGCGCGGATACCTCAGCCGGCGCTATTCCTACGCCGACGGCGCCGTAACCGCGGTTCCGCATCATGTGATCTCCGCTTACGAGAAGCTGATTACGCGCGGACTGTACAGACCGTGCGGCGAGGACAAGCAACCATGACCGCCGTCGCATATCGCGCCTATGCCGGATGGCCGGATGCGCCGGGAACGCAAGTCAGGAAATGAGAGCATGAATATCGAGACGCCGCGCAAGAAGCTCGATCTGTCCTCGGCCATCGCGGAAGGCGATATCCGCGTTCTCTTGATGGTGCTGGTTCATATGACCGGCGACCTTCGCTGGCTGGCGCCTCCCTACACGCCGAGGCGCGACGTCCGCCTGATCCCCGATCCAAAAGCCGGGCTGCCCGAGGAGATCCAGAACGAAATCCGCGCCGCCGTCCTCAAATTGTTCGCGAACGGCGAGCCCGAGCCTGCGATCACCGATCCCGGCGATGAACTGATGCTGCGGATGATGCGCGCGTGCCTCGGTGAAAACGTTGGGCCGGAATACGCGCCGCTGATGCGGGAGGAAATGGGGTTCGTTCCGCGCGACGCTCGCTGGAAGAAGACGCCGCCGCCGGCCGAACAATTGCAGAAGGATCACGTCCTGATCGTCGGCGCTGGCGTCTGTGCCATCGCGCTCGGCGTCGGGCTCGGCCGGCTGGGTATCCCCTATACCATCGTCGAAAAGAACGCCGAACTGGGCGGCACCTGGTACGTCAACCGGTATCCCGGCTGCGGCGTCGATACGCCGAACCACTCCTACTCATTCTCCTTTGGCGCGCGAAATCAATGGACCCGCTATTTCGCGCAGCGCGAGGAACTGCTCGAATATCTCAAGAAGGTCGCGCTCGAGCATGACGTTCGCAGCCATATCCGCTTCAACACAAAACTGACGTCATCGCAGTGGGACGAGACCAGACAACGCTGGATTTCGACACTGGAGACCGGCCACGGCAACGAAACTTTCGAATCCGCCGTCCTTGTCAGCGCGATCGGTCAACTCAATGACCCATCGCGCGCCCATTTCAAGGGCGAAGAAGACTTCGGCGGAACGATATTCCACTCGGCGTTGTGGTCCGACGACATCAAGGTCGACGGCAAGCACGTCGCCGTCATCGGCACCGGCGCGACCGCCATGCAGCTCGTGCCCTCGATCGCCGATCGCGTCGGGTCGGTCACCGTCTACCAGCGCTCCGCGCAATGGTCGCGCCCGGTCGCGGGCTATTCCGATCCCATCACGGAAGGCGCGCGATGGCTGCTCGCTCATTTGCCATTTTACGTGCAGTGGTATCGCTTCAACATGTTCTGGCGCTACGGCGACGGCCTGCTGCCTTTTCTGCGCAAGGATCCGAACTGGCCGCATCCCGAGCGCGCCGTCAACAAGGGCAATGACCGGCACCGCGAGGAACTTACGGAGTTCATTCTGTCGGAACTGAAAGGCCGCCCCGACCTGATCGAGAAATGCGTGCCGACCTATCCGCCCTACGGCAAGCGCATCCTGCTCGACAACGGCTGGTTTCGAACGCTGAACAAACCGAACGTCGAACTCGTGACCGACCCGATCGACCATTTTTCGCGCGAAGGCATCGTCACGTCGGACGGTAAATTGCGGCCTGCCGACATCATTGTCGTTTCGACCGGCTTCAAGGTCACGGAGATGGCGGCGCGTCTCAACCTTACCGGGCGCGACGGCAAGCGTCTGGCGGACGTCTGGGCCGGCGACAATCCGACCGCCTATCTCGGCCTCACCGTGCCGGACTTTCCGAATTTCTTCTGCATGCTCGGTCCCAATTCCGGCCCCGCGCATGGCGGCAGCGTGATCTTCCAGTCGGAATGTCAGAGCCGTTACATCACGGCGTGTCTTGTCGACATGATCGAGCAAGGCATCGCGGCCATCGACGTTCGCCAGGAGGTTCACGACCGTTATGTCCACGAGGTCGATCGCGAGCACGAGCAGATGATCTGGACCCATCCGGGAATGACGACCTATTACCGAAACAGCCGCGGCCGGGTGTTTTCCGCGATGCCATGGCGATTCGTGGACTATTGGAAAATGACGCACGATCCGGACCTGAGCCTGTATCGTCAGACCCGGATCCAGCGATCGAGGCCGGATGCGGATCCAGACGACTGACTCCCAGAGCAAGCTCAACATGAATGACCGAGGGACAGGAAACGAAAAGGTGCCGCTTTCGACCGCCTATGTGGCCGAAGGCACCTATCCGGCTGATATCTGCGTGCTGCGCTATGCGCTGGAACGAAACGCCCGCGCCAAACCGAACGATATCTTCGCGGCTTTCGAAGGCGGCGAGCGCTGGACCTTCGCGCAAATCCTGCGGCAGGTCGAAAGCCTCGCCGGCAATCTCCACGAACTCGGCGTCCGCCAGGGCGACCATGTTGTCCTGGTGCTGCCGACATCTGCCCTGGCGCTGCGGGCGATGTTCGCCATCAACTATCTCGGCGCCGTCTATGCTCCGGTCAATCCGGCCTTGAAGGGGTCGTCGCTCACGCATGTCCTGCATGATGCCGGCGCAGCGTTCGCTATCGTGCATGACAGCGTGCTCGACCGTGTGCTTGCCGCAGCACCCCCTGGCCTCACGACGATTGTCCGCTCCTCCGAGGAGACTGCGCCGGCGCCGCCTGCCGGCATCGCCATCCACGGCGTTTCCGTGCTGACCAGACCCGCGGCGCCGCCGCCGGCGCCGCCCAAACCGATCCGGCCGTTCGATCTGCAATCGATCATCTACACCTCAGGCACGACGGGCCGGTCGAAGGGCGTATTGTCGTCCTACATGCACAGCTATTCCTGCGTCGGTCCGGATGCCTGGAACTGCCTGACAGCCGACGACCGGCAATTGCTGCACATGCCGATCTTTCATATCGGCGGCGCGTTCATTGCGTGCGTATCGCTATGCGTCGGAAGTTCGATCGCGGTGGTGAGCCATTTTCGCACCGAGGCCTTCTGGGACCAGATACGCGAATTGGAAGTAACGTCCGCATTTCTGCTCGGGGCGATGGCGACGTTCCTGCTCAAGCAGCCGCCGCACCCGAGGGACCGCCATCACGGATTGCGCATGGTGTTCATCGTTCCGCTGGGCCAGAGCGGGCCGGCGTTTCACGCGCGTTTCGGCGTCGATGTGTTCACGCTGTTCAACATGACCGAAATCTGCACACCCCTGATCTCGCGCGCCAATCCGTCGAAGGACAGCATTTGCGGGCGTCCCCGCGCCGGTGTCGAAGTCCGGCTTGTGGATGAAAATGACTGCAGCGTCGGGATCGGCGAAGTCGGCCAGTTGATCCTGCGCACCGAGGCGCCCTGGGCGATGAACCACGGCTACAACAATAATCCGCAGGCCACCGCCGATGCCTGGCGCAACGGCTGGTTCCACACCGGCGACGCCTTCATCCGCGACGCCGATGGCGACTACCGCTTCGTCGACCGGCTGAAGGACGCCATCCGCCGCCGCGGCGAAAATATCTCATCCTATGAAATCGAGGTGGAATTGCTGAGTCACCCCGGGATTCGCGAG
The DNA here is from genome assembly GCF_017881085.1 of Bradyrhizobium sp. Taxonomy (GTDB): domain Bacteria; phylum Pseudomonadota; class Alphaproteobacteria; order Rhizobiales; family Xanthobacteraceae; genus Bradyrhizobium. The sequence goes on from NZ_JADGRI010000041.1 coordinate 22,689, forward strand.
GCGGCGGCGATACCGGTGCCCAGCGAATTCTCCGAGGACGAAGTGCTGGTCGTGCTGGCGCCCGCCGCCGGCGCGTCGCTGGATCCGCAGGAAATCATCCAGCATCTGCTGCCGCGGATGGCCCATCACATGGTGCCGCGCTTTATTCGCATCATCGATGAGCTGCCCAAGACTCCGACCGCCAAGGTGGAAAAGCACATTCTGCGGTCCGAAGGCGTGACGGCCGATACATGGGACCGGGAACGCGCCGGCATCCCGGTCCGGCGGGAGAAAATCTGATTGGCGAGAGCAGGAACCGCGATGACGAAACCGCACGTACGCATCTATACCGACTACAAGAGCCCCTACGCCTTCGTCGCCAACAAGCGGCTCTTCGAACTGGAAGAGAAGCACGGCGTCGAACTGGAATGGCTGCCCTATACGCTGCGCGTTGCCGAATTCATGGGGACGGTGGAGGAGCGTACCCCGCATTTCTGGCGCAAGGTGCGTTACGCCTATATGGATGCGCGGCGCTATGCCAATGCGCAGGGGCTCACCATGAAGGGGCCGCGGCGGATCTACGATGCCTTCTACTCCAGCGCCGGCATGCTGTTCGCGCAGCGCCACGGCTTGTTCCGCCCCTACCATGACACGGTGTTCCGGCGCTTCTGGAGCCACGACCTCGAAATCGATGAACTGTCGGAAATATCCGGCGTGATCGCTTCGATCGGAGGGTCGGCAAGGGATTTCGAGGCCTATATCAACGGCCCCGCGCGCCAGGAGCACGACGGCATCATCGACGAGGCCGAAGCGATCGGCGTGTTTGGCGTGCCCACCATGGTGTTCAACGGCGAACTGTTCTGGGGTGGCGACCGCATCGACATGCTGATCGA
>NZ_JADGRI010000471.1 GCF_017881085.1 Bradyrhizobium sp.
TCGAGTGGATCGCGCGGATCGTGTGGGCGAGCCAGTAGCCCTTCTTCCCCTCTCCCCTTGTGGGAGAGGGTGGCACGGACGCGCGACGCGCGTTCGTGACGGGTGATGGGTTTCTCTCCGCGGATGCAGACCCCTCATCCGTCCACGATACTTCGTATCGCGGACACCTTCTCCCACAAGGGGAGAAGGAAGAAGGTGCGTATTCTCTTGCCTACGACGTGTAGTCGGGTTCCTTCCGGTCGAGGATGCGCTTCAGGGCATCGAAATGCCGCTGCGCCGGGCTGGGCCCCTTGTAGAGGCTGGCCCCGCCGATATCCCGCTTGGTCTTCTCGACCACGGCGTCTGGAAGCTTCTTCAGAGGCTGCCCGGTCCACATCGCGTAGATCTGAACCTGCGCCGCGCGCTCGATGTAATAGAGCCGGTCATAGGCGTCGGCGACGGTTTCGCCGACCGTGGAGATGCCGTGATTGGCCATGAACAACACCGTCTTGTCGCCGATCACCCCGGCGAGGCGGGCGCCTTCGGCCGGATCGAGCGCCGGACCGGTGTATTCGTCGTCATACGCAATCTCGCCGGACATCCCGACTTCGGTCTGGCCGATCTCCTTGATGCGCGGATCTTCCAGACGCGTGAGCGCGCTGGCATAGGGCATGTGGGTATGGAACACCGCCTTGGCCTGCGGCAGCGCCTTGTGGATCGGCGCATGAATGCAGTAGCAGGAACGTTCCACCTCGCCCTCGCCTCGCTTGACCTTGCCGTCGTCGATACCGACTTCCATGAAGGAAGAGGCCGTGACCTCGGACCAGTGCATCCCGAACGGGATCTGGTAGTAGCGGTCGCTGCGGCCCGGCACCACGAAGGTCAGATGGTTGAAGATGCCTTCGCTGAAGCCCTGGTTGAAGGCCAGCCGGTGCGCGGCCGCGAGGTCGACCCGCGCCTGCCATTCCTCGGCGCTGTACTCGCCAAGCGTTTTCGGCGAAACCCTGAACTGCATGAGCATCTCCCCGTGTTGTCTGCCCCTCGGCGGAGGCCAGGATCGTTCTTATACCTCTATTGTAGCGCAATTTCAGACGGCCGTCATTGCCGGCACCTGCGCGTGACGAGCATTGCTCATCCGCAGCGGTACGCTTTTCCCCTCTCCCCTTGTGGGAGAAGGGAACTGATCGCAACGACCTCTAAGCCGATCGCGCCAGCGCGCCGTCGATCATCGCCACTGCGTTCGCGAGACCGTACACCGCGACGAAGGAGCCGAAGCGCGGGCCTTTTTCCTGACCCAACAGCACCTGGTAGAGCATGTTGAACCAGTCGAGCGAGACGCCCGGCTTGCCGTCCTTTGCCTTTTTCGTATCGAGGAACGGCTCGCGCCGGCCGATTTCGTAGACCACGTTCTGGATATCTTCAGCCGAGGCGTCTGCCGGCAGCTGCGACAGCGCATCGCGCAGGTCCTGCAGCGCGGCGCGTTCGACGTCGGTCGGCTGGCGGAACTGCTTGGTCGGCGCCACGAAGTCCCGATAATAGTTGATGGCGTAGCCGACCATCGCATCGAGCTTGGGATGGGTCTGCGGCGTGACGCCCGGACGGTAGCGCCCGATAAAACCCCAGAGCGTCGCGGCGTTCTCCGCGTTCGACGACGACACCAGCGTCAGCAGGAGCTGGAAGGTGACGGGCATGTCCGCCTTGGGCGGATGGCCGGCATGGATGTGCCAAACCGGATTGGCGAGCTGCTGCCTGGCGTCCTGCCGTGGATACCCTTCGAGGAATTGCTGGTAGTCGTCGACATTGCGCGGGATCACGTCGAAATACAGCCGCTTCGCCGACTTCGGCTCGCGGTACATGAACAGCGACAACGATTCCGGCGACGCATAGCGCAGCCACTCGTCGATGGTGAGCCCGTTGCCCTTCGACTTCGAAATCTTCTGGCCCTTTTCGTCGAGAAACAGTTCGTAGTTGAAGCCCTCGGGCGGCAGACCGTCGAGCGCCGCGCAGATCTTGCCCGACAACTTGACGGAGTCGATCAGGTCCTTGCCGGCCATTTCATAGTCGACGCCAAGCGCTGCCCAGCGCATCGCCCAGTCCGGCTTCCATTGCAGCTTGCAGTGTCCGCCGGTGACCGGAAGCGTCACGCGATCTTTGGTCTCGGGATCGTCATAGGAGATCGTGCCGGCCTTCACGTCGTGTTCCGATATCGGCACATAGAGCACCGCGCCGGTGCGCGGGCAGATCGGCAGGAACGGCGAATAGCTCGCCGCGCGCTCCTCGCGCAAGCTCGGCAGCATGATCGCCATCACCTTGTCGATGCGCTCAAGCATCATCAGTAGCGTCGCGTCAAATCTTCCCGACTTGTAGTATTGGGTCGAGCTAGCGAACTCGTAATCGAATTCGAACGTATCGAGAAAGGCGCGCAGCCGCGCATTGTTGTGCGCGCCGAAGCTCGGATGGGTGCCGAACGGATCCGGCACTGTGGTCAGCGGCTTGCCGAGATGTTTTTCCAGCATCTCCTTGTTCGGCACGTTGTCCGGCACCTTGCGCAGGCCGTCCATGTCGTCGGAGAACGCCAGCAGCCGCGTCTTGATCTTGTCATCGGTCAGCACGCGGAACGCGTGCCGCACCATGGTGGTGCGCGCGACCTCGCCGAAGGTGCCGATATGCGGCAGTCCCGACGGTCCGTAGCCGGTCTCGAACAGCACCTCGTCCTTCGGCTTCTTCTTCAGCCGTGCGACGATCGCCTTCGCCTGTTCGAACGGCCAGGCGTTGGATTGTTCGGCGAGCGAGCGCAGATCGCTCGGACTGGGGGCAAGATCGAGTGTGGACATCTAACGGGGGTCTCCGAATGCTGGTAGTATAGCCGTCATTCCGGGGCGATGCGAAGCATCGAACCCGGAATCTCGAGATTCCGGGTCTGGTGCTAACGCACCATCCCGGAATGAC
>NZ_JADGRI010000258.1 GCF_017881085.1 Bradyrhizobium sp.
CGACCACCGATCTCGTGATGCTCAACCGCCGCAACGGGCCGGAGCAGGTGATGCAGATGGTCGAGGAGCGCGCGCCTGACGGCTACAAGGTCGTCACCGACGTGCTGTCGCAGAAGGAACTGGAAGACATCGCCGCCAACTACAAGCGCGTCGCCGGCTTCCAGGTCGAAGGCCTCAACGCCAAGCCGCCGATCGTGACCATGCCTGCGCCGGGGAAACTCTCCAGCGCAGGATGATCTTCACCTCTCCCCGTGAAGAACGGGGAGAGGCAGAAGAAATCCGGACCCGGCTATCGAATAGCCTTCGCCGCCTCGACCAGCCTTGCACTGGTTGTCGCGGTGGCGAGCACGGTGCCGTCGACGGCCATCAACCTGCCCTCGACGAACGCCACGGTCTTGCCGAGTTGCGTGACGCTCGCCTCGCCGACGATCCGGCCAACCTTCGCCGGCGCCAGGAAATTGACGGTCATGGAGATGGTCGCGGTGTAGAGCCGCCCGTCGGTCATCACGAATACGGCCGGCCCCATGGTGTCGTCGAGCATCGCGCCGAGGATGCCGCCCTGGATGAAGCCGGCCGGATTGCAGAACGTTTTCTTGCCGTCGAAGCCGATCCGTATCCACCCTTGCTCCGGCCGCGCATCGAGCAGTTGCCAGCCGAGCAGTTTCGAGGATGGCGGAGCTTCGAGACGATCGAGGGCGGTTGCGATCATGGGGCCTCCGTTTGGCACCGTCCTAGCGCAGGCCTGCTGCCAGCATGGTGTCAGCAGCGCGCGGGATGCGACCGACCTCAGATATCCAGGCCGTGCGCGATCACCTTGCGCATGACATTCGGCAGCGCCTCGCCTTGCAGCGTCGCGATCGGCACAAAGCGCATCCCCGCCGGCGCGCGGCTGCGGGCCGAAACGCTCGAGGTATAGACCACAAGCTCCAGCGGAAAATGCGTGAAGACATGGGTGACCAAGCCCGCCCTGCGGTGCCAGCGCGCCAGGCCCTTCAGCACCGGCGCCTGTTGCAGCGCCGCCGTGTCGTCCTGCGCGGCGAGCCATTGCGAGGTCGGCACTTCGGTCATGCCGCCGAGCAGGCCTTTTTCGGGGCGGGTGCGGACCAGCAGGCGGTCACCGCTGACAACGACGAACGCCGCGCCGCGGCGCAGCGCGCCGGTCTTCTTCGGCGCCTTGCGCGGAAATATCTCCTGATCGCCGCGCGCGCGGGCGGCGCAGTCGTCGTTGAGCGGGCACAGCGCGCAGGCCGGTTTCTTCGGGGTGCAGATCGAGGAGCCCAGATCCATCAGCGCCTGCGCGCTGTCGCCGGCGCGAGACTTCTCGTCGCCGGCGCGGGACTCACCGAGCAAGGTTGTCGCCAGTTGCTTGATCAGGGGCTTGGCCTGCGGCAGCGGCCCCTCGACCGCGAACAGCCGCGACACTACGCGCTCGATATTGCCGTCGACCGGCATGGTGCGCCTGTCGAAGGCGATCGCCGCGATCGCCGCCGCGGTGTAGGGCCCGATCCCCGGCAACGATCGCAAGCCCTCCTCGCTGTCCGGAAATACCCCGTCATGATCGCGCTTTACCGCCACCGCGCAGGCGTGCAGGTTGCGCGCGCGGGAATAATAGCCGAGTCCGGCCCACATCCGCAGTACGTCATCGAGCGAGGCGCCGCCGAGTGCCGCGACATCGGGCCAGCGCGTCACGAATTTCAGGAAATACGGCCCTACCGTCTTGACGCCGGTCTGCTGCAGCATGATTTCCGACAGCCAGACCCGGTACGGATCGGCATGCTCGCCCGGCAGCGGCCGCCACGGCAGCGCCCGGCGATGCCGGTCGTACCATGCGAGCAGCCGCGCGGGGCGGTCGGCCCCGAACTGGTCTTTTTCCGGCAGCTTGCGCTTATGAGCGGTTGAAGCCATTCGGGCAATCTATCCTGTCTGTCGCTGATCTCTCCACGTCATGCCCGCGCTTGGCGCGGGCATCCACGTCTTTCTTCGCGCCTCCGCGCGAAACGCGGAGGGCCGGGCCATGACGGTTGAGACAGTTCCGCTCACGCCGCGCGAAGTGCTATAAGAACCCATGGCAAAGCCCGGCTATATCAGCGCAAAACCGCTTTCCGTCCTGCTCAGCGACGTATTTTCCGACGCCTATGCCAAGCAGGGGTTTGCGGCGCGCGAACTGGTGACGCGCTGGGCCGATATCGCCGGCCCCGAAGTCGCCGCCCATTCCGAGCCGCTGAAAATCCAGTGGCCGCGGCCGGTGGAGGGGCAGCCGCAGGAACCGGCGACGCTGGTGCTGCGGGTGGAAGGTCCGATGGCGCTGGAAATCCAGCACGCCTCCGACGTCATCCTGCAACGGGTCAACCGCTTCTTCGGCTGGAGCGCGGTGGGACGGCTGGCGCTGCGCCAGGCGCCGCTGTCGCGCCGGGACCGGTCCATCCCCTCCCGCGCGCCCGACCCGAGCGCGGTCGCCAGAGTCGCCGAAACCCTGTCCTCGGTCGAGGACGAGGATTTGCGGGCGGCGCTGGCGCGGCTCGGCGCCCTCATCAAGCGAAATTGAGCCTGCCAAAGCCTGGGGTAATTGCCGCATGCCATTGCCTCACTTGCCGTTTCAAGCTAGCGAACACACGTCTTCTTTTGGGTCCTTTTGGGCGTGAATGCGCCCCGGGAGTTTAGCCTTGATCATCACCCGCCGCGCCTTCACCGCCGCCTTGTCGCTAACCGGGCTTGCCGCCCTGGCCGGGCTCTCGCCGCTCCGTCTGATCTCCGGCGCGATGGCGCAGAGCGCGTCCGATGTGGCAAAACCGGTATCGCTGCCGGACATGACACTCGGCACCGCCAACGCCCCGGTGACGATCACCGAATTCGCCTCGATGACCTGCCCGCATTGCGCGGCCTTCAACGAAACCGTGTTTCCCAAGATCAAGTCGGAATATATCGACACCGGCAAGATCCGGTACACCTTCCGGGAATTCCCGCTCGACATCAAAGCCGCAGCCGGCTCGATGCTGTCGCGTTGCATCGCCAAGGACGATGCCGCCAAATATTTCGCGGTCACCGACATGCTGTTTCGTCAGCAGAATGACTGGGTGATGAAGAACACCGCGGAATCGCTCTCCCGGATCGGCAAGCAGGCCGGTCTGAGCCAGCAGCAGGTCGACGACTGCCTCAAGGACCAGGCGCTGCTCGACAAGATCGCCGCCGACCAGAAATACGCCGCCGACGTGCTGAAGGTGGATTCGACGCCGACCTTCTTCGTCAATGGCGAGAAGATCAAGGGCGAGACCTCGTTCGAGGAGTTCGACAAGAGGATCAAGTCGCTCTTGAAAAGCTGAGCGATTTCATCGGCGCCAGCCCTCTTCGAAAGATTCGGGGTCGACGGCAAGCCGGCCTTCTTCATCAATGGCGAGGAGATCGTGGGCGGGACGCCATTCGAGGAATTCGACAAGAAGATCAAATCGCTGCTGGAGGGCTGATACCGCCCCCGGCACGGGCCGAACGCCAACTGCCCCGGATAAGCCCCGCAAAAGGCTGCATAAATCGCTCCGTAAATCCCTTGGGAAAAGCCCTTGGCGGCGGTTGCCCAAAAGCCCCGGCCTCGCCATTGTCGGCCCCCATGAGCCGCCATAAGCGACTCGCCGCCACACCGACATTGCCTTCTATGGTATTGTCCCGGCAGGGAGATTCGCGCCCTGCCAACAGAGAATCGTGTTCATGAAACTCACGCGCCTTCGCCTCCACGGTTTCAAGTCGTTCGTTGAACCCACTGATTTTGTGATCGAACCCGGCCTCACCGGCGTGGTCGGCCCGAACGGCTGCGGCAAGTCCAATCTGGTCGAAGCGCTGCGCTGGGCGATGGGCGAGACCTCGCACAAATCGCTGCGCGCCTCCGACATGGACGCGGTGATCTTCGCCGGTTCCGGCAATCGTCCGGCGCGTAACCACGCTGAAGTCGTGATGACGATCGACAACACCGATCGCACGGCGCCGGCCGCGGTCAACGACCGCGAGATCCTGGAAATCTCCCGACGGATCGAGCGCGAGGCGGGCTCGGTCTATCGCATCAATGGCCGCGACGTGCGCGCCCGCGACGTCCAGATCCTGTTCGCGGATGCCGCCACCGGCGCGCGTTCGCCCGCTCTGGTCCACCAGGGCAAGATCGGCGAGATCATCCAGGCCAAGCCCGAACAGCGCCGCCGCGTGCTGGAAGACGCCGCCGGCGTCGCCGGGCTTCACGCCCGCCGCCACGAGGCCGAGTTGCGGCTCAAGGCCGCCGAAACCAACCTGACGCGCGTCGAGGACGTGATCGGGCAGATGGCCGGGCAGATGGAAGGCCTGAAGAAGCAGGCGCGGCAGGCGATCCGCTACCGCGAAGTCGCGGCCAAGGTGCGCAAGGCGGAAGCGCTGCTGTTTCATTTGCGCTGGCTGGACGCCAATTCGGGCGTGGCCGACGCCAGCACCACCCACGACCTCAGCGTTCGCGAGATGGCCGAGCGCACCCGCGAACAGGCCGAGGCGGCCCGCATCCAGGCGATTCGCGCGTCCGAACTGCCGACGCTGCGCGAAGCCGAGGCCCGGGCCGCCGCCGGGCTGCAGCGGCTCACCAGTGCGCGCGAAACGCTCGACCGCGAGGAAGCGCGCGCCAGGGAGCGCGTCGCCGAGCTCGACCGCCGGCTGACGCAGTTCTCGGCCGATATCGGGCGCGAACAGCAGCAGGCCTCCGACGCCGAGGTGGCGCTGCAGCGGCTCGATGCCGAAGACACCGAATTGAAGGACGAGATCAAGACCCGCGTCGAGAAGCGCAGCGGCGTCGATGAACGCGTCTCTGACGCGGAGGCGACGCTGGCCGCCGCCGAGCGCCTGTTCTCCGAGCTGACCACGGCACTCGCCGACCTCACCGCCAGGCGCAACCAGCTCGAGGGCAGCGTCCGTACCCATCGCGACCGGCTGGCGCGGCTCGACCAGGATATCGCCAGTGTCGAGCGCGACGAGCATAAGCTCTTGGAGGAAACCAGCGGCCTCGGCGATCTCGACGCCCTCGCCGCCGCCATGGAAACCGCGCAGCAGGGTCTCGCGGAGTCCGAAAGCGTCTCGCAAACCAGCGAGGCCGGCCATGTCGCCGCCCGCGCGAAGCTGGAAGCCGCCCGTGCGCCGCTGGCCGAGGCCGACAAGCGGGTGCAGCGGCTGGAGACCGAAGCGCGCACGATTTCAAAGCTCGTCAACGGCGAGACCAAAAATCTGTGGCCGCCGATCATCGACGGCATCACCGTCGCCAAGGGCTATGAAAAGGCGATCGGCGCCGCGCTCGGCGACGATCTCGATGCCCCGGTCGATCCCTCGGCGCCGATGCGCTGGACCAATGCCGGCGTCACCGAAGGCGACCCGGTTCTGCCGGAGGGCGTGGAAGCACTCGCGGCCCATGTCGATGCCCCCATCGAGCTGGCGCGCCGCCTCGCCCAGATCGGCGTCGTCGCGCGCGAGCGCGGCGCGGAGCTGGTGTCGCAGCTGAAGACCGGGCAGCGGCTGGTGTCGCTGGAAGGCGACGTCTGGCGCTGGGACGGGTTCGTCGCCGCCGCCCATGCGCCGACGGGCGCGGCGCGGCGGCTCGCCGAGCGCGTGCGCCTGGTCGATATCGAGAACGAGCTGGAGCAGGCCCGCATCGATGCCGCCACCAAGCGGCAGGCGCTGGAGACCGCCGAGGCCGCGCTGAAGGTCGCTTCGGCGGCCGAGACATCGGCGCGCGATGCCTGGCGCGCCGCCCAGCGCGAGGCCGATGCCGCGCGCGAACGCCATGCCAATACCGAGCGCGAGATCAACCGCCATGCCGCGCGGAAATCGGCGCTGACCGAGGCCCACAGCCGTCTTGCCGCCGACCGCCTCGAGGCGCAAGCCGCGCATGAGAGCGCGGATGCGGCGCTGGCCGAACTGCCGCCGAGCCTCGATACCGAAACCAGGCTCGCCGACGTGCGCACCGAGATCGACGGCCACCGCCGCCTGGCGGCGCAGGTGCGGGCCGAAGCGCAGGCGCTGGCGCGCGAGGCGGAACTCGCAGACCGCCGCCTGCAGGCGATCACCGCCGAGCGCAACGAATGGCAGAACCGCAAGGCAAGTGCGGCCTCGCAGATCGCCACCATCGAAGCCCGCGTCACCGAGGTCACGGCCGAGCGCGCCGAGCTCGACAATGCGCCGGCCATTTTCGCGGAAAAGCGCCGTGCGCTCATTAGCGAAATCGAATTGGCCGAAACCGCCCGCCGCGTCGCCGCCGACGCGCTGGCCGCCGCCGAGAGCGTGATGGCGGAAACCGATCGCGCCGCCAAGATTTCGCTGGAAGCGCTGTCGGCCGCGCGCGAAGCCACGGCGCGTGCCGAGGAACGCATGGAGGGCGCCAGGCGCCGCCTTGCCGACCTCGAGCGCGAAATCCACGACATGCTGGAAGTCGAGCCGCAGGCCGTGGCGGGTCTTGCCGAGATCGAGCCGGGCGCCGAATTGCCGCCGCTGAACGAGATCGAGGAAAATCTCGAAAAGATGCGCCGCGACCGCGAGCGGCTGGGCGCGGTCAATCTGCGCGCCGAGGAGGAGCTGCGCGAGGTCGAGGCCCAGCACACCGCGCTCACCACCGAGCGCGACGATCTGGTGGAAGCCATCAAGCGGTTGCGCCAGGGCATCCAGAGCCTCAACCGCGAGGCGCGCGAGCGGCTGTTGACCTCGTTCGAAACCGTCAACGCCCATTTCAAGCGGCTGTTTGTCGAATTGTTCGGCGGCGGCGAGGCCGCGTTGCATTTGATCGAAAGCGACGATCCGCTGGAAGCGGGTCTGGAAATCATTGCAAAACCGCCCGGCAAGAAGCCGCAGACGCTGTCGTTGTTGTCAGGCGGCGAGCAGGCGCTGACCGCGCTGGCGCTGATCTTCGCGGTGTTCCTCACCAACCCCTCACCGATCTGCGTGCTGGACGAAGTCGACGCGCCGCTCGACGACCACAATGTCGAGCGGTTCTGCAACCTGCTGCACGAGATGACCGCTTCGACCGACACCCGCTTCATCATCATCACGCACAACCCGATCACGATGGCGCGGATGAACCGGCTGTTCGGCGTCACCATGGCCGAACGCGGCGTGTCGCAACTGGTTTCGGTCGCGCTCGAAGAAGCGGTGAAGATCCTCGATCAGGACGTGGCGTAGGAGTTTTGGCCTGATCGTCATTCCGGGGCTGCGCATCGCGCCGAACCCGGAATCTCGTTCAATTGGCTCGAGATTCCGGCTCTCGCGCTTCGCGCAATGCCGGAATGACGTTCCCACAACGGCATGCGATGACCGCTCCCGATCTCCCTACCGAACTCAAGGCCGCTCTCGCTGCCAGGCTGCAGGGTTTTTCGCGCGTTGAGGCCGCGGGTTCCGCCGCGTCGATGTCCCGGACCTACCGCGACGGCGGCGGCTCGACCGCCATCCGCACCGAAACCGACGCGCTGGCCTATGCGCTGGCGCGGATGCCTGCGACCTACGCCGCGGTCACCGCGAGCCTGAACGCGCTGCGCGAAGTCAATCCCGGCTTCGCGCCGCAAAACCTGCTCGATGTCGGCGCCGGGCCGGGAACCGCGAGCTGGGCCGCGGCGGAAGCGTTTTCGTCGCTGCAAGGCTTTGCGCTGCTGGATGCCAACCGGGCCTTGCGCGCGCTGGCACTCGATCTCGCCGGCAGCAGCACGCGTCTGCGCGATATCAATTACCGCCACGGCGAAGCCCGCGCCTTGCTGGCCGAGGCGGCGCCGGCCGAACTCGTGGTGGCGAGCTACATGATCGGCGAGATCGGCGAGGCCGAGCGAGGCGCGCTCCTTGAACTAATGTGGGCGAAGACCCGCGACACGCTGTTGATCGTCGAACCCGGCACGCCTTCGGGCTACGCACGCATCATCGCCGCGAGGGAACAACTGATCGCGTCGGGCGCGCATGTCGCAGCCCCCTGCCCGCACGACGGCAAATGTCCGCTCCACGCCCCCGACTGGTGTCATTTCACGCAGCGGCTGCCGCGCTCGCGCGCCCACAAACAGATCAAGGAA
>NZ_JADGRI010000472.1 GCF_017881085.1 Bradyrhizobium sp.
TGGCGATGGCGATGGGCCATGTGATCCTGAAGGAATTCCACGTCGATCGTCAGACCAAATATTTCAACGATTACGCGCGCCAGTATACGGATATGCCATTTCTGGTGCGTCTGGTGAAATCCGGGGGACGGCTCGTGCCCGAGCGGTTCGTGCGCGCCTCGGATTTCGCCACTTCGCTCGACGAGGCCAACAATCCCGAGTGGAAAACGGTGGCCTATGACGAGGCGACCGGCGAGATCGTGGTGCCGAACGGCTCCGTCGGTTTCCGCTGGGGCGAGAAGGGCAAATGGAATCTCGAAGAGCGGGATTCCAGGAGCCGCGAAACGAAACTTCGGCTTTCGCTCGCCGATGTCAAAGACGAACTCGCCGACGTCGGATTCCCGTATTTCGGCAATCGCGAGCACGACCATTTCAAGGGCACCGACCATCCGGACGTTCTCATGCGCAAGGTGCCGGCCAAGCGCATCGCGCTCAGGGATGGCGAGGCGCTGGTGGCGTCCGTCTATGATCTCTTCGTCGCCAATTACGGCGTCGACCGCGGCTTTGGCGACGAACATCTCGGCAAGAGCTACGACGACGTCGAGCCCTATACGCCGGCCTGGGCGGAAAAGATCAGCGGCGTGCCGCGCGACCAGATCATCACGGTGGCGCGCGAATTCGCGCTCAATGCCGAGAAGACCGGCGGCCGTTCCATGGTCATCGTCGGCGCCGGGTTGAACCACTGGTACCACATGGACATGAACTACCGCGGCATCATCAACATGCTGGTGATGTGCGGCTGCGTCGGACAATCCGGCGGCGGCTGGTCGCATTATGTCGGTCAGGAAAAACTGCGGCCGCAGTCCGGCTGGACGCCGCTGGCCTTCGGCCTCGACTGGGGACGTCCGCCTCGGCAGATGAATTCGACCTCGGCGTTTTATGCCCACACCGATCAGTGGCGCTATGAGACGCTCGACATCAAGGAAATCCTGTCGCCGACGGCGCCGGCCGGCCCGTGGGATGGCGCACTGATCGACTACAACGCGCGCGCCGAGCGGATGGGCTGGTTGCCTTCCGCGCCGCAGCTGCAATCCAATCCTCTCGAAGTTTCCAAACGTGCCGCCGCGGCCGGTCTGGAGCCGAAGGACTATGTCGCAAAAGCCCTGAAGTCTGGCGACCTGAAGCTATCCTGCGACGATCCCGACAATCCCCAGAACTGGCCGCGCAACCTGTTCGTCTGGCGCTCAAATCTCCTGGGCGCGTCCGGCAAAGGTCACGAATATTTCCTGAAACATCTGCTCGGCACCAAGCACGGCGTGATGGGCAAGGACCTCGGCGAGGACGGCAAGAAGAAGCCGATGGAGGTCAAGTGGCACGACCGGGCGCCGGAAGGAAAGCTCGACTTGCTGGTCACGCTCGACTTCCGGATGTCGACGACCTGCATGTATTCCGACATCGTGCTGCCGACCGCGACCTGGTACGAAAAGAACGACCTCAACACCTCCGACATGCATCCGTTCATCCATCCGCTGTCGGCGGCGATCGATCCGGTCTGGGAATCGCGCAGCGACTGGGACATTTACAAGGGCATCGCGGAAGCCTTCTCGAAGGTTTCACCGGAGGTGCTTGGGGTGGAAAAGGATGTTGTTCTCACCCCGATCATGCACGACAGCCCCGGCGAGATCGCCCAGCCCTTCGACGTCAAGGACTGGAAGAAGGGCGAGATCGATCCGATCCCCGGCAAGACCATGCCGGCGGTCACCGTGGTCGAGCGCGACTATCCGAACCTCTACAAGCGCTTCACTTCGCTTGGGCCGCTGATGAACAAGCTCGGCAATGGCGGCAAGGGCATGAGCTGGAACACCGACCATGAAGTCGATCTGCTCAAGAAGCTCAACGGCACCGTGCTCGAGGAGGGCGCCAGCAAAGGGCTGGCCCGTATCGACACCGCAATCGACGCCTGCGAGGTCATCCTCAGCCTCGCGCCGGAAACCAACGGCGAAGTCGCGGTCAAGGCCTGGGCCTCGCTCGAAGGCTTCACGGGGCGGAGCCACACCCATCTGGCGATCCCCAAGGAAGACGAGAAGATCCGCTTCCGCGATATCGTGGCGCAGCCGCGCAAGATCATCTCCTCGCCGATCTGGTCGGGATTGGAATCGGAGAAGGTCTGCTACAATGCCTGCTATACCAACGTCCACGAACTGATCCCGTGGCGAACGCTGACCGGCCGTCAGCAGCTCTATCAGGATCATCTGTGGATGCGCGCCTTCGGCGAGGGCTTCTGCGTCTACCGGCCGCCGATCGACACCAAGACGATCAAGCCGGTGATCGATCGCAAGCCGAACGGCAATGCCTCGGTGGTGCTGAACTTCATCACGCCGCACCAGAAATGGGGCATCCATTCCACCTATACCGACAATCTTCTGATGCTGACGCTGTCGCGTGGCGGGCCGTGCGTCTGGATCAGCGAGACCGACGCCAAGGGCGCCGGCATCGTCGACAACGACTGGGTCGAGGCCTTCAACACCAACGGCGCGCTGGTGGCGCGCGCGGTGGTCTCCCAGCGTGTCAAGCAGGGCATGTGCATGATGTATCATGCACAGGAGAAGATCGTGAACGTGCCGGGCTCCGAGCAGACCGGCCAGCGCGGCGGTATTCACAACTCCGTCACCCGGGTCGTGCTCAAGCCGACGCACATGATCGGCGGTTACGCGCAGCAATCCTACGGCTTCAATTATTACGGCACGGTTGGCTCCAACCGCGACGAATTCGTCATCATTCGCAAGATGTCGAAGATTGATTGGCTCGATACCCCTACCGCCGATCAGCCCGGCACCCCCCGCCTGGAGGCCGCAGAATGAAAATCCGCGCTCAAATCGCAATGGTGCTGAACCTCGACAAGTGCATCGGGTGTCACACCTGCAGCGTCACCTGCAAGAACGT
>NZ_JADGRI010000473.1 GCF_017881085.1 Bradyrhizobium sp.
GTCAAAGTCGGGTTGTACCCGCTTGGTATCAGGACGTCGCGTTGGCAAACAAGCCTGTTTGGGCAGCACTGGATAAAGTGACTAGATGATCTTCTGGACGATCCTCGCATTGATGACGCTTGCGGCTGTAGCCGCCGTTTGGTGGCCGCTCGCACGCCGTCAGAGGTCCCTCCGTTCGGGAAGCGATGTCGCTGTCTATCGCGACCAGCTCGACGAGATCGACCGCGACGAGGCCGCCAGCCTGATCGGCGGAGTGGAAGCCGAAGCTGCGCGGGTCGAGGTATCGCGGCGCCTGATCGCGGCCGCAGAGGTCGCCAAGGCCGCAGATGCCGTCGCTGCGCCGGTTCCCGCCCGCCGCACCCGCTGGGCGACGCTCGCCGCCGCGATCATTGTGCTGCCGCTCGGCGCGGGCCTTGTTTATCTCTCGCTGGGATCGCCGAATCTGGTTCCCGTTTCGATGAATGCGGAGGCCCGCGGACAGCCGCTTCCGGAGGGCATCGAGCAGACCGTCGCCGAGGTGGAGAAATATCTTGAGGCCAATCCAAAGAACGGACGCGGCTGGGAGTTGCTGGCGCCGGTGTATCTTCGTCTTGGACGCTTCGATGACGCGGTCAGGGCGCGGCGCAATGCGCTGGAGATATTCGGCCCGGACGCCGCGCGTTTAGGGGATCTCGGCGAAGCCATCGTTGTGGCTTCCAACGGCGTGGTGACCCCGGAGGCCAAGGGACTGTTCGAGCGGGCCAACGCCGCCGATCCCGAAGATGTGATGGCGCAATATTATCTCGGGCTCAACGCCAAGCAGGAAGGCCGCCGCGACGAGGCGGTGAAGCGATGGACCGCGCTGGTCGCCAGCGCCCGTGAAGGCGCTGAATGGCTCCCGATGGTCAAGAGCGCGCTGGCGCGGGTCGACGAGAAGGAGCCGACGTTCGTTGCTTCGCCCCCGTCGGCCGCGGCGGCCGCGCCACCCGAACATAATGGCGACGCCATCGAGGCGATGGTCGCGCGTCTGGCCGAACGTCTGAAGAAGGATGGATCCGACGTCCCCGGCTGGATCCAGCTCGTGCGTTCCTATCGGGTGCTCGGAAGGACCGAAAAGGCCAAAGCGGCCGTCGCCGAGGCGCATGCTGCGCTTGCCAGCGATCGGGAAGCCCTGCAGCGGCTCGACCAGGGGCTTCAGGGGCTCGAAACCGAGGCCGCTGCCGCTGGTTCCGGTCCCGGCGCAGCCGGTCCTCCCCCGGGGCCGGACGCGAACCAGGTCGCCGCCGCCGCGCAGATGGCGCCGGGCGAGCGTAACAACATGATCGAAAGCATGGTCGCGCGCCTGGCGCAGCGCATGGCCGAAAACGGCTCCGACGTTGATGGTTGGCTTCGCCTGATTAAGGCTTATACGGTGCTTGGCGAGCGCGACAAGGCGCTGACCGCGGCTGCAAGCGCCCGTACCGCGCTTGCCGGCAACACCGACAATCTGCGCCGCATCGGCGAACTGACGAAAGAGCTCGGACTGGAAGGCTCATGACACGGAAACAGCGGCGCCTTATTTTGATCGGCTCAAGCCTCGGCGTGCTCGCCATCGCGGTTGGGCTGGTGCTCAGCTCACTGCGCGACTCGATCGTCTTCTTCAATTCGCCGACCGATATCGCCGACAACAAGGCGGCGCCCGGCAAGCGCGTTCGCCTGGGCGGCATGGTGAAGATGGGCAGCCTGGAGCGCGGCGACAATCTGCAGATCCGCTTTGAGGTGACCGACGGCAACAAGGATATCCCGGTCAGCTACCGGGGCATCGTGCCGGACTTGTTCCGCGAAGGGCAGGGCGTCGTCGCCGAGGGCCATGTCGAGCCGGGCGGCACGTTCGCGGCCGATACCGTGCTCGCCAAGCACGACGAGAATTACATGCCGCGCGAGATTGTCGATACCCTGAAGAAACAGGGGCACTGGCAAGAGACCGCGGCGCCAGTCAAGCAAAGCGCGAGATGAACCGGGAGTCGCCGACATGATCGCAGAATTCGGTCACTACGCACTCGTACTGGCGCTTGCGCTGGCGCTGATCCAGTCGTGGTCGCCGGTGGTGGGCGCGCGCAAGGGCGATGTGGCGCTGATGAAGCTCGCCGACTCGACCGCGCTGGCGCAATTCGCCTTCGTGGCCATCGCGTTTGGCGCGCTAACTTATTGTTACGTGACGTCGGACTTCTCGGTCGCCAACGTGTTCGAGAATTCGCATTCGCAGATGCCGCTGATCTACAAGTTCACCAGCGTCTGGGGCAACCATGAAGGCTCGATGCTGCTGTGGGTGTTGATCCTGGCGTTGTTCGGCGCGCTGGTCGCGTGGTTCGGAACCAATCTGCCGTCCACGCTCAAGGCCAACGTGCTCGCGGTGCAGTCCTGGATCGCGTCCGCTTTCTACCTGTTCATCCTCTTCACCTCGAATCCGTTCCGGCGTTTGGCCGAGGTGCCGGTCGAGGGCCGCGATCTCAACCCGATCCTGCAGGATTTCGGTCTCGCGGTGCATCCGCCGATGCTCTATCTCGGCTATGTCGGGTTCTCCATTGCGTTCTCGTTCGCCGTCGCGGCCCTGATCGAAGGCCGTATCGACGCGGCGTGGGCGCGCTGGGTACGGCCGTGGACGCTGCTCGCCTGGATGTGCCTGACGCTCGGCATCGCGATGGGCTCCTATTGGGCCTATTACGAACTCGGCTGGGGCGGTTGGTGGTTCTGGGATCCGGTCGAAAACGCCTCGCTGATGCCCTGGATCGCCGGCACCGCGCTGTTGCACTCGGCCGTGGTGATGGAAAAGCGAAATTCGCTCAAGGTGTGGACCATCCTGCTGGCGATCCTCACCTTCTCGCTGTCGCTGATCGGCACGTTCCTGGTGCGCTCGGGGGTGTTGACGTCGGTTCACACCTTCTCCAACGATCCGGCGCG
>NZ_JADGRI010000042.1 GCF_017881085.1 Bradyrhizobium sp.
CGCCCGGAGCTGATCCTGCTGCAGAAGACCATGGTGGTGGTCGAGGGCGTGGCGCGCAGCTTCGACCCGAAACTCGACATCTGGAAGATCGCCGATCCCGTGGTGCGCGAATGGATCGAGCGCAATCTGGGCCCGGTAGGGCGCATCCAGGGCGCGATGGCCGGTGCCGGCGATCTCGGCCGGGTACTGGCCGGCCTGCCGACGATCGCGGCGCGGTCGGTCGCCGTGCTGGAGCAGTTGGAGACCATGACTCGGGAAGGCCTCACGCTGTCGCCGGAGACGATCGCGGCAATGGGCCGGACCGAGGGCCGCAAGAGCCGCTGGCGCACGCTGGCGCTCTGGATCATCGCTGCGACCTTTATCGCGATCCTGTTTGCCGTTCGGCAATTGTGATTGCAATGCATGCATGATGTGCTAGCATTGCGCTCATATCTCCTCGGAAGCACCCATGGCCAGCCTGACCATCCGAAAGCTCGATGAGGCCATCAAAGTCTATCTGCGGCTCCGTTCGGCCAAGAACGGACGCTCGGTGGAGGAGGAAGTCCGGGTAATCCTGGGTGAGATCATGCAGGGTCGGCCCTTCGAGTTCGCCACCACCCCCTCGCAGCGCTCTCCATCACCCGCAGATGAGCTCTCCCGCGCTCCCGGGCGCGCCGGTGCGCTGGATCAGGCCCGCGTCACCCTGATCATCGGCGGCGGTATCGCCGCCTACAAGGCGCTGGACCTGGTTCGGCGGCTCAAGGAACGCAACACGCGCGTCCGCTGCGTGCTGACCAGGGCGGCGCAGCAATTCGTCACGCCGCTGTCGGCCTCGGCGCTGGCGCATGAGCGCGTCTACACCGATCTGTTCGACCCCGAGAGCGAGTTCGACGCCGGCCATATTCGCCTCGCACGCGACTGCGATCTGATCGTGGTGGCACCGGCGACCGCGGACCTGATGGCGAAGATGGCCAATGGCCATGCCGACGACCTCGCCAGCGCCATTCTGCTCGCGACCAACCGCCCGATTCTGCTGGCGCCGGCGATGAACCCGCTGATGTGGAACAATGCCGCCACCCGCCGCAATGTCGCGCAGCTGCAGCGCGACGGCACCGTCATGATCGGCCCCAATGCCGGTGAAATGGCCGAAGCCGGCGAAGCCGGGGTCGGCCGCATGGCGGAGCCATTGGAAATCGCGGCCGCCGCCGAGCGCCTGCTGCGGCCGCCGCGACCGCGTCCGCTCAAGGGAAAGCGCGTCCTCATCACCGCGGGGCCGACGCATGAGCCGATCGATCCGGTGCGCTACATCGCCAACCGCTCCTCGGGCAAACAGGGATTTGCCATTGCCGCGGCGGCGCAGGCTGCCGGCGCCGACGTCACCCTGGTCTCCGGCCCGGTCGATCTCGACGACCCCCCTGATGTCACCGTGAAGCATGTGGAATCCGCGCGCGACATGCTGCGCCAGGTGGAAGCCGCATTGCCGGCGGATATCGCGATCTTCGCCGCCGCGGTGGCCGACTGGCGCGTCGCCACTGAAGGCGAGCAGAAGCTGAAAAAGACTGCCGCCGGCATGCCCCCGCTGCAGCTCGTCGAAAATCCCGACATCCTGGCGACGATTTCGAAGCTGAAGGACCAGCGGCCGCCGCTGGTGATCGGCTTTGCCGCCGAAACCGAACATCTGATCGACAACGCCAAGGCAAAATTCGCCCGCAAGGGCTGCGACTGGATCGTCGCCAATGATGTTTCGCCCGCGACCGGCGTGATGGGCGGCGACCGCAACACCGTTCATCTCCTGACCCGCGACGGCGCGGAAATCCATGTGGACTCCTGGCCGGTCATGACCAAGGAGGAAGTCGCCACTGCCCTGGTGGCACGCATCGCCGAAACCATCGGAAAAGCCTCGTGAGCTCAAACGTTAAAATCGATATCAGGCAGTTGCCGCATGGCGAGGGCCTGCCGCTGCCGGCCTATCAGAGCGCCCACGCCGCGGGCCTCGACCTGCTGGCCGCGGTTCCCGAAGGATCGCCGCTGGTCTTGGCACCCGGAAAGCACGCGCTGGTGCCGACTGCGCTGACAATCGCACTGCCGCCGGGCTATGAGGCGCAGGTCCGTCCGCGTTCCGGGCTTGCAGCGAAGCACGGCGTCACCGTGCTGAATTCGCCGGGCACCGTCGACGCCGACTATCGCGGCGAGATCGGCGTGCTCCTGATCAACCATGGCGCTGCGCCGTTTGAGATTCGCCGCGGTGAGCGCATCGCGCAGATGGTGATCGCATCCGTGGTCCGGGCGGACCTGGTTCCCGTGATTTCACTGTCGGCGACCGAGCGCGGCAGTGGCGGCTTCGGCTCGACCGGCCGCTAATTCGCGTAAATAGCGCATCGAGTTTCATAAAAATCGTTCCGATGAAGTTTAATCCCGCATTTTTCTGCACCGGAATTCGCGTTCACGGTCTGGACTCTTACCCACGGACTCCCGAAGGGGATATTGTCTCCCGATTCGCGCACGGAGCACGATCAGCAAGAGTGGGCTACCGGTTTTGCGTCTGATCGCGCTCTGATTTTTTGAAGGACGCATGATCTTGCCGCCAAACCGCTCACACTTTGGCGGCTCATGCGTGGTCGCCGGGCGCAAAGTCGTACGGCTTGGGGCAAATATGTCGGGCGTGATCGGTACGATGCGTCGGACCTTGCTGTCGTGCACATCGCTGGCACGTAACGGCCTGATCGCACTTGCCGCCGCGGGATTCGGGGGCATCACACAGGTCTATGCCGGCGATTCGTCGTTGCTGGAGGCGAACTCGGCTCCACTCGATCTCAATCGCCAGGAATTCGCCGTACTGACCACGGCGCTGGCGCTGCTCGGCTTCTCCGTGCTGGCGGCGATACTCCTGATGCGCACCCGTATCCGCGCCGCAAGAAGCGAGGCGCGGCTGCTCGCCGATATCGGGGAATTGCAGGTCCAGGCCGACCGTTTCCGGGCGCTGTTGTTCGCGGAGCCGCAGATCCTGATTTCATGGGCGGCAGGCGACAATCGCCCGGAAATCACCGGCGACACTTCGCTGCTGATGCCGCAGGAGACCCAGCAGCCGCAGCGCCTCCTCGCCTTCGGCACCTGGCTGCCGCCGGAACCGGCACTGCAGATGGATCACGCGGTCGACGCGCTGCGCGAGGCCGGCGAAGGCTTTCTGCTCAATCTGTCGACCTCGAACGGACGCGCGATCGAAGCCATGGGTCGCGCCATCGGCGGCCAGGCCATTGTGCGGATTCGCGAACTCGGCGGCGTCCGCCGGGAACTGGCGGAATCGAATCTCCGCTACAAGACGCTGCAAGAGGAAAGCGAGCTGTTGCGCGATTTCGCGGCTGCCGTGCCATGGCCGATCTGGGCCAAGAGCGCACAAGGCCAGCTTCGCTATGCCAACGCGGCCTACGTGAAGGCCACCGAGGCCACGGATGTCGCCGATGCGATCCATCGCAACCTCGAACTGCTCGAAAGCGACCAGCGCGACGACGTCAACCGGTCGCTGAGCGGCAACTCGGCCTTCACCGCACGGCTGCCGATCGTCGTCGGCGGCGAGCGCCGTGTCTATGACGTCCATGCGCTGGCTCTCCACGCCGGAAGCGCCGGCATCGCCATCGACGCCAGCGAGGCCAGCGGCCTGCGCGCGGCGCTGGTGCGGATGGCGGAGGCGCATCGCCGCACGCTCGATCAGCTGTCCTCGGGCGTGGCCGTGTTCGACGGCCAGCGGCGGCTGGCGTTCTACAATGATTCCTATCGCCGGCTATGGGACCTCGACCGCACCTTTCTCGACGGCAGCCCCGACGATTCCAGCGTGCTCGACCGGCTGCGCGCCGCGCGCAAGGTTCCCGAACAGCCGGATTTCCGGGCCTGGAAGGCCAAGCTGCACGAGGCCTATCGCGCGGTCGAGCCGACCAAGGATACCTGGTATCTCCCCGATGGCCGCGCGGTCAGCGTCGTCACCACGCCGAACCCGGAAGGCGGCGTCACCTATCTGTTCGACGACGTCACCGAAAGCCTCGAGCTTGCCCGGCGCTTCGACGGCCTGATCCGGGTCCAGCGTGAAACGCTCGACAACCTGGCCGAAGCGGTCGCGGTGTTCGGCAGCAATGGCCGCGCCCAATTGTTCAATCCGGCCTTCGCCAGGATGTGGAAGCTGTCGCCCGACGCGATGCGCGAGCAGCCGCATATCGAGACGGTGGAGACCTGGTGCAAGCCGTTGTTCGACGACGCCGAGACCTGGCTGGCCCTCCGCGAGGCGATTACAAGGATCGAGAACCGGGTCGAGGTGCCGCTGAAGCTGGAGCGCAAGGACGGCAGCGTGCTGGACTGCATGACCATGCCGTTGCCCGACGGCGCCACCATGCTGACCTTCCAGGACATCACCGACACCGAGAACGTCGAGCGCGCACTGCGCGAGCGCAACGAGGCGCTGGAGACCGCCGACCAGATGAAGGTCGATTTCGTCCACCACGTGTCCTACGAACTGCGCTCCCCGCTGACCACCATCATCGGTTTCGCGCATTTCCTGAGTGACCCCGTCACCGGCCCGCTGACGCCCAAGCAGGCCGAGTATCTCGGCTACATCACGACTTCGACCAACGCCCTGCTGGCGATCATCAATAATATCCTCGATCTCGCGACCATCGACGCCGGCGCGATGTCGCTGAATCTGGGCTCGATCGACATCCGCAAGACCATCGAGGCCGCCGCCGAAGGCATCCAGGACCGGCTCGCGACCGACCGCATCCAGCTCAAGGTCGATGTCGATCCAAATATCGGCAGCTTTGTCGGCGACGAGCGCCGCGTGGTGCAGGTGCTGTATAATCTGTTGGCCAATGCCGTGGGATTCTCGCCGCAGGACGCGGCCGTCGGCCTCAGCGCCCGGCGGACCGAGCACAGCGTCGTGTTCACCGTGACCGATTCCGGTCCGGGCATTCCGCCCGACGTCAAGGACAAGGTATTCGACTGGTTCGAAAGCCACTCGCACGGCTCGCGGCACCGCGGCGCCGGCCTCGGCCTGTCGCTGGTGCGCTCCTTTGTCGAACTGCACGGAGGCAAGGTGCGGGTCGATTCGGTCGTCGGCAATGGCACGAGCGTGACCTGCGACTTCCCGATCGATCAGGCCGCGCATCGCAACGCCGCGGAATGAACGCTCCCACGACATTCTCGCTGGCGTTATCGACCGAGGCCGCGACCGCGCATCTGATGGCCGATCTCGCTCTGCTGATCGGCCCCGGCGACGTCATCACCTTGTCCGGCGACCTCGGCGCCGGCAAGACCGCGGCGGCGCGGGCAATGATCCGGTATCTCGCCGGCGACGACGCGCTGGAGGTTCCAAGCCCGACTTTCACGCTGGTCCAGGCTTACGACCTGCCGGCTTTCCCGCTGCTGCACGCAGATCTCTATCG
The DNA here is from genome assembly GCF_017881085.1 of Bradyrhizobium sp. Classification (GTDB taxonomy): domain Bacteria; phylum Pseudomonadota; class Alphaproteobacteria; order Rhizobiales; family Xanthobacteraceae; genus Bradyrhizobium. Next base: position 5,406 of record NZ_JADGRI010000042.1, read on the forward strand.
CATCAACGATCCCACCGAACTGGAGGAGATCGGCCTGTCGCCGCTGCCTGAGGGCACGGTGGCGCTGATCGAATGGCCGGAGCGCGCGCCGTCGGCGCTGCCTGCCGACCGCATCGACATCGCGCTGAGCCATCGTCCGGCGCTCGGATCAACCGCGCGCGCCGCCGAGATCACGGGTCACGGCAAGGCCGCAGCCCAGGTCGCAAGGCTTCAAGCGCTGCGGCAGTTTCTCGACGGCGCCGGCTATACCGAGGCCAAACGCCTGCGCATGGCCGGCGACGCATCGACGCGTTCCTATGCGCGGCTCGTCCGCGACGACGGCGTCGTCATCCTGATGAACTCGCCGCGGCGTCCCGACGGACCTGCGATCTATGACGGCAAATCGTACAGTGCCGCTGTGCATCTGGCCGAGGACGTCAAGCCGTTTGTCGCTGTCGCCGGCGGCCTGCGCGAGCGCGGCTTCTCGGCGCCCGCGGTCCATCACGCCGATCTCGATGCGGGATTCCTGATCACCGAGGATTTCGGCAGCGAAGGCTTTGTCGAAGGCGATCCGCCCGCACCGATCGCCGAGCGCTATGAGGCCGCAACCGACATGCTGGCGGTGCTGCACCGCGAAGCATTGCCCGAGGTCCTGCCGCTGGCGCCACAGCTCAGCTACACCATTCCGATTTTCGACACCGACGCGTTATTGGTCGAGGTCGGACTGATGCCGGAATGGTATCTGCCGGACCGCGGGCGCGAACTGACCGAAAGCCTGCGCAGCGAATTCGTCGCGATGTGGCGCGATCTCCTGAGCAAGGCTGCATCCGCTCCCAGGACCTGGGTGCTGCGGGACTTCCATTCGCCCAATCTGATCTGGCTCGGCGAACGCCAGGGCATCGCGAAGGTCGGCCTCATCGACTTCCAGGACGCGGTACTGGGCCCGGCCGCCTACGATCTGGTGTCGCTGCTGCAGGACGCGCGGATCGACGTGCCCGAACAGCTCGAGCTCGCATTGCTGACGCGCTACATCAAGGCACGGCTCGCCGCCGACCAGGGCTTCGACCCGGCCGGTTTCGCCGAGCTCTATGCGATCATGTCGGCGCAGCGCAACACGCGGCTGCTCGGCACCTTTGCGCGGCTCAACCGGCGCGACGGCAAGCCGCAATATCTGCGCCATCAGCCCCGGATCTGGACCTATCTCGGTCGTTCACTGGCCCACCCCGGGCTTGCGCCGGCCCGCGAATGGTACGCCGCCAACGTCCCTCCCCCGGTACCGTCATTTACCGCTTGTTAGCCGCCCTGCCCTTACTCTGCGCGCCGGACCCTGCCCTTAAGCGCAGGGCGCGGTTGCTTTGAGGGCTGGAGCAGGTCAATGGCGACGACAGAACAACGGCGCATGGGTGAGCGCGTCACATTCGAACGCGGCTTCCCGGCGCACATGATGGGCATCGACGGCACATGGCGGCGCGAATGCACCATGGAAGACGTTTCCGAGACCGGCGCGAAACTGACGGTCGAAGGCTCCGTCGAGGGGCTGCATCTCAAGGAATTCTTCCTGCTGTTGTCGTCCACGGGTCTCGCCTATCGCCGCTGCGAACTGTCATGGGTCAATGGCGACCAGATCGGCGTCAATTTCCTGAAAACGGGCGAAAAGAAGAAAAAGTCCGCCAGACGCTCGGGACAGGATGCGGAAGCCTGATCCGGCCGTCGGCTGGTCGCACAACCGTCATCTGGGACGGCTATGGCATCGACGATCGATGCGCGCCCCGAATCGCCGTGATATGATTTTGTGAATCGAAGAAACAGCGGTTCGAGAAGCCTGTAAAATGTCCGTCAAACCTACCAAAGCCATGGTCCTCGCCGCCGGCCTCGGCGTGCGCATGCGCCCGTTGACGGACAAGATGCCGAAGCCGCTGGTGCCCGTGGCGGGACGCCCGCTGCTCGATCATGTGCTCGACAAGCTCGCCGACGCCGGCGTCAGCGAGGCCGTCGTCAATGTGCACTATCTGCCCGACCAGATCATCGCGCACACCGCCTCGCGGACAAGGCCGCGCGTAATCATCTCGGACGAGCGCGACCAGGTGCTCGGCACCGGCGGCGGCGTCGTCAAGGCGCTGCCCTTGCTCGGCCCTGAGCCGTTCTTCCATGTCAATTCCGACACCATGTGGATCGACGGCGTGCGGCCCAATCTGACGCGGCTCGCCGAGGCCTTCGAGCCTTCGCGCATGGATATCCTGTTGTTGATGGCGCCGACCACGAGCAGCATCGGCTATGGCGGCCGCGGCGACTACTCCATGCTGCCGGACGGCGCGCTGCGCAAGCGCAGGGAACACCAAGTGGTTCCCTTCGTCTATGCCGGTGCCGCGATCATGTCGCCGTCGCTGTTCGCCGATGCGCCGGCGGGCGAGTTTTCGCTGACCCAAATGTTCGACCGCGCCAACGAGCAGGAGCGGCTGTTCGGCTTGCGGCTCGACGGCGTGTGGATGCATGTCGGAACCCCCGACGCCGTCGGCGCGGCGGAAGAGGCGTTTCTCGAAAGCGTGGCCTAGCCGGCGCGGTTGCCGTCATTGCCGGGCTTGACCCGGCAATCCATCCTTTTCGAAAAGTGCTTTTTGAAGACGGATGCGCGGGTCAAGCCCGCGCATGACGATTCGTAGACGAATTAAAAATCGCACCCGAAATTCGCCCATGCCATGATGCACCCTGATCTTCGAATCAGGCAGCCCATGCGCGTTTTCAGCGTTCCATTATCCGCGCCGTTCTTGCGCACCGTCATCGCAGCATTGGTCGATGGCCGGCTGGTCGCGGGCTTCGAGGCGCGGAGCCATCCGGAGAAACTCGCGCAGGCGACGCTCTATCTGCCGACCCGGCGCGCCGGCCGCATGGCGCGGGAAATCTTTCTCGACGAGCTGAAAGCGGACGCCGCGGTGCTGCCGCGCATTGTCGCGCTCGGCGACATCGACGAGGACGAACTGGGGTTCGCGGAAGAGGCCGAACAATATGGCGGCGCGGCGCCGCTGGATATCCCGCCGAAGCTCGGCGAACTCGATCGCAGGCTCACATTGGCAACGTTGGTCGCGGCCTGGGCCAAAGGTCCAGTATTGGCGCCGCTGGTGGTCGGCGGCCCGGCTTCGACGCTGGCGCTGGCCGGCGATCTGGCGCGGCTGATGGACGACATGGTGACGCGCGGCGTCGGCTGGGAGGCGCTGGACGGGCTGGTGCCGGACCAGCTCGACCAATATTGGCAGCACTCGCTGGAATTCCTTCGGATCGCGCGTCTGGCGTGGCCGGCGCATTTGCAGGAAATCGGCAAGATCGAGCCGGCGGCGCGGAGGGACCTCTTGATCGCGGCGGAGGCCAAACGGCTCGGCACGTATCACGACGGTCCGGTGATCGCGGCGGGTTCGACCGGCTCGATGCCGGCGACCGCAAAATTTCTCCACGCCGTTGCAAATCTGCCAAACGGCGCGGTGGTGCTGCCGGGGCTCGACACCGATCTCGACGAGGAAGCCTGGCAGACGATCGGCGGCACAAAGGACGCGCAAGGCAAGTTCACCTCGCCTCCCTCGTCCAACCATCCGCAATACGCGATGCATGCGCTGTTGCAGCGATTTGGCCTCAAGCGCGGCGACGTCGAAGTTTTGGGACAAACCGCGGCGGATGGGCGCGAAGTGCTGGCGTCGGAGGCAATGCGGCCGTCCAACGCGACAGCGCAATGGCACCGGCGGCTGGCCGAGCCCGACATCATCGAGAAGATCTCGGGCGCCATGAAAAACCTCGCCGTGATCGCTGCCGACAATCCCGAGATGGAGGCGCTGGCGATCGCGGTGGCGATGCGCGAGGCGCGGCATCTGAATAAATCGGCGGCGCTGGTGACGCCGGATCGCGCATTGGCGCGGCGGGTGATCGCAGCCCTCGGCCGCTGGAATCTTGCCTACGACGACTCCGGCGGCGATGCGCTGATGGACACGCCGGCGGGCATTTTCGCGCGGCTGGCGGCGGAGGCGGCGGCAAACGGGCTCGAGCCACCAACCCTGCTGGCGCTGTTGAAGCATCCGCTGTGCCGGCTTGGCGGCGCGGCGGGCGCGTTCAAGGACGCCGTCGAGACGCTCGAACTGGCGCTGTTGCGCGGCACGCGGCCGCAGGCGGCAAGCGGCGGCCTGGCGCACGATTTTGATCGTTTCCGTGACGAGCTTGGCAAACTCCGGCGCGGCGAGACGTCTTCGCTGCATGCTGCGGAGCCAAGAACCCGGCTCCGGGACGAGCAACTCGATCGGGCGCAAGCGCTGATCGCCAAGCTAAAGGCGGCGCTCGCGCCGCTCGAAAGTCTCAAGCCTGGAAAACCCCACGACTTTGCTGAGATGGCCATACGCCACCGCGACCTGCTGATGGAGCTGTCGCGCGATGAGCATGGCGCGGCGCTCGCCTTCGAGGGCCAGCCGGGGTCGGCGCTTGCCTCCGCCTTCGACGATTTGCTCGGCGGCAAATCGCGAAGCGGCCTCTTGGTCGAGCTCGGCGATTACCCGGAAGTGTTCCAGACTGCCTTTGCCGACCGCATGGTGCGGCGGCCGGAGCAGACCAACGTTCATCTGAAGATTTACGGCCCGCTGGAAGCGCGGCTGACCCAATCCGACCGCGTCATCATCGGCGGGTTGGTTGAAGGCGTCTGGCCGCCGGCGCCGCGCATCGATCCCTGGCTGAGCCGGCCGATGCGGCACGAACTCGGCCTCGATCTGCCGGAGCGGCGCATCGGCCTTTCCGCGCACGATTTTGCCCAGCTGCTCGGCGCCGGCGATGTCATCCTCAGTCATGCCGCCAAGGTCGGCGGCGCGCCCGCGGTGGCCTCGCGCTTCCTGCATCGGCTGGAAGCGGTCGCGGGCGAGGATCGCTGGATCGCCGCGGTCGCAGCCGGCGAGAAATATGCGCGTTTTGCCAGTGAACTGGATCGCCCCGACAAGGTCGAGCCGATCCCGCAGCCTGCGCCGAAGCCGCCGCGCGCGACGCGCCCCCTAAAACTGTCGGTGACCGCGATCGAGGACTGGCTGCGCGATCCCTACACTATCTACGCCAAATATATTTTGCGGCTCAACCCGCTCGATCCCGTCGACATGCCGCTGTCGGCCGCCGATCGCGGTTCGGCGATCCACGATGCGCTCGGCGAATTCACGCAAGTCTTTGCAACCTCGCTGCCGCGCGATCCCGCAGGCTCCCTGCGAAGCATCGGCGAGAAATATTTTGCCCCGCTGATGGAGCGGCCCGAGGCGCGCGCGCTGTGGTGGCCGCGCTTCCAGCGGATCGCCCGATGGTTCTCGGATTGGGAAATCGCCCGGCGAGGCGACATCGCTCGCATCGACGCCGAGATCCGCGGCGAAATCCCGATCCGCCTCGACAATGCGCGCATCTTTGTCTTGTCGGCGCGTGCCGACCGGATCGAGCGACGCCATGACGGCACCTTTGCGATCCTCGATTACAAGACCGGAGCGCCGCCGACCGGCAAGCAGGTGCGCATGGGGCTGTCGCCACAGCTCACGCTGGAGGCGGCGATCCTGCGGGAAGGCGGGTTTGAAGGCATCGCCGCGGACAGCTGCGTCAGCGAGATCGGCTATGTCAGGCTTTCCGGCAACAATCCGCCGGGAGAACAGAAGCCGCTCGAGCTCAAGATCAAGCAGGGCGATACGCCGCAATTGCCCGACGAGGCCGCCGACGAGGCGCGCAGGAAACTCGAAGCGCTGATCCGCGCCTACGAGAATGAAGATCAGGCCTACACCTCGCTCAATCTGTCGATGTGGTCGAACCGCTACGGCAGCTACGACGATCTTGCCCGGATCAAGGAATGGTCGGCGGCCGGCGGATTGGGGTTGGAAGAATGGTAAGCGCGCCGCGCCCGATTCCATCGGCGGTCCGCGCCACGCAGGCGCGCGCTTCGGATCCCGCATCTTCCGCGTTCGTCTCGGCCAATGCCGGGTCGGGCAAGACCCATGTGCTGGTGCAACGCGTGATAAGGCTGCTGCTCGACGGTGTGCAACCTGAAAAAATCCTCTGCATCACCTTCACCAAGGCCGCCGCCGCCAATATGGCGGAGCGGGTGTTCACCACGCTTGGCCATTGGGTGACCCTCGACGATGCCGCGCTCGACGACGCGATTCGCGAGGCAGGCATCGCGCGCCCCGACATGCGCCTGCGGATGGCGGCGCGAAAGCTGTTCGCCTGCGCGCTGGAAACGCCGGGCGGCCTGAAGGTGCAGACCATCCACGCGCTGTGCACGCGGCTGCTGCAGCAGTTTCCGTTCGAGGCCAACGTGCCGGCGCGGTTTGCCGTGATCGACGAGCGCGACCAGAACGAGATGATGGAGCGCGCCAACCTCAAGGTGCTGCTCGAAGCCTCCCGCGATCCCGACAGCGAGACCGGCCGCGCCCTCAATATCGCGATGGCGAGTGCGGCCGACGTCACCTTCAAGGATGTGGTGCGCGAGGCGTGCCTCAGCCGCGATCACTTCATGGCATGGACCGATGCCGCCGGCAGCGTCGGGGCCGCGGGAGTGCAGGTGTCGGCCGCACTCGGCATCGACGCGAGCGACTATATCGAGGACGTCGAGCGCGAGATGGTCGACGGACCGCATCTGCCGAGATCGCGCTGGAACGAAGTCGCCTCCATCCTCTACACCGGCAGCAAGTCCGACCAGGAGCAGGCCGCGCGCTTGCGCGAGGCGCTGATATTTACCGGCAGCGAACAGATCGAAAAATATCTTGGCGTGTTCCTCACCGATGAACGCAGCCCACGCAAGACCGTGGTGACGAAAAAGTTCTGTGACAACAATCCGGCCATCGCGCGCCTGTTCGATCTGGAAAGCGGCCGCATCGGTCCCCTGATCGAGCGGCGTCGGGCGATAACGACGCGGGACCGCACGCGGGCGCTGCTCGCGATCGCCACCGCGGCGGCGGCAAATTATCGCCGCGAGAAGCAGGAGCGCGGGCTGCTCGATTATGATGATCTGATCGACAAGACGCTCGCCATGCTGGACCGGGTGTCCTCCGGCTGGGTGCATTACAAGCTGGACCGCGGCGTCGATCACGTGCTGATCGACGAGGCGCAGGACACCAGTCCCCGGCAATGGGACATCGTCGCCCATATCATCTCCGAGTTCACCACGGGCGAAGGCGCGCGCGACGGCGTGGTGCGCACGGTCTTCGCGGTGGGCGACGAGAAGCAGTCGATCTTTTCGTTCCAGGGCGCAGCGCCCCGCGAATTCGACGCCCGACGCAGATCTCTGGAACGAAAATTTACCGATGCAGGACTGAAATTCGATCCGGTGTCGTTCACCTATTCGTTCCGTTCCGGCGCCGCGATCCTGCAATCGGTTGACCACGTGTTTCGTGAAGCGGATATCTACCGCAGCATCCATTCGGTGGAGACCGGCTATCCCATCCACAATTCCCTCACCGACGCCGGGCCGAGCCTGATCGAGCTCTGGGAATTGCGGCAGCCGGACGGCAAGCAAGACATCGAAGGCTGGCGCGCGCCGTTCGACGGCCTGTCGCAGACCAGCCCGGAGGTAAAACTCGCCCGGCGCATTCAGGCCGAGATCAAGCGGCTGGTCGACAGCGGCACCATGACCGGCAGTGCCGGCAAGCGCCGCCCGTTGCGCTATGGCGACATGCTGGTGCTGGTGCGGCGGCGCGGCAACGCCTTCGATGCGGTCATCCAGGCGCTGAAGCACGCAGGCGTTCCCGTCGCCGGCGCCGACCGGCTGAAACTGACCGAACATATTGCAATCATCGACCTGATGAATCTTGCGGACGCGTTGCTATTGCCGCAGGCCGATCTGGCGCTGGCGGTGGCGCTGAAAAGCCCGCTGTTCGGACTGACCGATGACGATCTCTTCGAACTGGCATGGCAGCGCAAGGGATCGCTGCGGAGCGCGTTGAACGATCACGCCACCGGCAATGGTAAATTCATGGACGCGCTCGATCGCTTGCGGCGATGCGAGCGCCGTTTCGAGGCCGAGACGCCGTTTGCGTTCTACGCCTGGCTGCTTGGCGGCGATGGCGGCCGCGCGCGGATCCTGCGGCGGCTCGGCCACGAGGCCAATGACGCGCTCGACGAATTCCTCGAGCTTGCGCTGGGCTATGAGCGCAAGGCGCCGGCTTCGTTGCAGGGTTTTGTGGCGTGGCTGCGCGCGGCCGACCTGGAGGTCAAGCGCGACATGGAAATTTCGCGCGACGAAGTCCGCGTCATGACCGTGCACGGCGCCAAGGGGCTGGAATCGTCGGTGGTGTTTCTGGTGGACACGACGTCGTCGCCCTCGGATACCCAACGCCTCAAGCTGATTCATCTGCCTGACGGCGTCGTGGTCTGGGCCGGCAGGAAGGCCGACGACCCGGCCGTCGTCGGCGCGGCGCGCACGGCGATGCTGGGCGAGACCGAGGACGAGTATCGCCGCTTGCTTTACGTGGCGATGACGCGCGCGGCCGATCGCCTGGTCGTCGGCGGCTGCATGCCGGGCAACATGAATACGGTGCGCAAACACTCCTGGTACGATCTGATCGTCAAGGGCCTTTCCAATTCCGGATTGCGCGAAGAGACCATCGAGACGCCGGATGGCCCGATAAAACGCTACTCAGGGATCGAGGATGCCGCTCCTGCCATAGGTACTGCCGCGGCTGCGGCGACCGCCGCTCCGATCGAACTGCCGTCGTGGTTGCTGACGTCAGCGCCGCCGGAAGCCGCCGCCGACGGCCTGCTGCGGCCTTCCGATCCGGCCGCGGACGACAATCATCGCGTCCGAACCGGCGAATCCATCGAGCTGCGCGCACGCGCGCTTCGGCGCGGCACGCTGGTGCACCGGCTGCTGCAATCGCTGCCCGATCTCGCGACCGAGCGGCGCCGCGACGCCGCGCTGAAATACCTGGTCCGCAACGCGGACGGCTGGAGCGACGGCGAGCGGGAGACGCTGGCGGAAGCCGTGCTGGCCCTGATCAGGGATAGCCGTTTCGCGCCGGTATTTGGCGATGGCAGCCGCGCCGAGGTCTCGATCGTCGGGCGGCTGGAGCGGCCGGGGCTGCCACCGGCGCTGGTTTCCGGGCAAATCGACCGGTTGGTGGTGAGCCGAAGCGAGGTGCTGATCGTCGATTTCAAGACCAACCACGCCCCGCCGAGCCTGTCAGCGGCGGCGCCGAGGGGGTATGTCCGGCAGCTCGGCCTCTACCGGGCGGTGCTGGGGAAGCTTTATCCCCAATTGCCGGTCCGGGCGGCATTACTTTGGACCGAAACCCCTGAATTGATGGAGATTTCGGCTCCCGCGCTGGACGCCGAACTGGCATCCGGTTTCCGCGGGGACGAGCAAGCTTGACCCGGCAACAACCCGTTCATAGGTTGGCTGCATGATCCCGGCGGCGATTCTTCAAGGCCGCATCCTTACCGAACTGAACGAGGTATTCCGATGGCCGTTGGCAAGGTTTCTGACGCCGATTTCGAAGCCGAAGTACTCAAGGCGACCGGCCCGGTCGTGGTCGATTTCTGGGCCGAATGGTGCGGCCCCTGCCGTATGATCGCGCCCGCGCTCGACGAGATTTCCGGCGCGATGGGCGACAAGGTCAAGATCGTGAAGCTGAACGTCGACGAGAGCCCCAAGACGGCCTCGAAATACGGCGTGATGTCGATCCCGACCCTGATGATCTTCAAGGGCGGCGAGATGGCCTCCCGCCAGGTCGGCGCCGCGCCGAAGCAGAAGCTGCAGCAGTGGATTACTGCCGCGGTGTGATCGGCGACCCGCACTGATGTGATTGAGACGGCCGGCGAATAGCCGGCCGTCTTGTTTTGCGCTTACCGGATCCAGCCCGTCGCCAGCGCCGAAGCCCGTTCAGGCTGGCCGTTGCGACGCGCCAGGGCCGCCATCGCTTCGAGATAGTTTCCGTGGACATCGGCAATTGCGGCAAAGCGCATGTTCAGGCTTATCCCGGCGGTGTGCCGTTGGCGGCGAGAACGTGGCCGGCGAGATAGAGCGAGCCCGTGATCAGGATGCGCGGCGGCACTTCGTAGGCGAGGCGCGCGAGTGCGCGCAACGCGGCTTCGACGGTTTCGGCGGTTTCCACGCGCATGCCTAGCGCACGCGCGGCGTCGGCGAGCCGGTCCGGCGGCATCGCATTGTCGTTGTCCGGTATCTGCACCGCGATGATGTGGCGGGTCAGTCCGGCGAAATTGGCGAGAAACGCGTTCGCATCCTTGTTGGCCATCATGCCGGCGATGACGACCAGCGGACGCGATACCCGCTCTTCGAGATCGCCGAGCGCCGCGGCGGCGACGCGCCCGCCTTCGGCATTGTGTCCGCCGTCGAGCCAGATCTCGCAGCCCTGCGGCGCATGATCCAGCAGCGCGCCCGACGCCAGACGCTGCATCCGCGCCGGCCATTCGGCGTTGACGATGCCGGCCTCGAACGCGGCCGGTCCGACCCTGAACCGGTCTTGCGCACGCAGCGTCGCAATCGCGAGGCCGGCATTGTCGAACTGATGCCGTCCGAACAGTTTTGGCGCCGGCAGATCCATCAGGCCGCGCTCGTCCTGATAAACCAGGCGCCCGCGCTCGACATTGACGTGCCAGCCCTCGCCGGCGGCGTGAAGCGGCGCGCGCAGGCGCCTGGCGTCCTGCTCGATCACGGCAATCGCCTCGGGCGGCTGCTCCGCGCAAATCACCGGCACGCCGCGCTTGATGATCCCGGCCTTTTCGCGGGCGACCGCCGTCAGCGTGTCCCCGAGAAACTCGGTGTGATCCATGCTGATGGGCGCAATCACGGTCGCGAGCGGGGCATCGATCATGTTGGTGGCATCAAGTCGCCCGCCGAGGCCAACTTCCAGCAGCAGCACATCGGCCGGATGCTGCGCAAACAGACAGAACGCCGCCGCGGTCTCGATTTCAAAAATGGTGATCGGCGCGCCCGCATTGGCCCGCTCGCAATGCTGGAGCGCGGCGTAGAGTTCGTCATCGCCGACGAGGATTCCGCCGCCGGGTTGGCCGAGGCGAAAGCGTTCGTTGATCCGCACCAGCGAGGGCGAGGTGTAGACATGCACGCGCAGGCCTGCGGCTTCCAGAATGGCGCGCAGATAGGCGACGGTGGAACCCTTGCCATTGGTGCCCGCGACGTGGATGACCGGCGGCAGTTTGCGTTCGGGATGGTCGAGCCGCTCCAGGAGCCGCTGCATCCGCTCCAGGCCGAGTTCGATCCGCTCGGGATGCAGGGCGGACAGCCGCGCGATCAATTCGCCGAGCGGCTGGTCTCGCCTGGCCGCGGGCGCGTTCACGCGTGGGTTGCTGCCGGAACCACATCCGCGCCCGACAAGATCTGGGCGGGAGCGGTGACCGGGGCGGCGGGCTTCGAGGTGGTTTCCAGCGCCGGCGATTTCGTCAGCAACCGGCACAGCCGGGCGAGCGTCGGGCGCAGATCGTGGCGATGCACGACCATGTCGACCATGCCATGGTCTTTCAGATATTCGGCGCGCTGAAAGCCCTCCGGCAATTTCTCGCGGATGGTCTGTTCGATCACGCGGGCGCCGGCGAAGCCGATCAGCGCGCCGGGCTCGGCGATCTGCACGTCGCCGAGCATGGCATAGGAGGCGGTAACGCCGCCGGTGGTCGGATTGGTCAGCACCACGATGTAGGGCTGTTTGGCCTCACGCAGCATCTGGATGCCGACCGTGGTTCGCGGCATCTGCATCAGTGATAAAATGCCTTCCTGCATGCGGGCGCCGCCGGAGGCCGCGAACACGATAAACGGCGATTTCTTCTCGACCGCGAGCTCCAGCCCGCGCACGATCGCTTCGCCCGCCGCCATGCCGAGCGAGCCGCCCATGAAATCGAAATCCTGCACCGCGATCACGACGGCGGCGCCCTCGAGCTTGCCGTAACCGACCTTGATGGCGTCGTTCAGCCCGGTGCGGGCGCGGGCATCCTTGATGCGGTCGGCGTATTTTCGCTCGTCGCGGAATTTCAGGGGATCGGCCGACACCTCGGGCAGCGCCACGTCGAACCAGGTCTCGTTGTCGAAGACCGATTTCAGCCGCGCCACCGCGCCCATACGCATGTGGTAGTTCGAGCCGGGAATGACGAACTGGTTGGCCTCGACGTCCTTGTAGAACACGAGCTGCCCGGAATCCGGGCATTTGATCCACAGGTTCTCCGGCGTCTCGCGGCGCAGGATGTTGCGGATCTTCGGCCGGACGACGTTGGTGAGCCAATTCATGGTTCGCTCCGAATGGCGATCGAATCGCCTCTTGATAGCGCTGTAGGTATATGGCGGCCCGGGCCATTCCCGGCAAGCCGCCGTTTGCCGTGTATTTCCAGTGAAATTGTGGCCTATTCCGCAGCCTGTTTGGCGCCCCGGACGCCCTGCGCCAGCGAGGAAACCAGGTCCGCCACCGCATCGACGGTTTTGGCGGTCGCGCGGTTTTCGGCATCGAGGCTGGCGCGCAAAGCGTCGACCAGCGCGGTGCCGACCACCGCGCCGTCGGCATTCTCTGCGATGGCGCGGGCAGCGTCCGGCGTGCGGATGCCGAAGCCGACGCAAACCGGCAATTTGGTATGCCGCTTGATGCGGGCGACGGCCTCGCCAACGGCGCCGGAATCGGCGCTGGCGCTTCCGGTGATGCCGGTGATCGAGACGTAGTAGACAAAGCCGGAAGTGTTGGCGAGCACCGCGGGCAGCCGCTTGTCGTCGGTGGTGGGCGTCGCCAGCCGGATGAAGTTCAGCCCCGCCTGCAGCGCCGGCAGGCACAATTCGGTGTCTTCCTCCGGCGGCAGGTCGACGATGATCAGCCCGTCGACACCAGCGGATTTCGCATCGACCAGAAACTTGTCGACACCATAGATGTAGATCGGATTGTAATAACCCATCAGCACCAGCGGCGTGGCGTCATCGCCTTTGCGAAACCCGCGGACCATCGCGAGCGTCTTCTTCAGCGTCATGCCGGCCTTCAGCGCACGCAGGCCCGCCGCCTGGATCGCCGGGCCGTCCGCCATCGGATCGGTGAAGGGCATGCCGATCTCGATGATGTCGGCGCCCGCCTTCGGCAACGCCTTGATGATTTCGAGCGAGGTCGCGGGATCGGGATCGCCCGCCATCAGGAAGGTGATGAAGGCGGAGCGGCCCTGTTTCTTTAGTTCAGCGAAGCGTGCGTCGATGCGGGTGGTCATGCGAAGGCATTCGGTATGCTATACCTCTCCCCGTCGGGGAGAGGTCGGCTGCGTAGCAGCCGGGTGAGGGGGATGGACAAGTTCAAGGCTAGATCACGAACGCTGCGCGCCTCACAAACAAGCGCCGAAGCCAAGCTTTGGCAGGCACTGCGCAACAGGCGGCTGGCGCGTTGGAAATTTCGCCGCCAACACCCGATCGACCGGTATGTCGTCGATTTCGTAACACTCGACGGCAAGCTGATTGTCGAAGTTGACGGCGTTACGCACTCTGAGCCATCAGAGATTGCGAGAGACAAAGGCCGTTCTGCCGTACTAGAGGCCTGCGGCTTCCTTGTCCTGCGCGTCACTAACACCGACGTGTACGAAAATCTGGAAGGGGTTCTCGAAATGATCGAAAGCACGTTGAGACAAGATTGAGCGGAAAGACCCCTCACCCGGCTGCTGCGCAGCCGACCTCTCCCCGACGGGGAGAGGTGAAGGAAGATGGCGCGGGCAATGGTCACTTCTTTTTCACCCGCAAAATATCCGCCACCTGCGGAATATCCTTGTCGCCGCGGCCGGAGAGATTGACGACCATCAGATGATCCCGCGGTCGTTTCGGCGCGAGATCCATCACCCTGGCGATGGCATGCGCCGGCTCCAGCGCCGGAATGATGCCTTCCAGCCGCGACAGCAATTGAAACGCCGCCAGCGCCTCGTCGTCGGTCGCGGAGAGATACGTCACCCGGCCGGTTTCGTGCAGCCAGGAATGCTCCGGCCCGATGCCGGGATAATCCAGCCCCGCCGAGATCGAATGCGCGTCCTGGATCTGGCCGTCATCGTCCATCAGCAAATACGTGCGGTTGCCGTGCAGCACGCCGGGCCGGCCGCCGGCGATCGAAGCGGCATGCAATTGCGTCAGCCCATGGCCCGCCGCTTCGACGCCGAAGATCTCGATGCCGGGATCGTCGAGGAAGGGATGAAACAGCCCCATCGCGTTGGAGCCGCCGCCGATGCAGGCGACAAGCGAATCCGGCAGGCGGCCTTCTGCCTCCTGCATCTGCGCGCGGGTTTCGATCCCGATCACCGACTGGAAGTCGCGCACCATCATCGGATAGGGATGCGGGCCGGCGACCGTGCCGATGCAGTAGAACGTATTATGCACGTTGGTGACCCAGTCGCGCAGCGCGTCGTTCATCGCATCCTTCAGCGTGCGCGAACCCGACTGCACCGGGATCACCTTGGCGCCCAGCATTTCCATGCGGATGACGTTGGCCTGCTGCCGCTCGACATCGACCGCGCCCATATAGACGAAACATTCGAGCCCGAACCGCGCGCACAGCGTCGCGGTGGCGACGCCATGCTGGCCGGCGCCGGTCTCGGCGATGATGCGCTTCTTGCCCATCCGCCGCGCCACCATGATCTGGCCGAGCACGTTGTTGACCTTGTGCGAGCCGGTATGGTTGAGCTCCTCGCGCTTGAAATAGATCTTCGCACCGCCGAGGTGCTCGGTCAGGCGCTCGGCGAAATAAAGTGGCGACGGCCGGCCGACATAGTGCTTGAGATAGCCGTTCATTTCGGCCTGAAACGCCGGATCGGCCTTGGCGTCGGCGTAAGCCTGCTCCAGATCGAGGATCAGCGGCATCAGCGTTTCCGCGACGAAGCGGCCGCCGAATATGCCGAAATGCCCGCGCTCGTCGGGACCGCTGCGGAAGGAATTGGGTTTGGCGAGACTCATCGAACCATCAGCTCTTCTGTTGCGCGCGCCGCGCGGATGAAGGCGCGGATCATTTCGGGATCCTTGACGCCGGGCATGCTCTCCACGCCCGAGGAAACATCGACGCCGCCGGCGCGGGTGACACGCACGGCTTCCGCGACATTCTGGGCATGGAGGCCGCCCGAGACCATGAACGGCAGTCGGAGGTCCAGCTTCTCCAGCAGATGCCAGTCGAACACCGCCCCTAGGCCGCCGGGACGGGTGGCTTCCTTCGGTGCGCGGGCATCGAACAGGATGCGGTCGGCGGCGTCGGCGTAACCCGGCAGTGTCGCGAGATCGGCCGAGGCCTCGACCGCGATCGCCTTCATCACAGGCAATCCGAATTTCTGCTTGATGTCGCGCAGCCGCGCCACGGTTTCCTTGCCGTGCAATTGCAGCAGATCCGGCTGCAGCGCCTCCACGATATTGGCGAGCGTCAGATCGTCGGCATCGACCGTGAGCGCGACCTTGGACGCCCGGCGTTTAGCCTGCTTGCCTAGGTCACGCGCCATCCCGAGGCTCAAGTGCCGGGGCGACGGCGGAAAGAACACGAACCCGACCATGTCCGCGCCGGCATCCAGCGCGACGTCGAGCGTTTCGCGCGTGGACAGGCCGCAAATTTTGACGATCAGGGACATGCTTCAAAAATATGGGTTAGAGCTGTGGCGACGGGCCGGAAAGGCCGATGCGCCTGTGGGCCGCGTTCTACAACGTCGCGCCCTGCTTGTCTCGCCCGCCGGGCCCATAAAAGCCGCCCTGCGACGGGGCCGGAAGGCGCTGCTGATCGTACCGCGAGGCCGTCGCGCTGCCGCGCAGATTGGCCAGTTGCGCCCGTGCCGCCCGCGCATCGGCCTCGTGCTGGCGCGCGGCGCGGCGCCAATGGCGCTGCCGGAACCAGGTCGCGGTGCCGCCCGCCACCACGCCCACCATCGCCACCGCGATGATGACGACGAACAGCGGCAGCGCGATCGCGATCGAGGGATCGGTCGAATTGAACGGATCGAACGACACCGTCACGAAATGCCGGTTGGCGACCGCGAACACGACGAAGATCAGGCCCAGCGGGATCAGCACGACGGCGGTCAAAAACTTGCGCATGATCCCTCTTCCGTTGCTGAAAGACCTGATGGCGCGTCGTCCGAAAACGTGCGGATTCCGCGGCCAGATGGCGCGCGATCAAGGATGCGTTTCAGGCGCCGCTATCCGGCGCGCCGTCTTCGCGGTTCAGCCGTTCACGCATTTCCTTACCCGTCTTGAAGAACGGGACGCTCTTCTGATCGACCGGCACATGCGCGCCGGTACGCGGATTGCGCCCCGCGCGCGC
Source organism: Bradyrhizobium sp. (assembly GCF_017881085.1). GTDB lineage: Bacteria > Pseudomonadota > Alphaproteobacteria > Rhizobiales > Xanthobacteraceae > Bradyrhizobium. The sequence goes on from NZ_JADGRI010000042.1 coordinate 21,629, forward strand.
CGGACGGTGCTTGACCGAGAACGCGCCGAAGCCGCGCAGTTCGACCCGGTCGCCGCGCGCCAGCGCCGCGACGATCTCATCGAGAATCGCGTTCACAATGTTCTCGACATCCCGCTGGTAAAGATGCGGGTTGTGCTCGGCGATACGCTGAACAAGTTCGGATTTGATCATCGAGACTGGGATCCGGGAGCGTGCGGATACGCATTTCCGTGAAAATGCCTTGATCTGTCAAGACGCTAAATCAAATTTGGGTGACCCAAAAAAAGCGTGACAAAGGGCCGAAACCCGGATTGTGCCAATACCCGCAATGCGGGAGAAGGGACGGAAACCGGACTTTGCCGCTCAATTCGTGCCCGCGGGTTGCCACAGCGCCAGCAGGCCGTCGAGGCTCAGGCGATCGACCGCCTGCACGACGCCGGCCTGCTCGATCTGCCGCGCAATCCCGTTGAGGCCGAGCGCATCCAGCGTAATCGAAGCCGCCGTCCGCAGGAAAGTCAGGTCGCCGAACCGCGGCGACAGCTTGTAGTCGCGTACCGGAAGGCCGGCCTTGACGCCCTTCTGCGCGACCAGCCAGGCCACCGCCGCCTTCTCGTCACCGAGCTCGTCGATAAGCTTGAGATCGACCGCCTGGTGGCCGGTGAAGACGCGCCCGTCTGCGACTTTTTCGAGCAATGCGTCGTCCATGCCGCGCCGCTCCTTCACCATGCCGCGAAACCACGCATAGGAATCCCTGACCAGCGAATCCAGCGCCGCGCGCGCTTCCGGACTGGTCGGCTCGAAGCCGTTGGGGGCCGCTTTCAGCGGTGAAGACTTCACTTCCTCGACCTTGACGCCGACAGTCTTCAGCAACTCGGTGAAATTGGGAAACTGAAACAGCACGCCGATGGAACCGACCAGCGAGGTCTGCTGGGCTATGATGTGATCGGCCGCAATCGCCGTGATGTAGCCGCCCGATGCCGCCAGCCCATCGACCACCACCACCAGCGGCTTCTTCGCCTTCAGGCGCGTCAGCGCGTCGTAGAGCTGCTCGGAGCCGGCCGTGGTGCCGCCGGGCGAATTGATATGCACGACGACGGCGGCGGCGCGCGAATTCTCCAGCCGCTCCAGCGCCTCGACGCGGTCATTGTCGCTGCGGATCAGGCCGTCGATATGGATGCGCGCAATCGAACCGGACGTCGTGAATGAGCCGCGTCCGGCCGGGCTCGCGATCACGCCAACCGCGACGATCGCGGCGATGGCGACCACCGCGGCCGTCACCCGCCAGAAGGTCAGCTTGCGGCGGATCCTGCGGCGATCGACGATCACGTCTGAATCAAGCGACATCGAAAATCTCCCGGAAGCGGCTGTGAGGGAATCGCACGGTTTTTCGCTGCACAGCGCTAATATGCCGTGTCCTGATTACATCAATTGCGATGCAATATGAAGAAAACAAGGCCCTCTGCCCCTCTCCCCTTGTGGGAGAGGGTAACGCGGACGCGCGCAGCGCGTTCGTGACGGGTGAGGGGTCTGTATCCGCGGAGAAGGACCCCTCATCCGGCCCGGACTTCGTCCGTGCCACCTTCTCTCACAAGGGGGGAAGGAAAAGAAGCGCACGCAGTTAACAAAAAAGGCCCCGGTAAAAACCGGGGCCCGTTTGTTTGAGACCGGTAAGCGCGAGGCTTACTTGTCGGTGCGCTGCTTGAGCGCGGTGCCGAGAATGTCGCCCAGCGTCGCCCCCGAATCGGAGGAGCCGTACTGCGCGATGGCCTCCTTCTCTTCGGCGACTTCCAGCGCCTTGATCGAGACCTGCACCTTGCGGGCCTTCTTGTCGAACTGGATCACCCGCGCATCGACCTTTTCGCCGACGGCGAAACGC
>NZ_JADGRI010000474.1 GCF_017881085.1 Bradyrhizobium sp.
TGTGCAATCCGGTTCCGATGAGGCTGGGATGATGAACCTGCGGCGAATCTCTGCTGTGCCGGCGCCATTGTTGCGATCGGTCATTCTCGCGACCGGGGTTGTCGGCTTGCTCGCTGCCTTCGGGCCTGCAGGAATCCAGAACACCGGCGCGGCGCCACGCAAGGACATCAGCGCTGCCTCTGTCTCCACCGAACAGGAGCTCGCCGGGGCACCGCAGCCAAGCTCGATGCTCAATGACGATCTCGGTCAAACCGATGTGGCGAAGGCCGAGCTATCGCTTGCGGGAGCAGTCGCCGACGCATCAATCGCTCTGAACAAGCCGGAGCCGGTTGTCGAAACGGCCTCGACCAATTCGCCGGATGTGCCGCCAGCCGAACCAGCGCCTGTGCGAGTCGCAACGGCGAATCCGTCGGATCTCGAACCTGGCGACGCCGGCAAGGCCGTGAGCTCCATCGAAATCGTCGACGAGTGCCTGGTCGTGGACATCTGCGTCGATCGATATCTGTGGGCGCTTTATCAACGGACGCCCAAGGAGGACACCATCAAGGAGCTTGAACGGAGGAACGTCGCCGTCAAGCGGAAGGGCAAGATGGTGACTGTCGCCAGAGCCTTCACCAAGCTGGTCGATGAAGATTTTGGCTGGAAGGATCCGAAGGCGGCGGATCGAGCCGGCATGTCGATGATGGACTACGTGATCGGAGGCATGGATCGGAGCTTCAAGCTAAGACTGTTTCATACGCTTCACGCGGCGGAGGCGGCGGGCCTTTCGCCCGGCATCACCAGCGCATTCCGTGATGACTACCGCCAGTCGATCGCAAGCGGCCTCAAGGCGGCGAGCAGCAGGTCGTATCATGGCGGGAGCTCCCGCGGTGGCTATGGGCATGGGCTTGCGGCCGATATCGTGAGTGTCCAGGGCGGAACTCGCGACCAGCGATGGGCTTCCTCCGAAAAGCTCTGGAAGTGGGTTGATGCGCATGGGAAGGAGTTCGGAATCGGGCGCCCATATCTCGGCAGGGACCCGCCGCATGTCGCACCGGTCGACGGCCAGGAATACGCGGCGCACCACCGCGGCTCCAAACAGGCGAGATCGGACGTGAAGAAGGTGAAGCGCGTGGCCATACGGGATGACCCGAGTCTCGCGAAGCGCCCGAGAGCTGCAGCAACCTCGAAGATGAGAGCGAGCTGAGCGCCCCGGTTCCGATATGAGGCTCGCAAAATAAGAAATCCGAAATGGCGGTGGTAACCCGCCTTCAAGTGGCTTCGTCGAAACGGCGGCGGGAACAGCGGTTGGCCTACTAGCGGAGAACGGCGACCCGACGCATAATTTTTTCAATACACCCGGCACGGGCGGTCTGTCCCCTCTTTTTCAGGTCGCGGAAGTTAACGGTCCCAATATCGAGTCCGTATTCATCTCGGGGGCCTCAATTGGTTGCGTGGGCGATTCATGCTCCATCTCCGGCAGCGTCCCCGAGCCGTCAACCTGGGCGATGATGCTTTTGGGGTTCGCGAGCATCGGCTTCATGGCGTATCGCCGGAAGTCAAAGCCCGCATTTATCGCTACCTGACGCACCAACATCAGATTGAAATTGAAGAGCCGCCACCGGGCGGCTTTTTTTGGCCGCGTCAGTTGGGCGACTTCCGAAATCGTGCCAAAACCGGAAGTCGAAACTTACGCTCAGATTGGTAGCACACTCAAGAGCATCGCGAAGCGATGAATGGGTTACGCGACAAGCTGCGAGGCCGGCCATGGTAGCAGCACAATCTTGCCGCCCAGCCCACCAGCGTCGATGCGCGCGTGGACATTCTTCGCGGCAGCCAGTGGTTCGCGACCGGTAACCACCGGATGAATGGCACCGTTGCGGAGCAACTCGAACAGAGCAGCCATGTCAGCCCTAAAATCTTCAGGGTGCGACAGGCGGCGGTCAGTGATGCTGTACCAAAGCGCACGACGGCCGCGGAATAGAAAGCTCAATGCGCCCCATAGCTTCAACCGCGCCAATCCTAGCCCAGCCGCGATAATGCTTTCGTGCCCGATTGCCATGGTCTGGGAGCCGTAGCCGATGAGGGTACCTCCTGGCGCGAGACAGGCGAAGGACCGGTCGAAATGCGATCCTCCGATCGCATCGAATGCCGCATCGACGCCGGCGCCACCAAGTCGTGACTCGGTAAGTTTACGTACCGAAGCAACGAAGTCACCCGCGCGATAGTCGATTGCGGTCGCACCAAATCGCTCAACAGCGGCAAAGTTCGTTGCTGAGCACGTTCCGATTGCCTTGAGGCCAAAATGACGCGCGAGATCGAGCATCGCCGTACCAACCGAGCCTGACGCGCCGATGACGAGGATCGTCTCGCCGGGAATTAAGCGACGATAGCGCGTGAGCATCTGGAAGGCCGTAAGGTAGGCGAGCGGGATGCAAACGGCCTCTGCCATATCGACGCCATCCGGAACCGGCACGAGAAAACGCGCAGGCCGAATAGCATATTGCGCGTAACCACCGACCACGCAGAGGTCGGCAACGATTTGTCCCTCGCGCGGCGCGACCACACCGGAGCCAGCCTTCTCGACAACACCGACTAGCTCGTAGCCTGGGGTGAACGGCAGCGGTCCTTTGAAGTCAGGATAGCGGCCACGCCGAATGAAGCTGTCGGTGAAGCCGGTTCCGGCAGCGAGAACCTTGATGCGCACCTCGCCGGGTCCTGGATTGGGGATTGTTGACTCTTCCGCCAGTTCCAAGACCTCGGGGCCACCGAACCGCGATATGCGAACGTGTTGCCACGACATGGGAGCAGCTTGGCACATTCGACTCCCGCCAGCGAGATTAATCGGTTGTCAGCTGCTGCCTTTGGATGCCTGTCGTCGCTGTGGGCCTTGTCACCGCCGAAGGATAATCGACGTCGCTTATGGGTC
>NZ_JADGRI010000259.1 GCF_017881085.1 Bradyrhizobium sp.
TCACTGGCGGCGGATATGGCAGAATCCGGGCGAACTCCTGATCCCCGGAATCGCAGACATGGCCACTCGCGCCCTCCTTTATCGGCGGCCTTACGAACCTTCTCGTCTTTTGGTCAAGCACGGCTCGCAGATCTATTCGGTCCGGCTGCGCCGGCACCGCCGCGCACGCCGCTATACCTTGCGCATTCATCCAAGCGACCGCGAAGCGATCCTGACCATGCCGCCGCGCGGTACCATCGCCGACGCCAAGGATTTCGCGCAGCGTCACGGCGGCTGGATTGCGGCGCGCCTCGGCCGCTTGCCGAAAGCGGCACCGTTTCTGCCGGGCACCGTGGTGCCGCTGCGCGGCGTCGCGCACAAGATCGTGCATCGCGCGGGCTCGCGCGGCACGGTGTGGACGGAAACGCGCGATAGCGGCGAGCGGATTCTGTGCGTGGCGGGCGGGCCTGAGCATATCGAGCGGCGGGTGCATGATTACCTCAAGCGCGAAGTCCGCCGCGACCTGCACAAGGCGGCGCTGTTCTATGCGGAAGCGCTGAACGTCAGGGTAAAGCGGCTGTCGATCCGCGACCAGTCGAGCCGCTGGGGCTCCTGCACGTCGGCCGGTTCGTTGTCGTTTTCGTGGCGGCTGATCCTCGCGCCGCCTTACGTCCTCGACTATCTCGCCGCGCACGAAGTGGCGCATCTGGTCGAGATGAACCATTCGGCGCGGTTCTGGAAGGTGGTCGCCCGGGTCTGCGGTCACGTCGAGCGCGCCAAGACCTGGCTTGATACGTCCGGCAACGACCTGCACCGCTACGGCATCCAGGACTGAGTTCGCGCGCCCACAAACGCGCGCTCGATATCTCCAAAATATATCAAGGCATTAGATGGGCCGCAGGATCGGCCCGTCATGAGCCGTCGATGCCGTACCCGCGCGCGGCCAAAAACCGGGCTGCCGCAGTGACGCCGTGTTAACCGCTTCCCGGCGATAGTCGCGCGGGCGGAGCACACCCGAGCTCAAGGCGACCGGCCATGACGATGACGAATGCCGCGGCAGGGCGCAGCGGCACGAGCGATCTGATGTTGGCAGCGGCGCGGACGCATCCGCTCGCCGCGATCATGCTGTTGGCCGCGGCGATACGTTTGCCACTCGCCCTCTGGCCGAACTTCCATCACCCCGACGAGATGTTCCAGTATCTGGAGCCGGCCTGGCGCATGCTCGGGCATGACGGCATCGTGTCGTGGGAATGGCGGGAAGGCATGCGGAGCTGGCTGCTGCCAGGCATGATGGCCGGCCCCGTCGTGCTTGGCGATTGGCTCGTTCCGGGCGGGATGGGTGCATTCATCCTGCCTCGCCTTGTCGTCGCGATGGCATCGCTCTCAATCGTTGTTTCTGCCTGGGCATTCGGCGCCCGCGTGTCCCGAACGCATGCTGTCGTCGCTGGTTTCGTTGCCGCGATCTGGTTCGAGTTTGTGTATTTTGCGCCCCATACGCTGGGCGAACCGCTGGCAACGGCGGTCATCTTGCCCGCTGCGTTGTTGCTGACGCGGGAGGCTCCGTCACAGCGGGACCTCCTGGGTGGCGGTGCGTTGCTGGCGCTCGCCGTGCTCTTTCGTTTCCAATACGCGCCGGCAGTCGCAACGCTTGCGATCTGCGCCTGCTGGCAGCACCACAGCCGGATATTCCCGATCATGGCAGGCGGTGTCGCCATCTTGGTCGTGAGCGCGGCCGTCGATGCGGCGCACGGTGCGGTTCCATTCATCTGGCTCGTCGCGAACATCCGGCAAAACCTGTTGTACGATCGCGCCTCCGAATTTGGGGTGATGCCTGCCACCGCCTACATCGATTGCTTTTGGTCGATGTGGTCGATCGCCCTTGTGCCGCTGGTGTTTGCCGTCCTCAGGGGTTGGCGGCATGCGCCGATGCTGCTGTGGGCCGCTCTCGTCAACGTCGCGTTTCATAGCCTTATCGGTCACAAGGAGTATCGCTTCATCTTCCTGTCGGTTGTGCTGCTGGTCATCATCGCAGCCCTCGGCTCGGTCGACTGGATGCTGACGCTTCGGAGCAAGCCCTGGTGTCGCCGGCTTGCGGTGCCGCTGATCGTCGGCGGCTGGATCGGGATTTCCGCCGTGCTCGCCGCAACGGGCTCAATGCCGGAATACTGGCTCCGCGGAATTGGCGCGGCTAAACTGGCCTCGGAGCTCAGGGCCGATTCGCAGATGTGCGGCCTGGCGCTTTACGACGCGCCATACACTCTGCTGACGGGAAAAGATCGTCTCGCCGGCAATGCGCCCATGTTCGTCCTGTATTCGACCGATCCGCTGGCCGCCGGGCATTTGGCGGCGACCGCGTCCACCGCGTCGCCGGCCTTCAATCGCATTCTCGCGCATCGCTCGATGGAAAAGGCATTGCCCCCCCAATTTCACCCGGCGAGGATGCGAGAGTGTCGGTAGTTCCGAGGTGTGTATCTACGCGCGGGGCGGCGGCTGTGACGCCGCTGCCGCGGCATCTTTCACGATCAACGACGTGCTGGCGCGAGTCGGTCTTTGATCGCCGTCTGGAGCATGATCCCGAAAAGTCGGCCGCCCGCCAGATTGCGATTGGCCCGTATTTTTACCCGGAAACGGCGTCACGCAATTTCAATGATTCTGGGTTCCGGTCCGGACTCCTGTCGAGCCGGCGAAAAGCGGTGCCTGCCTTAACCCGCGCTAAAGCACGATGCGCGCCTTCCGCGCCCCGCGGTCGGCATTACCCGCCTCTGAACTTTATTTCTCAATCCTTATGAGGTGAAGATGTCGGCGGCCCGCAGTCACCACGTGACTGTCGGATAGAAAATTCGATGTGCAAGGCCGCCTTTCGCAATCCTCAAGGGTGCGCCCCGTGACTATCCGCCGCCGCCTCCTGTTGCTGGTCCTGGGAACCGCTTTGCTGCCGGCCATCCTTGTAGGTGGGCGATATTATCAGGATCGCGGCAAGGAGATCCAAGCCACCATCGGTGGTCTGGCGGCTACGGCGCGCACGATTGCATCGAACTTCGACGCCAAGGTCCAGGCTACGACCCAGCTTCATTTCGGCTTGTCGCGCGCCCGCGACCTCGCCGGCCGCGACAAGGCGGCGTGTTCGAATTTTCTTGCCGAGGTTCTCGAGAAGAACCCTCAATTCACCGGCATCCTGACCATCGATCCCGATGGCAGTCTGTTCTGCGATTCCTTGCGCACCGGGCGCGTTCTCGACTTGCGGGATCGCAACTACTTCAAGCAGGCGCTCGCCTCCCGCACGGTCGTGATAGAGCCGGTGTTCGGCCGGCTCACCGGCTCGGCCGTTCTGCAAATTGCCCATCCGGCGCGCGATGAGGCCCGGCAGCTGCAGTTCATCCTGCTGGCTTCGCTCGATCTCAACAGGGTTATGGAGGAGCAGATCCAGAACCTGCCGCGTGGGCTGGAAGTCCTGCTGACGGATGCCAAGGGTACGGTCTTGACCCGGTCACCGGCGTGGCCCCGGGAGCACGCGCCGGGCGCCTCGATCGCAGATTCCACACTGTTCCGCTTCGCCGCTGAAAATCCCGGCGGAACGAAGGAATTGGCCGGCACTGAGGGCGAAACCCAGGTTTGGGCGGTAGCCGACACGCTTGCCGTCGGGGGCGTCAATCTGCACGTCATGGTCGGCCGCACAAAATCGGACCTGGTGGCGGCTCCCAACCGGCGTCTTGCGCAAGACATGGCCGGCTTGGGCGCTCTATCGCTATTGCTGTTCGCCGGGGTCTGGCTGCTGGCGGAATTCGCCATTCGCGTCCAGATCAGCCGCATCGTGGAGATGGCCCAACGCCTGGGCGCCGGTGATCTCGCCACCCGCATTCTGCCGCCCTACCCGAAGGGGGAGCTCGGTGGGCTGATGACCGTCCTGAACGGCACCGCCGCCTCTCTCGAACGCCAGAAGCAGGATATCGAAGAGCTCAACCTCAAGCTAAGCCAGTCGCAACGACTGGAGGCGCTGGAAAGGCAGCGGCTCGACATCGCCGTCAACAATATTCCCCAGGGCCTGCTGATGTACGATGCAACGGAGCATCTCGTCGTCTGCAACCGGCCCTACATCGAAATGTACGGGCTGTCGCCGGACGTGGCGAAGCCCGGTTGCAGCTTTCATGATCTCATCGCGCATCGCAAGGAGACCGGCTCGTTTGTCGGCAACGTTGAGGAGTATTGCGCCAATATCCGGCGCAACGTCGCGCTGGGTGAGGTTAACTGCAACATTGTAGAGGCAAGCGGCGGACGATCGATCCAGGTCTTGAACCAACCGCTCGCAGCCGGCGGCTGGGTCGCCACGATGGAGGACATCACCGAGCGCAAGCGCGCCGACACACAAATAGTGCATATGGCGCATTACGATGCGCTGACCGACTTGCCGAACCGGGTGCTGTTCCGCGAACGGCTCGATAGCGGGCTGCGGACCATCGAGGTCGGCAAGCAATTGGCGGTGCTCTACATCGACATCGATGAATTCAAGAGAATCAACGATTCGCTCGGGCACTCGATCGGTGATGAACTGCTAAAGGCCGTGGCCGGCCGCCTGCGCGGCTGCATTGCCGTCACCGACTTCGTTGCCCGGCTCGGCGGCGACGAATTTGCGATCATCCAGACTGCGGTAGAGCGGCCGGCGGATACCATGGATCTGATTGCGCGGATCTACCAGGCGATCCGGGAGCCCTACGATTGCGTCGGCCACCTGCTGACGACCGACGCCAGCATCGGAGTAGCGCTGGCGCCGCAGGACGGCACCGATCTGGATCACCTGCTGAAGAGCGCCGATCTGGCCATGTACGAGGCCAAGGCCGATGGACGGCGGACCTATCGCTTCTTCGAGCCAGGCATGGATGCGCGCGTGAAGGCGCTGCGCGCCCTGGAACTGGACCTTCGTCAGGCGATCGCGGACGGCGGGTTCGAAATTCATTACCAGCCGCTGGTCCACCTCAGGGACAACCGGGTGACGGGCTGCGAAGCGCTGCTGCGCTGGCGTCACCCCCAGCGCGGCATGATCTCGCCCGCCGAGTTCATCCCGGTCGCCGAGGAGACCGGCCTGATCGATGCGCTGGGGGAATGGGTGCTGGGCACGGCGTGTGCCGAGGCGGTAAGCTGGCCGGACCAGATCAAGCTCGCGGTCAACGTCTCGCCGGTGCAGTTCCGCAGCCAGGCCTTCGCACTGAAGGTCGCCGTCGCGCTTGCCGCCTCAGGTCTGCCGGCGCACCGGCTGGAACTGGAAATCACCGAGGCGGTTCTGATCCGCGACGATGAGGCGGCGCTTGCCATGCTGCATCAGCTGCGCAAGCTCGGGGTAGGTATCGCGCTGGACGATTTCGGCACCGGCTATTCCTCGCTGAGCTATCTGCAGCGCTTCCCGTTCGACAAGATCAAGATCGACCGCTGCTTCATCAAGGACGTGGCGGAGGCCGAGGGTTCTGCCTGCATCGTGCAGGCCGTCGTCAACATCGCCGCCGCGCGCCACATGACGACGACGGCGGAGGGCGTCGAGACCGAGCAGCAACTGGATATGTTGCGCAAGCTCGGATGCACGGAGATGCAAGGCTATCTGTTCAGTCCGGCGGTCCCCGCCGCCGACATCAGCCGTCTCCTGCTATCGCGTCGCGACCCGGTCGCTGGCGCAGCCTGAGCCGGGCGGCTGAATACGCTTTCCATATGCGATCGATAGCCGCTTCGCCCGAAGCGCCTCTATCGCCCGAACAGCCGATCCACCAGCCAGCCGTCCAACCCCGCAGAGGCTTCCGGGCGGGCCGACGTGCGCGTCGGCGCGGGCCGGTTCGGGCTAGCCGAGGGAACCGGCGCGAGCGGACCTGGCGCGGGCGCCGCCGGCGCGGAAGGCGGGCTCACCTGTGACGCGGCCTGCATCAGGTTCGAGAACAAGCCGCCTCCTTGCGAAGTCGGCAACGCCGCAACCGGCACGCCCTGGTGGGCGGCTTTCATGAAGCGGGTCCAGACTTCCACCGGCAGACCGCCGCCGGTCGCCTTCCTGGTCGGCGAATTGTCGTCATTGCCGAGCCAGACGCCGGTGACGAGATTGGCGGTGTAGCCGATGAACCAGGCGTCACGGAAATCCTGGCTGGTGCCAGTCTTGCCGGCGGCCATCCAGCCCGGAAGCTCCGCCTTGTGCGCGGTGCCCGAGAGCAGCGTCTCCTGCATCATGGTGTTCATGGCAGCGACATGGCGCGGTTCGATCACCTGGCCAGGTTGGTCGGGCTGCCTTGCATACAGCACCTTGCCGCCATCGGTGCGGATCCTGGTCACGACATGCGGCGAGACCCCGAGGCCACCATTGGCGAACGGCGCATAGGCGCCGACCAGTTCCAGGAGCGAAACCTCCGAGGTGCCGAGCGCGATCGAGGCGTTGGCGTCGAGCCGCGACGCGATGCCGAGCCGGTGCGCGGTGCGCACCACGTTCTTCGGCCCCACTTCCAGTCCGAGCCGCACCGCGACCGTGTTGAGCGACATCGCCAGCGCCTGCGTCAGCGTCACCGCGCCGAAATATTCGCGGCTGTAGTTTTCCGGTTTCCATCCCTTGACGTCCAGCGGCGCATCCTGCCGGATCGTGTCCGGCGTCAGCCCGGCCTCGATCGCGGTGAGATAGACGAACGGCTTGAACGCCGAACCCGGCTGGCGTTTGGCGGTCACGGCGCGGTTGTACTGGCTTTCGGCATAGTTGCGGCCGCCGACCATGGCGCGCACCGCGCCGTCAGGCGTCATCGCCACCAGCGCGCCCTGGCTGACATTGAACTTGACGCTTTTTGCCGCAAGCTCGTCGATGACGGCGGCTTCCGCGACGGCCTGCAGCTTCGGCTCGATGGTGGTTTCGACCACGATGTTCTGGTCGATCTGGCCGACGAGGTCGTCGAGCACCTCGCCGATCCAGTCCGCCACGTAGTTGACCGTGCCGGCGCCCGCCGCCTTCACATTGTAGGAGGGATGCCCGATCGAGGCCTGCGCCTGCGCTTCGGTGATGAATTTGGCGTCCGCCATGGCGGCAAGCACGATCTGCGCCCGCTTCTCGGCGCCTTCCGGATTGCGGTTCGGCGCCAGCCGCGACGGCGATTTGACGAGGCCTGCGAGCATCGCGGCCTCCGCCAGCGTTACGGCCTTGGCCGACTTGCCGAAATAGCGCTGGGCGGCGGCCTCGACGCCATAGGCGCCGGAGCCGAAATAGACCCGGTTGAGATAGAGCTCGAGAATCTCCGATTTGGAATGCTTGCGCTCCAGCCAAAGCGCGAGTTCGACTTCCTGCAACTTGCGCTGCAGTGTGCGCTCCTGCGTCAAAAACAGGTTCTTGGCGAGCTGCTGGGTCAGCGTCGAGCCGCCCTGCGAAACGCCGCGATGCAGCACGTTCGCCACCGCCGCGCGCATGATGCCCCAGGGATCGACCCCGTAATGCGAATAGAACCGGCGATCTTCGATGGCGATGAAGGCCTTCGGCAGATAGGGCGGCAGGTCCTTCAGCGAAACATTGGCGCCGGCCATTTCGCCGCGGCTCGCCAGCACGCTGCCGTCGAGGCCTGTGATCTGGATCGTCGGCGGGCGCTTCGGGATTTCAAGCGCCTGGATGGGCGGCAGATGCGCGCCGGCCCAGACCACGGCGCCGACAATCGCGATCGCCGCCCACAGGCCGAGCACCGCGCCCCAATAGAACAGCCGGAACAGGCCGGCGCGCGCCCGGCCTCGCGATTTGCGCTTGCGGCTCATGCGGGCAGGCTTCGGCTTGCGCTCGCGCGGCGCATTATCGTCGTCTTCATCTGGCTCAACGGGCTTGCGTCTGGCGGATGATTTCTTCGGCTTCTCGTCGTCGGCGACCGAGACGCGATCCTGCGGGCCGAGGCGCAATCCGGCCAGCGATGCGCCGAGCCCGAATTGCGGCTCCTTGCGACCGCCGCCCTTTTTTCGTCCCCACGCCATACGCAAACGCTCGCGCCCCGATGCATGACATTAGCGGGCGGGGTTTAAAGCCGT
>NZ_JADGRI010000260.1 GCF_017881085.1 Bradyrhizobium sp.
CAAGGTGTCGCGCACGCCGGTGCGGGAGGCATTGCGGCAGCTCGTGGCCTCCGGCCTGGTCGACGCCCGGGCGCATCGCGGCGCGGTGGTGGCGCGGCCCTCGATCGAACGGCTGACCGGGATGTTCGAGGCGATGGCGGAACTCGAGGCGATCTGCGCCGGCCTCGCCGCGGAACGGATGCCGCCGACCGAGCGCCAGCGGCTGGAGGCGGTTCATGAGGAATTGCGGGTGCTGAGTTACGCCGGCAATCCGGACCGGTTCCATGAAGTCAACGAGCGCTTTCACAACACGATCTATGCCGGGTCGCAGAACACCTATATCGCCGAGATCACGCTGGCGACCCGCGTGCGGGTGCAGCCGTTCCGCCGCGCCCAGTTCCGCAATCTCGGACGGCTGGCGAAATCGCATGCCGAGCACGATCGTGTTGTCGTAGCGATCCTGCGCGGCGACAAGGTCGGTGCCGCGGCCGCGATGCGCGCCCATATCGAGCTGGTGCGCGACGAGTACGAGATTTACGCGGTGTCGGTGTAAGCAGGCGAATAGGGAGTAGCGAATAGCGAGCGGGGAATTTTTCATCGCTACTCGCCACTCCCTATTCGCCGCTTGTCACCCCGCCGCGGCCTCCGTGACGAAGGCGCGCCAGCCGCCGAAGGCCGAAATCTCGCGGGCGCCGGCGACGTCGGCGGCTTCGACAATGAAGCCCTTGACGCCGCGGCCGTCGGCAAGGCGCACGGTGCCGATCGACAGCGGCGGCGGGACCGCGGCGACGAATTGTCCAAATGCCGCCGCCGGCAGCGCCCAGATCTCGAGCTCGATCGACGATCCCGTTCCCACCTCCACACGCAGCATGCCGGGCTTCGGCGGCGCGGTCTTGAGCGCATAGAGCCTGTAATCCGCCGCGGTTTGGGCGGCCTCCAGCAAGCGTCCGCCGAGCGCCTTCAATTCGCCGTTCAGCGCCATGCCGCTTAGATGCGCGCCGACCACCGCGATCGCGATCTCATCGCCGCTGACGCCCGCAGGCAACGGCGGAAGCGGAGGCTGCGGCAGATTTCGCGCGCCCATCGGCAGTTTGGTACCGGCATGGAAGACGCGGCCGATGCTCGCGAGCTGCGCATCCTGCCCCGCGGGTGCGAGCAGCGTAATGCCGAACGGGATATCGTCGCTGCGCATCGCCGCCGGCAATGCGAGCCCGCAGAGGTCGAGCAGATTGACAAAATTGGTGTAGGTGCCGAGCCGGGAATTGAGTTCGATCGGATTGGCCAGCACCTGCGCGGTCGAGTACACGGTGGGCGCCGTCGGCAGCACCAGCGCGTCGATGTCGGCGAAGGCGCGCTCGGCGGTCTTGCGCAAGCCCTGCAGCCGGTACAGCGCGGCAAATGTGTCGGCCGCGGAAAGCCTACTGCCTGCGATGGTGATCTCGCGCGTCACCGGATGGATCGCGTCCGGCGACGACGCCAGGAGATCGCGGATCACCAGATAACGTTCCGCCACCCACGGTCCTTCATAAAGCAGCCGGGCGGTTTCATAGAGCGGTTCGAGATCGAACTCGACCAGCGTGGCGCCGAGCGCGGTCCAGCGCTTCAGCGCGTCATCAAAGGCAGCCTCCGCCGCCTTGTCGCCGAAGAAGATCAACTGGCCGCTGCGCGGGACGCCCAGCCGGAGATGGGCCGGAAATGCGCCAAGCTGCGCCAGCGGCCGGTCGCGCGAATAGGGGTCGGCGGAATCGGGCCCGGCCATCGCCGACAAGGCCGTTACGGCGTCGTCGACGGTGAGCGAGAATACCGAAACGCAATCCAGCGTCCGGCAGGCCGGCACGAGCCCTGCGGTCGAGATCAGCCCCAGGCTCGGCTTCAGCCCGACGATGTTGTTGAGCATCGCTGGCACGCGCCCGCTTCCTGCGGTATCGGTGCCGAGCGCCAGCGGCACCAGCCCGGTCGAGACCGCGACCGCCGAGCCTGAGCTCGAGCCGCCCGGAATCAGATCGGCGCGCAGGGGATTGATCGGAATGCCGTAGGGCGAGCGCACGCCGACGAGCCCAGTCGCGAACTGGTCGAGATTGGTCTTGCCGATCATGATGGCGCCGGCCGCGCGCAGCCGCGCCACCGAGGTGGCGTCGCGTGCTGGCGTGTAGGCGAAGGCCGGGCAGGCCGAGGTGGTGGGCAGGCCCGCGACGTCGATGTTGTCCTTCACCGCAACGGGAATGCCGTACAGCGGAAGCCGCGCCGCGTCTTTCGTCGCGGCGAGCGTTTCGGCTTCCGCCAGCGCGTGTTTTTCCTCGCGCAGGCTGATGAAGATGGCGGGATCGTTGTGATCGCGAATCCGCTGATAGCTGCGCGCCACGGTTTGCGCGGGCGACAGTTGGCCTGCGCGGTGCGCAGCAAGGATCGCAGCGACGGTTTCAGTCACGCGCGGCCCCGACCCGTTGTGAGCATTTCGGATGTGACAACGGGCTTCTCCGAACCGGTGGCGGGAAGGCTGGATAGAGGTTCGTCCAACTGAATGCACTCCAGAGAGGCGAAAAGCCTTCCCCATCGAAGCAAGCGGTGTGCCATTGTGTACATCCGCGAGGTGATGTCCAATCGTCAAAATCGGCGCATGTTATCATAAGCTTGACCCGGATTCCCGGGCGCCGATGATGGTGCGCCGGCCAAGTCGCTCAATCGGGTTTGCTTATTTTGTAAGCAGGGTCAGTTGTCGGAATCGCGCCGACCACCTTGCTGGAGCCTTGCGTGATCAGCCGCGCAGCACGCTGGTCGCGGGCGTGGATCCATAGCCAGCTGAGCGCGACGCTGAGCCGGTTGCGCAGGCCGATCAGGAAATAGATGTGCGCGATGCCCCAGATCCACCAGGCAATCGCGCCGTGCAGTTTGAAGCGGCCGAAATCGATCACCGCCTTGCGCTTGCCGATCTGCGCCAGGCTGCCGGAATGCTTGTATCGGAACGGCGCGGGCGTCTCGCCGCGCAGCCGCGCCTTGATCGCCGCGGCGACGTAGCGGCCCTGCTGCTTGGCGGCGGGTGCTATGCCCGGCACCGGCTTTCCATCGGGGCCGGCGACGGCGATCGTATCGCCGATCGCAAAAATATCGGGATGGCCGGGAACGGTGAGGTCGGGGTTGACCTGCAGGCGGCCGGCCCGGTCGGCCGGCGCGCCGAGCCATTCGGCGGCCGGCGAGGCGCGCACACCGGCGGCCCAGATCAGGGTTTTTGCCTGCAGGCTCTTGCCGCCATACACCACGCCGTCGGCGGAGCATTCGGTGACCGGCTGTCCCAGCACGACTTCGACGCCGAGACCCTCCAGCGAGCGTTGCGCGTAGGCCGAGAGATCGTCGGGAAAGCCCGCCAGCACGCGGGGCCCCGCCTCGATCAGCACGACGCGCGCCTTCTGGGTGTCGATGTTGCGGAAGTCGGGCGGCAGCGTGTCCCGCGCCAGTTCGGTGATGGTGCCAGCGAGTTCGACGCCGGTCGGGCCGGCGCCGACAATGACGAAAGTCAGAAGCGCCGCGCGCCGCTCCGGATCGCTCTCGCGCTCGGCGCGTTCGAAGGCAACGAGAATGCGCCGCCGCAGCGTGGTGGCGTCCTCCAGCGTCTTCAGGCCCGGCGCGAACGGCTCCCATTCGTCGTGGCCGAAATAGGCGTGCCGCGCGCCGGTGGCGAGAACGAGGGTGTCATAGGGCAGCGTATCGCCGTCATCGAGCAGCACGCGCTTGTTTGCCGCGTCGACGCCGCTCACCGTGGCGAACAGCGTCGTGACCTCGTGGCGGCCGCGCAGCAGATAGCGGATCGGCCAGGCGATCTCCGAGGTCGCCAGCGACGCGGTGGCGACCTGATACAACAGTGGCTGGAACAGATGATGGTTGCGGCGGTCGAGCAGCGTGATCGAGACCGGGGCGCCGGCAAGCCGGTGGGTCGTCTCCAGTCCGCCGAAGCCGGCGCCGACGATCACGACACGATGGGGCTTTGGCGAACGCGGCGCTTCCGTCATCATGTCGGCAGCCTTCGGTTGTCGGACTTCCCCTTACCCCTGGTTGATGTAGGCGTTTAGCGGTCCCGGTCCAAGGCCGATTTTGCAATCGAACGATAGCGAAAGCCTATCGCCGGCAACGGGCCTGCTCGCGCGGTCGAAATGATTTGCCGGCAGGCCTTGCGACGATCCGCGGTTCCGGCCGCGCACGCGCGGCACGCGCGCGTCTAATCGAGTTCGATCTTGCCCGCGTGACCGCAATAGCCGTGGCCCTGCAGGTTTTCCTCGCTGCCCTTGTAGTGAGTGAGGTGGAATTGGCGCCAGCCCATGCAGTCGCTGCCGATGCAGTGATACATCTTCTCCGAGTTCGCAAATCCGTCGGTCAGCGAATTGTGAAGCCGGTTGTTGTTGTCGATGCGCACGAAGGGGCACCATTTCGTCCGCGCGACTTTATCGCTGATCAGCATCAAACCTCTCCACCACAGGCGTGGAGTCTGGAGGCAATGCGTTAAGCGGCCATAAAGCCCGGCAGCGCCACCAATGGCCGATAAGCGCCGTTTCCTGCATCTTCGGATGGAAGGCGTTCTGCCCGTTGCGAATTCGCGGCGCGGTCGCTTGCGCGGCGGGCTGGAATTATAATTCTTGCCATCGCCAATTCATACGAATTATGGTGCATGAAGGGTTGCGCCGGGCCGAAGGTTCTAAGGCGGAGCCTTCGGTTCGGGCTTGCTGTGGGCTTCGGATTTTGCGCACAACACCGGTAAGCCGGACAACGAACGGCGTTGGCTGCGCTCCCATGAAGAGGGATCGGCCGGCTCAACCGGATCGGTTGGATAATGAGGAGGGGAGACGTATGAAGAAATCATTTTGGCTGGCGGGCGCGATGGCACTCGCGCTGGCGAGCCCCGCTTCGGCGGGAGATACCATCAAGATCGGGTTTGTCTCGACGTTCAGCGGCCCGACCGCAGTGATCGGCAACGACATGCGAAATTCGTTCGAGCTCGCGCTCGATCATCTGGGCCGCAAGATGGGCGGCAAACCAGTCGAGGTGATCTACGAGGACGACGGACAGAAGCCGGACGTCGGCAAGCAGAAGACCGAGAAGCTGGTGCAGTCCGACAAGGTGGATTTCATCGCCGGCTATATCTGGTCGAACGTGCTGCTCGCCTCGCTGAAGACCGCGGTCGATTCCCAGACCTTCCTGATCTCGGCCAACGCCGGGCCCTCGCAGCTCGCCGGCGATTTGTGCTCGCCTTACGTGTTCTCGACCTCCTGGCAGAACGACCAGACGCCCGCGGCCATGGGCCTCTACATGAACCAGAAGGGCGTCAAGTCGGTGTTCCTGATCGGCCCGAACTATGCGGCCGGCAAGGACATGCTGGCCGGCGTCAAGAGCACCTTCAAGGGCGAGATCAAGGGCGAGGAATATACGGTGTGGCCGAGCCAGCTCGACTTCTCGGCCGAGCTGTCGAAGGCGCGCGCGTCCGGCGCGGCATCGATCTTTGTGTTCTATCCGGGCGCTGCCGGCGTGCAGTTCCTCAATCAATATGCGCAGGCCGGGCTCAAGGAGCAGATGCCGCTCTATACGGCGTTCACCATCGACGAATTGTCGCTGCCCTTGCAGAAGGACAATGCGATCGGTGTGCCCGGCGCGCAGGAGTGGGTGAACGATCTGCCGAACGAGCAGAACAAGAAGTTCGTCGCCGACTACCGCAAGAAATATCCGAATCTGCGCCCGACCTATTACGGCGCGCAGGCCTATGACGCCGCGCAGTTGATCAACAGCGCGGTGGTCGCCGTGAAGGGCGACACCAGCAAGAAGGATGCGATGAAGGCGGCGATGGAGAAGGCCGATTTCAAGTCGCTCCGCGGCTCCTTCAAATACGGCAACAACCACATTCCGATCCAGAACTTCTACCTGCAGGACGTGGTCAAGGACGGCGACCAGCTCTCGCTGAAAACCGTCGCCACCATCGTCAAGGACAGCCAGGACAGCTTCCACGACAAATGCCCGATGAAGTGATCGCGGGGTCTGTCAAATACAGCGGCGGCGCTCGCGCGCAGCCGCTGTTTTCCTTTCGGCAGGTGTTTTGCAGCCCGATGTCTTAGAGAGCGACCTAGAGCGTCCATGCTGCTTGTCGTCGAACAATTCCTGAACGGATTGCAGTTTGGTCTGCTGCTGTTTCTGCTGGCGGCGGGACTGACGCTGGTGTTCGGCATCATGGACTTCGTCAATCTGGCGCACGGCTCGCTCTACATGATGGGCGCGTATTTCGCCGCCACCTTCGTGGCGTGGACCGGCAATTTCATCCTCGGCGTGCTGCTGGCGCTGGGCGCGACCTTGCTGCTCGGCATCGCCCTGGAATTCGTGGCGCTGCGGCATCTCTACGGCCGCGACCATCTCGACCATGTGCTGGCGACCTTCGGGTTGATCCTGTTCTTCAATGACGCGGTGCGGCTGATCTGGGGTCCGGCGGGCCTCGCGCTGCCTCTGCCGGCCTGGCTGACGGTGCCGGTCCCGATCCTGCCCGGCATCCATTATCCGGCCTATCGTCTCGCGATCATCGTGGTCGCGCTGGTGGTGGCGCTGTTGCTCTACATCGTGGTGATGCGGACCCGGCTCGGCATGCTGATCCGCGCCGGCGCCTCGAACCGGGAAATGATCGGGGCGCTCGGCATCAACATCAAGCTGCTCTACACGCTGGTGTTCGGGCTGGGTGCGGCGCTGGCCGGCCTCGCCGGGCTGATGCAGGCGCCGATCCTCACCGTTCAGATCGGCATGGGCGAGAACATCCTGATTCTGGCCTTCGTCATCATCGTAATCGGCGGCATCGGTTCGATCCGCGGCGCCTTCCTGGCCGCGATCTTCGTCGGCATGATCGATACGCTCGGCCGCGCCTTCCTGCCCGATTTGTTGCGCCAGGTCCTGAGTTCGGCCGCCGCTTCCACCGCGGCGCCCGCGCTCTCCTCGATGCTGATCTATCTCGTGATGGCGATCGTGCTGGTGGTGCGGCCGGAGGGGCTGTTTCCGGCCAACCGTCGATGAAAGCTTGGTTCAATGTCCGCGCCGCGGTCGCGGCACTTGTCGTCGCCGGCCTCTTGCTGCTGCCGCTCTATACCTCGCTGAGCGGCAATGTGTTCGCGCTGACGCTGTTCACCCGCATCGTGATCTTCGCGCTCGCCGCCGCCAGCCTCAATCTCATCATGGGCTATGGCGGGATGATGAGTTTTGGGCACGCCGCCTATCTCGGGATCGGCGGCTATGCGGTCGGCATACTCGCCGCCGAGGGCGTCGGCTCCGGCTTTGTTCAATGGCCGGTCGCGCTGTTGGCTTCCGCCTTGTTCGCGCTGGTGATCGGCGCGCTCTCCTTGCGCACCCGCGGCGTTTATTTCATCATGATCACGCTGGCATTCGCGCAGATGGCCTATTACGTCGCCTCCGGGCTCGCCCGCTACGGCGGCGACGACGGTCTCACCATCTACAAGCGCAGCGATTTTGGCGGCCTCATCAACCTTTCGAACCGCGTGCAGTTCTATTATCTCTGCCTCTTCTGCCTGTTCGGCGGGCTCTATCTGATCTGGCGCATCGTCAATTCGCGGTTCGGCATGGTGGTGCGGGGCCTGCGCTCCAACGAAGCGCGGATGCAGGCGATCGGCTTCCCCGCCACGCGCTACCGGCTCGTCTGTTTCGTCATTGCCGGCACCATCTGCGGCCTGGCCGGCGCGCTGCTCGCCAACAATACCGACTTCGTCAGCCCGGCCGTGATGTACTGGACGCGCTCCGGCGATCTCATGGTGATGGTGATCCTCGGCGGCATGGGCTCGCTGTTCGGCCCGGTGATCGGGGCGATCGTCTATCTGCTGCTGGAAGAGTTCCTGTCGCAAGTCACCGAATACTGGGCGATGATCCTGGGTCCGCTGTTGCTGCTGATCGTGCTGTTCGGGCGCGGCGGCATCGACGGATTGCTGGGGAGGTTCAATCGTGGCTGAACCCTTGCTCCGCGTGGAAAAACTGGTGCGGCG
>NZ_JADGRI010000043.1 GCF_017881085.1 Bradyrhizobium sp.
GCGCGTCATGGGTCTGGCCCTTCGCCAGAATCTCGCGGGTGAGGACGCGGGCATCGAGGATCGCCTGCGACGCGCCGTTGGAGCCGATCGGATACATCGGATGCGCGGCGTCGCCCATCAGCGTGGTCAGGCCGAAGGTCCATTGCGGGATCGGATCGCGGTCGACCAGCGGATATTCGTAAGCCCGCGGGCAGTTTCGGATCAGGCCGGGCACGTCGAGCCAGTCGAATTTCCAGCTCTCGAACCAGGGCAGGAACTCTTCCAGGCGTGCCGTGCGGTTGTAATCCTCCCGGCGCCACTGGTAGGTCGGCGGCATGTGCCGCTCGGCGACCCAGTTGATCTGGTATTTGCCTGACGCGTCGGCTTCCTTCGAGATCGGATAGCAGACGAATTTCAGGATCTCGTGGCCGGCCATGATCATGGTGCGGCCGGACAGAAACGCGTCGCTCGCGGTGATGCCGCGCCAGAGAATGCGGCCGTTCCAGATCGGCGGCCCCTCCTGCGGATAAAGCTTCTCGCGGACGCGGGAGTGAATGCCGTCGGCGGCGATCAGGAGCGCGCCGTCATGGCTGCCCGCCGGCTTGCCGGTCGCCTTGTCGATGAAATCGGCGCGCACGCCGTCGGAGGTTTCAGTCCAGTCGCTTAAGTGATGGCTGGTGATAATGTTCTCCGGCCCCAGCCGTTCGATCGCGGCATCGAGCAAAATCTGCTGCAGCGTGCCGCGATGAACAGAGAATTGCGGCCATTTGTAACCGGCCTCGAGGCCGCGCGGCTCGCTCCAGATCGGCTTGCCGTGCTTGGAGAAATAGGCGAGTTCCTTGGTCCGCACACCGGCTTCGTCAAGCTCCGTGAGCAGCCCGAGCTCGATCAGCTCGCGCACGGCGTGCGGCAGCACGTTGATGCCGACGCCGAGCGGCTTCAACGCAGGCACGCTTTCGAACACTTTGGCGGCAACGCCGATCTGATGCAGGCTGAGCGCCAGCGTCAGCCCGCCGATGCCGCCGCCGGCGATGAGTACGGTCATGATACGCCCTCCCTGGTGGTATCGTCATGGCACGGCAGCGCGGTCGTGGGCAACCGCGAAGACCCGTCCATCGCGAGCCGGGGATGAACGGCCGGAAGCCGCGCCATTAAGGTTCGCGCTTCCCATGAGGACCAACATGCTGAAACTCTATTATGCCCCCGGAACCTGTGCGCTCGCGTCCCATATTGCGTTGCAGGAGGCAGGCGCTACTTACACGGCGGAGCGGCTTGATTTCAAAAGCAACCAGCAGAACAGCCCGGAATATCTCGCCATCAATCCGAAGGGGCGGGTGCCGTCACTGGTGACGGACCGCGGCATCCTGACCGAGACGCCGGCGATGCTCGCCTTCGTCGCGCAGAGCTTTCCGCAAGCGAAGCTGGCGCCGCTCGACGACGCATTCGCCTTCGCGCAGGTGCAGGCCTTCAACAGCTATCTGTGCTCCACCGTTCATGTGGCGCACGCCCACAAGGGGCGGGGCTACCGCTGGGCGAGCGACGAGGCTTCGTTCGCGGATATGAAACGCAAGGTGCCGGAAACCATGGCGGCCTGCTTTTCGCTGATCGAACGCAACATGCTGAAGGGGCCGTGGGTGATGGGCGAAACCTACACGATCTGCGATCCCTATCTGTTTACGCTGTCGGGCTGGCTGGAAGGCGACAGCGTAGATATCGCGACCCTGCCGAAGGTGGCCGATCACCGCAAGCGCATGGCCGAGCGGCCTGCGGTGAAGAAGGTGCTGGCGGACGAGAGCTGAGCGAACGAACTCGATGCGTCCCGGTCAAGCCAACGGGCCGCACGTGCGCCTGCGCATGCGGGCCGGTTCGCAGCGAATTGTCAGCCGCAACGAAGCGAACCGCTCAACGACAATAGCAGGCCACCCAAGCCATCGGGCTGAACGCAGCTTTTCGGATCGCCAGCAGCCTTTGAGGGATTATTGTTCTTCGACAATCTGATCTTGGGTCGGGGCTTGGGCAGCATCACGGCAATTCGATTTGCATGCGGACCCTTCAGACCCCGTGAGCTTCTGCCTGCCGCTATCCTCGACGGGGTTTGAAGAACCTCCATCGCCTTCGTGGGCAAGTCTCCATTCGTATCCGCAGAAGGAAGAAGATATCCGACGTCGAGTTTGTCAGACTTAGTCAGGGTGTCCTGTACGAGGCTGGTGCTGACCACCGTCGGATCAGGCGCGATTTCCTCAGTGGGAGCCATCGATGCCGTGACTTTGGTGGCGAACAACCCGCCAAGTAGTGCAAGGCAAAAGGCCGCGATCCAGACCGTTCTCAATCTCGCCCCCAACGCTGCGACCGCCTGTTTTCGCGACCGCTAAACAACGAGATTAATCAACCTTAATTTTCTCTTATGCACAATCAGGAACGGGATTTCGTCGCGTGTCGTATCGGATCGTGGTTAACGTGCACTCGGTTTTGGTCCTTGATCGAATGCAAACACGCAATGCCAACGATGATCGCATTTGCTTCAACGTTCGCCGGGACGACGAGAGATTAGTGCCGGATTGCTACGCGGCCTTGCGTTTCGGTCGGTCCAGTTCGCGTCCGGTTTGCAGCATCAGATGGCGCAGCCAGATCGAGCCGGGGTCGAGCTGGGCCCGCGTCGGGTAGAACATGAACTGTTCGTCGATGCCGGGGTCGAGCGGCGGCGTGACCGCCGTCAGCGACAATGGTTTTGCCAGTGCCGCGATCAGCCGCCGGGGCACGAAGGCCACGAGGTCGGTGCGCGCCACGATATGCAGCGCCTCGAGATAGCCGGGCACGACCAGCGCGATGCGCCGCTCGATTCCCTTTGCCCGCAGCCAGCCGTCGATCAGATCCTCGTTCTGGCCGCGGATGACGACGGCGACGTGCCTTGCTTTGAGAAAGGCATCGCGCCGCGCGAGTTTTACGCTCACGGGATGGCCGCGCCGCACCGCGAGCGCGTCGCGGTCGGCATAGAGCAGCTGGCGGTGAAATCCCTTGAAGGCGTCGCCGATCGAGATCACGAGATCGATGGTGCGCGCGAATTCCGCGCTGAAGATCGCGGGCCCCCGCCACGGCACGATGTCGAGCCGGACGTTCGGCGCTGCCTGCGCGATCTTCGCCATCAGCGGCGGCACCAGCAGCTCCACGGCGAGATCCGGCATCATCAGGCGAAACTGCCGTTCGCTGCTGGCCGCATCGAAATCGTCGGGAATGAACAGTCCGCGCACCTGGTCGAGTGCCTGCGCCAGCGGCCCGCGCAGCGCCTGCGCCCGCGGCGTCAGTTCCATCCGTGCGCCGGTGCGGACCAGCAGGGGATCGCCGAGCACCTCGCGCAGCCGCCGCAGCGCGTGGCTCGCGGCCGGCTGCGACAGCCCGATCCGCATCGCCGCCCGGCCGACACTGGCTTCCCTCAGCAGCGCGTCGAGCGCCACCAGCAGATTGAGATCGAGCGAATTCAAATTCATTGGATGAATATATATCATATTCAATATCGATTGGAAGAATACCGCAATGCGCGCGATGATCTGTAACTTCAGATCAGCGGAGAAACAGCCCATGAGCGAAGCAGCAGCCAACAAGAAACTCGTGCAACAGGTCTATGCGGACTCCGCGAGCCGCAGCGGCACGACCTTCGCCGACAACCTCGCCGACGATGCGACCTGGATCGTGACCGGCCAGTATTCGTGGTCGCATGAATTCAGGGGGCGTGACGCGATCCAGGACGGCCTGATGGGCCATTTCCGCTCGTTCTTCGCGGGTCGGCCGCGCACCGTGGCATTCAACTTCATCGCGGAAGGCGACCAGGTCGTGGTGGAGGCGAGGGGCGACAACGTCACCAGGGCCGGGCTGCGCTACGACAATCAATATTGCATGGTGTGGCGGATCGAGAACGGCAGGATCAAGCAAATCAAGGAATATTGCGACTCCGCGCTGGTCGAGCGCGTGCTGGGGCCGTTTCCGGAAGTGCGGAAGCACGGGCTGAGACCCTGAGCAGCGTTTGTCCCCGGCAACAATCATGCTCGACGACGGCGATCGCGAAATCTCCCGGCTTCCATGCCGGCCCGCATCGATTGTATTTTCGCCGTCGTCCGGGTCTGGTGGGAGCGCCACCGCACCCGGCGTCAACTCGCTGTCATGAGCGAGCGCGAGTTACAGGATATAGGCATCTGCCGGCCGGAAATTGTCAGCGAGATCGGCAAGCCGTTCCGGCGGACGTGAGGAGGAGATCGATATGGGCAAGGAATTTTTGAGCCCGGCGACGTTGCTGCCGCCGGCGGGCTATTCGCATATCGCGAAAGTCAGCAAGGGTACGCTGATCTATCTGGCGGGCCAGGTCTCGAGCGACGCGTCCGGCAAGCTGGTCGGCGAGGGTAATTTCGAGGCGCAGGTCGAACAGGTGTTCGGCAATCTCAAGATCGGGGTCGAGGCGGCCGGCGGCACCATGGCCGATATCATCAAGTTGAATATCTACCTGGTCGCGGAGGTCGATCAGACCGAAGTGCCGAAGCTGCGCGCGATCCGTGATCGCTACGTCAATACTGCGAAGCCGCCCGCGAGCACGCTGGTCGTCGTCAGCCGACTGGCGCGGCCCGGTTGGCTGGTCGAGATCGAGGCCGTGGCGGCGATTGACGATTGAGACGAAAACGGGCCCGAGGCCCACGAATTGACCGCCTCCTTCATGGACCGGCAAACGGCTTCGGGTGTTCCAGCGGAATAAACGCGCTGGTATGGGCGGGGAAGGTTGAAGCCCCGCCGCCTATGGTCGTGCCGGTCGCGATCGATATGTAGACGTCGTCGACCCCCGGCGGCGTTTCGATGCGGACCCAGGTCTTGCTGACATCGCCGATGCCGATCGTCGTAAAGCGCATCGTACGGCCGAACTGCGAACACGAGATCGGCTTTTCGGTGGTGAATGCGGTCCAGTCGCCGTGCAGGGTACCCGACCTCCCGCCAGTCTTTGGAAGGTTCAGTCCGACACCGAGCCCGACTGCGGCATAGACATATGTGCACTTCAAGTGGTTTTCCGTGTCCCATATGCTGAAGATCGCGCTGGCAAACGCAATGCCCGCTCCGACCCTGCCCTTGACGATCTTCTTGATGAACTCCTTCGCCGCAAACGAAATCGAGCCGTCAACCTCAAGCAGCATGGCGATCTTGAAATTCCTGCTGACCTTGGGCTTCGGCGGGAGGGGGCGCGGCAGGTCCGGCTTTACGATCGGCTTGAAATGTATCTTCGGCACCACCCGTAGCAAGACCGACCGGTCGCGATCCTCATCCAGCGCGTGCGTGGCTGTCTGGGTATTGCCTATGGCGTCGGTCTGCATCTGTTCGGCAGGTATTCCGAGCTCGGACAAATAGCCGGCCACCGTGATCACGCGGTTCCGCGACAGATCCATGTTCCAGCCGGCGGTGCCGATGCGGCTCGCCGCCCCGCACATCCAGATTTGACCGGTATCGTTTTCAAGCAGCGGGAAGACTTTGTCTTTCAGAAAGGCGGAGTGCTGCGGCTTCAAACCTCTGAATTTGTAGCCGGCGAAATCGTCGAAGTCGAAATTCCAGAGCAGCGCCTGCAGGACGCCGATGCCCGAGAAACCCGCGCTGACCTCGATCTGACCGGGACCCGTCGCGCGGAACATCATCGTCTCCTTGTGCAAGATTTCGAGACCAAGGCTCGATCACGGAACCGACCTCGGCGTAAACTTTCGGAACTGATGATTGGTCGCGCGGAGCAAGATCGGGTTGCGTCGGTGTCGCGACGAGCCGTGTCTTTGTCGTTTGAAGCCGACTGCCAGCGAACCCGGCGAGCGCTTGCGCCGACCATAGGTTTTGCCGGTCGGGAATCACCCGCGAAACGGCAAGTCGTTCTGGAACGAGCGCAGAATAAAAAACGGCGCCCGCGAAGGGCGCCGTTTTGCCATTTCGGGCTGATGCACCGGTCCGGTCACGCCGCCTTGGTCTTGAGATGGCGGAACATGATGTTACGCGCCTCGTCGTCCATCTCGGTCTTGAAGGTGAACTTGTCCTTCAGCGCGATCGCCCGCGCCACGGCCGGCCTTCCCGAGACCTCGTCGAGCAGGCGCTTGACGTTGGGATATTTGGCGAAGGCGTCGTCGCCGAGCACGAACGGCACCATCCGCGCCCAGCCCCAGAACGCCATGTCGACGATGGTGTAGGTGCCGCCGACCATGTAGCGGCTGCCTGCGAGATGATCGTTGAGGATGCCGTAGTGGCGGTGGGCTTCGAACTGGTAGCGGTTGTGCGCATAGTCCAGTTCCTTCGGCGCGAAGTGCTTGAAATGCACCGCCTGGCCCGAATACGGCCCGATGCCGGAGGCGACGAACATCAGCCATGACAAGAGCTGCGCGCGGTTCTTGGGCGTGCTGGGCGGCAGGAACTTGCCGGTCTTTTCCGCGAGGTAGAGCAGGATCGCGTTGGAGTCGAACACGAACACGCCGTCATCGTCGATCGCCGGCACCTTGCCGTTCGGATTTACTTTCAGGAATTCCGGCTTGAACTGGTCGCCCTTGCGGGTGTCGACCGGTACCGGCTCGTAAGGAAGCCCGGACTCTTCCAGAAACAGCGCGACCTTGTTCGGGTTCGGCGCGCCGTTGAAGTAGAATTTGAGCATCAAGTTCTCCCCTTTGCCTTTGTTGCCGAGAAAGATCGGGACGTGGTGACTATGGCATGGACGGGCGTCCATGCTCAAATTTTGCAAAGGGCGCAACCGACGCACGCAGGGACCCATAACCACAGGAAGCTTTGCTGCGCGAAGGCCGTCGAACAGCTTTTTCTTACCAGGCCCGGCACGGCGCATGGGTCCCGCTTTCGCGGGGACGACATCTCGTGGAGATGCTGGGGAAGGGCGCCGTTCGCGCCGCGTTACCAACGATTTCTTTGAAAAATTTTCAGCCCGCCGCCATTTCGGAGCGGATCTCGGCGCGCAGTTCGTCGATCAGCCTCAAGCCCTTGTTGGTCTCGACATGCCAGAAGGTCCAGCCGTTGCACGCGCCGGCGCCTTGCGCCACTGCGCCGATGCGGTGGATCGAGCCGACCTTGTCGCCGAGCATGATGGCGCCGTCGGCGCGGACCAAAGCGCCGTGACGCTTCTTGGAATCGACCAGTCTGGTGCCGGGCGAAATCATGCCGCGCTCGATCAGTTCGGAGAACGCGACGCGGGGCGCGTCGCGCGCGGTCATGAACGGCGCCAGGCTGGCTTCCGGCAGCGGTTCGACGGCGGCGATGCGCGCTTCTGCGGCCGCAGCATAAGTCTTGTCGCGCTCGAAGCCGATGTAGCGGCGGCCGAGACGTTTTGCTACCGCGCCGGTCGTGCCGGTGCCGTTGAAGGGATCGATCACGAGGTCGCCCGGTTTCGACGACGACAGCAGCACGCGCGCCAGCAGCCCTTCCGGCTTTTGCGTGGGATGGACCTTCTTGCCGTCGGCGCCTTTCAGCCGTTCCTCGCCGGTGCACAGCGGGATCAGCCAGTCGGAACGCGCCTGCACGTCCTCATTGGCCGCCTTCAGCGCTTCGTAGTTGAAGGTATAGCCTTTGGCTTTTTCGTCGCGGGCGGCCCAGATCATGGTTTCGTGGGCGTTGGTAAAGCGGCGGCCGCGGAAATTCGGCATCGGATTGGTCTTGCGCCAGACGATGTCGTTGAGGACCCAGAAGCCGAGGTCCTGCATGATCGCGCCGACGCGGAAAATGTTGTGATAGGAGCCGATCACCCACAGTGTCGCCGACGGTTTCATGATGCGGCGGCAGGCCAGCAGCCAGGCGCGGGTGAAATCGTCGTAGGCCGCAAAGGAGGCGAACTTGTCCCAGTCGTTGTTGACGGCATCGACGTGGGATTCGTCGGGGCGCTTGAGGTCACCCTTGAGCTGCAGATTGTAGGGCGGGTCCGCGAACACCAGGTCGACCGAACCGGCCGGCAGTTTCGACATCTCGGCGACGCAATCGCCTACGACGATACGGGTACTCTCCGGGGACTCGAATTTAGTGCGGGGCGCCCTTGCAGACGCCCCGCGACGCGACACAACCATGACTCAAATACTCTGACTCAGGCGACGCTGTCGGCGACGCGGGACTAAACAACCGACTGGCCGTACATTGACGAGGCAAAGTAAAAATCGACTTAACCGGGTAATTCTTTCTCGCTAGGCAATTTTTGCCGGGCGGGTTATTGATTAAACGAATGGAAATTTTACGTGATTGCCGCGTTGGATATCGGCGAATGCACCGCCGGCGGACTTTCAAGCTGCAGGCAGACCGGAACGAGGAACATACGCCATGCGTTACGATGACTTCCGTCGCAGCGACGATATCGAAGACCGTCGCGACGACAGCGGCGGCGGAATGGGTGGCGGCGGCCTCGGTCTTCCCATCGGCGGCGGCGGGCTCGGCATCGGCACCATCATCGTGCTCGGCCTGATCTCTTACGCGTTCGGCATCGATCCGCGCATCCTGATCGGCGGCGCGGAGATTCTGGGCGGCGGCCAGGCGCCGAGCTATCAAACCGATCGCAGGTCCGGCCCCGCCAAGACCGGCGCGCCGACCGACGAGATGGGCAGCATGATCTCCGGCATCCTCGGCGAGATCGACGATCGCTGGAGCGAAATCTTCCAGACCTCGGGGCAATCCTACACCGGTCCGAAAATCGTGCTGTTCCGCAACGCCACCAATGGCGGGCGCTGCGGCATGGCGCAGTCGGCGATGGGGCCGTTCTACTGTCCGCCGGAGCGGCAGATCTTTCTCGACACCGGATTTTTCCGCGAGGTCGAGACACGGTTTCACGGCTGCTCGGGCAATGCCTGCAAATTCACCGCAGCGTACATCATCGCCCATGAAGCCGGGCATCATATCCAGAACCTGCTCGGAATCCTGCCGCGCGTGACGCGGCTGCAGCAGCAGGCCGGCAGCAAGGCGGAGTCCAACGCCCTGCAGGTCAAGATCGAGCTGCAGGCGGATTGCCTGTCGGGCGTCTGGGTCAATCGCGAGGAGAAGAAGCGTCCGGGCTTCCTCGAGGCCGGCGACATCGACTCGGCGCTGACGACGGCTTCCGCGATCGGCGACGATACGCTGCAGCGGCAGGCGACGGGGCGGGTGGTGCCTGATTCCTTCACCCACGGCTCCGCCGCGCAACGCAAGCAATGGTTCATGACCGGCTATCAGCAGGGCACGGTGCGGGCCTGCAATACGTTCGGCGGGGGAGCGTAGTGAATGTCTTCCATCGATGAGTCGAAAGAATTCATCCCGCTCAACATCGCGGTGCTGACGATTTCGGACACGCGCACGCTGGCGGACGACAAATCCGGAACTACGCTGGCGGAGCGGCTCACCGCGGCCGGTCATCATCTGGCGGCGCGCGAGATCATCGTCGACGACGTCGAGGCGATCCGCGTCATCGTCAAGCGATGGATCGCCGACGCGGGCGTCGATGTCATCATCACCACCGGCGGCACCGGTTTTACGGGCCGCGACGTGACGCCGGAGGCGGTCGAGCCGTTGTTAGAGAAGCGGATGGACGGCTTCTCGATCGCGTTCCACATGCTGAGCCACGCCAAGATCGGCACCTCGACGATCCAGAGCCGCGCCACCGCGGGCACAGCCGGCGCCACCTTCATCTTCTGCCTGCCGGGATCGCCGGGCGCCTGCCGCGACGCCTGGGACGGTATTCTCTCAAGCCAGCTCGATTACCGCACGCGGCCCTGCAATTTCGTCGAGATCATGCCGCGGCTGGACGAACACCTGCGCCGCCCCAAGGCGCAGGGCGCGACGGCCTAGCGGCGTCACAATTCGCGTTCCCAGGTCTCGCCGATCAGGCTTTGCCCGAAACTGCGATGCGGCTCGGTGGCCACCAGCACGAATCCGGCATCCTGATAGATTTTTCGCGCGGCCAGCAGGATGCTCTGCGTCCACAGCGTGATCTTGCGATAGCCGCAGGCCCGCGCAAACGAAACGCATTCGCCGACCAGCCGCCGCCCCAATCCCTGTCCGCGCCCGGCCGGATCGACCAGCAGCAATCGCAGCTTGGCGACATCGTCGCTATGCCGGACCAGAAACACCGAACCGACCTGAGTGCCGTCGATGTCGGCGATCCAGCAGCGCTCGCGCGAGGCGTCGAAGGAGGCGAGGAATTTGGCTGATATCTCGGCGACAAGGGCCTCGAACGAGGAATCGAAGCCGTATTCGCGGGCGTACAGCTCGCCATGGCTCTGCACCACCCAGCCCATGTCGCCGGGGCGGGGATCGCGCAGGATCGCGGGCGGCGGCGGACCTTGCGATGCGCCGAGCAGCCGCTCGATCGCGGTCATCGCCTCGATCAGGCGCCGGACACCGCCGGGCGGCAGCGCGGCGAGCATCGCCGCGACATCGTCCTGTGAACTGCGCTCCACCTTGGCGAAGGCCTGGCGGCCCCTTGCCGTCAGGCTGAGCTGGTATTGCCGCCGGTCCGAGGCGAGCGGCTTGCGGGCGATCAGCCCGTCCTCGTCGAATTTCTGGATGATGCGGCTGAGGTAGCCGGGATCGAGGCCGAGCTCGATCCCGATCTCTTTCGCGGCCGGATTGCCGCGCTGCGCCAGTTCGTAGAGCACCCGCGCCTCGCTCAGCGAGAACGGACTTTTCAGGAGCTGCTGGTCGAGAACGCCGAGCTTGCGGGTGTAGAAGCGGTTGAAGGCGCGTACCGCCGAAACTTGCGCGTCGGAATCCGGTTGCGACATGGTCTCCTCGATAGTTGCCATTGTCAAACAATTATTTGACTTTGGCAAGTATCTTGTAGCTCACACCACCATGATGATCCGGCTGCGCAGCAGCGTGCGCGAGGAACGGCCGAGCTGCCGCAGCAGCCTTGCCTCGGAGCGGCGGACGTCCGGCGCGTGGCCGCCGAGCCGGTCGTAATGGTCGTGCGCGATCAACAGCCCCTGGTCCGCCGACGGCCCGGTGATCATGCGGGCGATGAATTTGAAACCGTCGCGCAGGCTTGGGTCGGCATAGGGCGAGCGGGCGTAGCGGAAGATGCCGGCACGGGGGCGTCCGCTGTCCGAGACGCGCTGGATGAATTGCGTCGTTTCCTCGATCCAGCCGGAGTCCAGCACCGCGCCCGGATGCAGGAACATCAGCCAGGGCGAGCGGGCCTGGCGCGCGCCGGCCGCCATGGCCGCCGCGCGGGAACCCTCGACTGGCAGGAAGCGGCAGCCTGCGACATCGGCGACCCGCTCGATCACGCCGGTACCGGCCCGGTCGACCAGGAGAACCTCCTTGACCACGCCGGCGGCGGCGCCCGGCACCAGGGCGGCGAGGGTGGCGACGGCAGACTGCTCGACACCTTCAGTGGGGATAATGACGCTCAGCATGAATGAGGCTGCGTTGTCCCAGACGGCAAAAACCCCGCACTGTTATCACCTTGTCACATTCAAAGCAGCCCGCCGCGTGCAGCTTTTTTGCGGCAAAGGAGACTGGAACAGGCACGAGGGGCTGGCAAGCGGCAGTGGTTCAGGGCTGACGCCCGCTAAGCTCCGGCCGATCCCTGCCGGGCCTGATGACGCGGGGACTTCGGCTTGTGACCGTCGTGGGCGTGGTCAGCGGCCTCTGACCGCCAGCTCGCGATTTCGGCGAGCTCCGCCTCTGGCCGCGTCTCGACCGTGTCGCGCCGTCCGAGGTAGATGTTGCCGCCGTCGCCGTCGATGGTGATCCAGTCGCTTCCCGAGATCGTGGTCCCCGCCAACTGCGCCCGGTCGGCCGCCACGTCGACCGTCATGCTTGCGCATCCGACGATGCAGGGCTTTCCCATCTGGCGCGCGACCAGCGCGGCATGGGCGGTGCGGGCGCCGACCGCCGTCACGATGCCGGCCGCGACCGCAAAGCCCGCGACATCGGCCGTGCTGGTATCGGGGCGCATCAGGATCACCGGATCGCCCGCGGCCGCCAGCCGTTCGGCGCTTTCGGAACTGAACGCCGCGCGTCCGACCGCGATGCCGCCCGAGGCGCCGATGCCGGCGACGACCGGTTTGCCGGCCGCGACCAGCGAGATCTGGACGAGCGCGGCCAGATCGATGCCGGCAATGCGCCCCAGCGCCTCCTGCCTGGTGATCAGCCCTTCACGCACGAGGTCGATGGCGATCCGCAGCGCCGCACGCGGCGTCCGCTTCGCGGTGCGCGTCTGCAGGATCCACAATTTGCCGTCCTCGATGGTGAACTCGACATCCTGGACGTCGCCGAATTCCCGTTCGAGTCGCTTCAGGATATCGCCGAGCTCGGCTGCGATCGTCGGCAGCGAGCGCACGATGGTCTCTTCGGTATCGGGCGTCCGGCGGCCGGAGACGACATCCTCGCCCTGGGCGTCGAGCACCAGGTCGATCATCGGCTGGGCGAGGCCGGTCGATGGATCGCGCGAAAACGCCACGCCGGCGCCGGACGACAATCCGCCGTTACCGAACACCATGGCCTGAACCGTGACCGCGGTGCCCTCGAGCTGATCCAGTTTCTGCAGACGGCGATAGGCTTGCGCCCGCTCGCTCATCCACGATCGATAGACCGCCCTTGCGGCGCTTTCGAGCTGCGCCGCCGCATTCTCCAGCCAGCCGTCATCGCGATCCTCGACCAGCGCCTGCTGGTCGGCAGCGAGGCGTTCCAGCGCCTCGCTGTCCAGCTCGCGGTCGCTCAAGACTTCCTCGTTTGCCGTCAACTCGGCCAGGCGCGCGGCGAACGGCGCGGGGTCGAGGCCGAGCACGGTCTCGGTATAGCTCTCCAGAAAGCGGCGCCGGCAATCCCACGCCAGCCGCGACCGGCCGGTCAACCGGATCAGACCTTGCACGGCGGGCGATGTGCAGCCGACGTTGAGTACCGTATCCAGCATGCCCGGCATCGATCGCGCCGCACCGGAGCGGACCGATACCAACAGCGGCTGCCGGTGATCGCCGAAGCGCTTTCCGGTGGCGCCTTCCAGGAACTCGATGCCTTCCTTCAGCCCGTCGCGCAAATCGCGTTCGGCATGCGCATCCTTGTCGATAATGGCTGCGCAAAGCTTGACCGGCAGCACGAAGGCCGGCGGTACCGGCAGGCCGAGCGCCGCCATCCGCGCCAGGTTGGCGGCCTTGTTGCCGATCGCGTCGGCGGAATGCTGCTCGGTCGATCTGCCGCCGATACGCACGATATGCATGGGCTTAATCCTCAGGTCAGGCCGACAGATCGGTCATGATGTGCCGCCGCAGCAGATGTCCGAACCCGGCCAACCGGTCGGTCGCGCGCTCGATGGCGCGGGCAAGCTCGATCACGGAGAGCGATGTCGCGACGTCGAAGCCGCCGCCAAACACCCGCGTGGTGACATCGCGTTCCCGTGCATCCGCGGCGTGCTCGGCATCGATCAGGCGGATTACGGCGCTAAGTGCGTCCTCGGAGTCGGCGCGGCGTCCTTCCGGGACTTCGACCGCCGCGGCGAGCCCGGAAGCGGCGGCTTCCGTCGCCGTGATGGCGACCGCGCACAATCCGGCAAGGTCCGTCAGCAGCGCGGCATCGATTCCCGCCGGCGCCAGCGAGGCGATAAAGGCCGCCTGTTCCAGTTCGTCGACGGCCTCCTCGACCCGGTCCACCAGCTGCTCGATGATCGGGCCGGCGTTGAGGCGGGTGGCTTCCTTGCGGGCTTCGATGGCGATGCGATCGGCCTTGCGCTCGATCTGGCCGGCGCGCGCCGCGAGCAGCTTGCCGTCGATCGCGCGGCCTGCCTGAAGGGCTGCGATATGATGGGCGATGGCGGCGGTGATGTCGTGCGCCAATCCGATCTGGCGCAGCACGGTCGCGAGCAATGCGCCGTCGACGCGTTCCAGCCGCCTGACCAGGTCGGCTTCGATCTGGTCGCGGACCAGCCTGACCGACCTCCCGGCGCTCAGCGCCTCGGTCGACACCCGCATCGCGGTTTTCAGGAAATCGACCGCGGCGTTGCGCCCGAGCGCCTGATCCAGCCGCTCGCCGAAACCGATCCGCGTCGGTGCTGCGTTACGTACCGCCGCGCCGATCAATTCATTGCCGCCGAGCTCGAGGAAGCCGCGCTGGCCGATCCGCTGCCGCGCGGCCCAGTCGAGGATGCGCGTCGCGTCGTCCTTGGCGACCCAGCTGCGCAGCAGCTTGCGCGCCTTGTTCCAGTCGATCAGGAACACCAGCGCCGCGCCAAGCGCGCCAAGGAACGCGTTGCGGTCGGCGGCGTTTTCGGCCTGGTATTGCCCGGTGACGAGGAAGAAGGCGTTGTCTTCGCCGAGTCCCGCCGCGACATGGCGATCGAGCCCGCTCCATTTCGCTTCAAACCTGTCGAACAGCGCGATGAAGAATTTGGCGCGCGCCCGGTGCACGTCCGTGTAGGTCACGGTCACGGCATTTTTCTTGACCGCGATGACCACGACATGGGCGTCGGTGGTGCCTATGTCGTTTTGAATCAGCAGCCGGCCGCCGGAACGGGTCGCCATCGTATCGAGGCCGGGATGGTTGAACTTCAAGACGCGGGTTTCGTTGAGTCCCTGCATGAAGCTTTCCACCGGCGCGCGGTCTTCGGCGTGCAGCCCGAACACATGGGCGCCGCTCAGGATCTCCTCGGAGCAATCCGCGGCCAGCCGGTTCAGTGCCTTGTGCAGATCCATCACCAGCCGGTGCAGGCTGTCGGCGCCGCCCTCGGCGACGCCGGTCAACTTCGCGACCCGCGCGATTTCGATTTCGTTGGCGGCCTCGAGCAGACCGGCAGTGCGGATCGCGGCGAGCCGCGCATTCATGGTTTCCCCCTCGGCCGGCTTGCCGGCGGCTACCGCGTGCAGCATCGTCGCCGCGTCGTCGTGAATTTCCTTCATCAGCCTGGCGAGATTGGGCGCGGCGATCCGGCCGTCGCCGGCAAGGTGGGCGCCTCCGATCAGGGTCGCGAGCGCAGCAGGCGCGATACCGGCGGCGTGGCATTCGACGTGGAGGTCGGTGGCGGGACGATCGGGTTCGCGCGCGTGATGCACGGCCGCCTGCAGCGCGCTCATGCGAACCTTGATGCGGTCGTTGGCGGCGAGCCCTTCCGCGACCAGCGACGGCAGCAGAATGTCGGCCTGTCCGAGTTGCTCGATAATTTGCGATTTCATTGGCGTACCCGGCGAGAGATCGATGTCGCCTGTATGCGCCGCGCTTACGACAGCTTCATTGCGCTAGATCATTCATCAAACTGTCATGTTTCCCGCCGGTGCTGAGAAATGACATCAGCCGCGGGCGCCTGCGTTGCTGCCGTAGGGCCAGACCCAGTCGCGGATTTGCGGCATGTCTTCGCCATGCTCGCGGACATAGCGCGTATGCTCGATCAGGGCGTCGCGAAACTGCTGCTTGACGTGGGCGGCCGTGATGTCGAGCCCCGGCACGCGGTCGATGACCTCGATCGCCAGATGAAACCGGTCGAGTTCGTTCAGCACCACCATGTCGAACGGCGTGGTCGTGGTGCCTTCCTCGGCAAAGCCGCGAACGTGCATCCCGGCGTGGTTGGTGCGGTTATACGTCAGGCGATGGATCAGATGGGGATAGCCGTGATAGGCAAAGATCACCGGCTTGTCGCGCGTGAACATTCCGTCGAAATCGCGGTCGCTGATGCCGTGCGGATGCTGGTCCTTCGGCTGCAGCGTCATCAGGTCGACCACGTTGACGACCCGGATCTTCAGGTCCGGCAGGGCTTTTCGCAGCAGATCCACCGCGGCCAGCGTTTCCAGCGTCGGAACGTCGCCGGCACAGGCCATCACGACATCGGGTTCGGAGTTCGCCGTTTCAGTGCCGGCCCATGGCCAGATTCCGATGCCGGCGTCGCAATGCGTCGCCGCTTCGCGCATGGTCAGCCATTGCGGCGAGGGCTGTTTGCCCGCGACGATCACGTTGATGCGGTCGTAGGTGCGCAGACAATGGTCGGCGATCCACAGCAGCGTGTTGGCGTCGGGCGGAAAATAGATCCGGACGATGTCGGCCTTCTTGTTGGCGACGAGATCGACGAAGCCGGGATCCTGATGGCTGAAGCCGTTATGGTCCTGCCGCCAGACATGCGAGGTGAGGAGATAATTGAGCGAAGCGATCGGGCGACGCCACGGCAGTCCGCGCGAAACCTTCAGCCATTTGGCGTGCTGGTTGAACATGGAATCGACGATGTGGATGAAGGCCTCGTAGCAGGAGAAGAAGCCGTGCCGTCCGGTGAGCAGATATCCTTCCAGCCAGCCCTGGCAGAGGTGTTCGCTCAACACCTCCATCACGCGGCCGTCCTGGGCCAGATGAACGTCATAGGGCTCGATGCCCTCCATCCAGACGCGTTCGGTGACCTCGAACACCGCATCGAGACGGTTTGAGGTGGTCTCGTCCGGTCCCACGATCCGGAAATTCCGCGCCTCGGCGTTGTCGCGCACGACGTCGCGCAGAAACTGTCCGAGCACGCGCGTGGCTTCGGCCTCGCTGCCGCCGGGGCAGGGGACGTCGACGGCATAATGATGAAAGTCCGGCAGTTTGAGTTCGCGCTTCAATAGTCCGCCGTTGGCGTGCGGATTGGCGCCCATGCGCCGCTCGCCGTCGGGAGCCAGCGCCTGCAATTCGGGAACGAACCGGCCGTCTGCGTCGAACAGCGTATCGGGCTGATAGCTGCGCATCCACTGCTCCAGCAGTTCCAGATGTTCGGGATTTCCGCGCGGGTTGGCGATCGGCACCTGATGTGCGCGCCAAAAGCCTTCGACCTTCAGGCCGTCGACTTCCTTCGGTCCGGTCCAGCCCTTGGGACTGCGCAGCACGATCATGGGCCATTTCGGACGCTCGGTTGTCGTGCGTCCGTCGCGCGCGGTCGTCTGAATTTTGCGGATGCTCGCCAGTGCGGTCTCCAGCGTGTCGGCCATCAGCCGATGCATCCGCGCGGGGTCGCTGCCTTCCACGAACAATGGCTCGTGGCCATAGCCGACGAAGAGATGGCGGATCTCGTCGTCGCTCATGCGGCCGAGCACGGTGGGGTTGGCGATCTTGTAGCCGTTAAGATGAAGGATCGGCAGCACCGCGCCGTCATGCGCGGGATTGAGAAATTTGTTGGAATGCCAGGAGGCGGCGAGCGGCCCGGTCTCGGCTTCGCCGTCGCCGACCACGCAGGCGACGATCAGATCGGGATTGTCGAGAGCCGCGCCATAGGCGTGCAGCAGCGCGTAGCCGAGTTCGCCGCCCTCGTGAATCGATCCCGGCGTTTCCGGCGCTGCGTGGCTCGGAATGCCGCCGGGAAACGAGAACTGGCGGAATAATTTGCGCAAGCCTTCGGCGTCGCGGCCAATGTCCGGATAGATCTCGCTGTAGCTGCCTTCGAGATAGGTGTTTGCCACCATGCCCGGGCCGCCATGACCGGGTCCGCAGACGTAAAGCACGTTCAGGCCGGATGTGCGGATGACCCGATTGAGATGGGCGTAGATGAAGTTGAGCCCAGGCGTGGTTCCCCAATGGCCCAATAGACGAGGCTTGATGTGCTCAGGCCGCAGCGGTTCGCGAAGCAGCGGGTTGTCGAGCAGATAGATCTGGCCGACCGACAAATAATTCGCAGCGCGCCAGTAGCGGTCGAGCAGATCCAGATCACGTTCTGTTGACGAACTAGGGTTGGCGCTTGGCGTGTGCATGACAATGTCTCGGCGATGGCCTGGAGCAACAAGCTTGTCGGCCGATCGATCCTTTGTTGTGTGGACAAGATATATAGAGAGAATGTGTAGGCACGGCGTCAGCCGGCGACCATCGCACTCGCGACGCCAACCCACCATCTCCAGCGATGTCCGATGTTGATCCCACGCAACGAGATCGATCATCCACAGGGCACAATCAATGTTCTTGATTTGTTCTCGTGACGTGCTATGTTCTCGCCATGAGCCGAGCATCCTCTCATGCCCTCAAGCACCCGCCGGTCACGGCGCCCTCCGAACCGGCGGGTGCACCTACCCCTTTTCCGGAACTCGCGGTCGCGATCGAGCGCGAGCGGCGGCGCGGTCGCGGCGCGCAATCCAACGCCAGCGGCCGCTTCGAGGCCGAGGCCCGGGTCGCCTTCGACGACGGCTGGCAGAGCCTCGATGACTTGCCGCCGTTCAAGACCACCGTCGCCCTCGACACCGCGCGAAAAGTCATCACCCGCAACGATTCTCCCGATATCGGCTTCGACCGCTCGATCAACCCATACCGGGGGTGCGAGCACGGCTGCGTCTATTGTTTTGCCAGGCCGACCCACGCCTATCTCGGGCTGTCGCCGGGGCTGGACTTCGAATCGAAACTATTTGCAAAACCCGACGCGCCGCAGCTTTTGGAGAAGGAACTGGCGGCGCAGGATTACGAACCGCGCATGATCGCGATCGGCACCAACACCGATCCCTATCAGCCGATCGAGCGCGAGCGGAAGATCATGCGCGGCATTCTCGAGGTGCTGGAGCGCACCGCGCATCCGGTCGGCATCGTGACCAAATCGGCGCTGGTGACGCGCGACATCGATATCCTGGCGCGGATGGCCAAGCGCAATCTCGCCAAGGTCGCGATTTCGGTGACGACGCTCGACGCCAAGCTGGCACGCACCATGGAGCCGCGGGCTTCGACGCCGGCCAAGCGGCTCGAGGCGCTGCGGCAACTGTCCGAAGCGGGCATTCCGACCACGGTGATGGTCGCGCCCGTCATCCCCGCGCTGAACGATGCCGAGATCGAGCGCATTCTCGATGCGGCGGCGCACGCCGGGGTCAAGGAAGCGAGCTATGTGCTGCTGCGGCTGCCGCTGGAAGTGCGCGACCTGTTCCGCGAATGGCTGATGGCCAATTATCCGGACCGCTACCGCCACATTTTCACGCTGATCCGCGACATGCGCGGCGGCCGCGACTACGACTCGCAATGGGGGACGCGGATGAAGGGCACCGGGCCGATGGCCTGGATGATCGGCCGCCGGTTCGAGATCGCCTGCGAAAAGCTCGGGCTCAACAAGCGGCGGTCGAAATTGACCACCGATCATTTCGCCCGGCCCAAGCGCAGCGGCCAGCAACTGAGCCTGTTCTAGAGCCGTGGAGAAATCCGGCATGAGTGAGACCACGGCTGCACCCGTCGCGCGACTTACCATGATCACGCTCGGCGTCAGCAACATGCGCGCCAGTATCGCGTTCTACCAAGCGCTCGGCTTTGTCAGGAAATTCCAGGCCACCGGCGAGACCGTCGCGTTTTTCGAAACCGGCGGTACCGCAATCGGACTTTTTCCCTGGGATCTGCTGGCGCAGGACGTCACGTTGCCCGACCGTCCGCGGCCGCAGGCGTTCCGCGGGATGACATTAGCGTGGAATTGCCAGTCCACGGAAGAAGTCGACGCGGTGCTGGATTTCGCCGTCTCGAAGGGCGCCTCGCTGCTGAAACCCGCGCACAAGACGGATTATGGCGGTTATTCCGGCTATTTTGCCGATCCCGACAATCATCCATGGGAGGTCGTGGTCGCGCCCGGCATCGAGGTCGGCGAAGACCAGCGGATTCATCTGCCGGACTGACCGGCGATGGTGAATAGCGGGAATTGGGTCGAGTTCCCGGTTGCGCCGCAGGCGCCGCTTGCGCACGATCCCGACCATGATTCGGGAAAAATCCAAAGAACAGGCCAAGGGAAAATCGAAAGAAGGCCTGGCCAAGCTGCCAAAGGGCGTGATTGCCGTGGCGCCGCCCGGCTTTCGCCGCGAACGCGCGCTGATCAAGCGCGGCATAGGGCCAGTGGCCGGCTGCGACGAGGCCGGCCGCGGCCCGCTGGCGGGCCCGGTGGTGGCCGCCGCCGTGGTGCTGGACCCCAAGCGAATCCCCAGGGGCATCGATGATTCCAAGCGGCTGACGCCGGAGCGGCGTGAGGAACTATTCGAGGAAATCTGCGCGACATCGTCGTTCGCGGTGGCCTTTGCGTCGCCCGCTCGGATCGACCGCGACAATATCCTGCGCGCCTCGCTGTGGGCCCTGGCGCGCGCGGTGCACGCGCTGCCGGAAATGCCGAGGCACGTCTTCGTCGACGGCCGCGACCGGCTCGACATCGCCTGCGACTGTGAAGCCGTGATCGGCGGCGACGGGCTGGTGGTCTCGATCGCGGCAGCCTCGATCATCGCCAAGGTGACGCGCGATCGGCTGATGTGCGCGCTGGCGCAGGATTGCCCCGGCTACGGTTTTGAGTCGCACAAGGGCTACGCCGTGCCGGAGCATCTCGAGGCGCTCCGCCGGCTCGGACCCACCGTGCATCATCGCCGCCTGTTTGCGCCGGTCGTGGCGGCGCGGGAAAGGCAAGAGGCGATGACGGTCGAGAGCGTCGTCACCAAGGACACGACGATCGAAGTCGCCATTTCAGCCGTAATTTGACATCAGCTTCCAAGCCGCGATCGTTGATTGACGTGCTTTCCTCGCCCGAACCGGCATCCACCTCGCTCGAAAACGCCATGGTTGCCTCCGCGGCTGACGCGCTTTATCAAACCAATAGCGCCGGCTTGGGCATTTCGGACGGTTCATGCGTTTCACCTCCCTGATTATCGAACTGATCCGCGCCCGGCCGCGGCTCGTGGTTTGGCTCGTGGTGCTGTGCCAGGCCGCGCTGTGGCTGCTGGTTCCTCTGCTGCTGTATCGCAGCCCTCCCGACGACCTCGCCACCGTGCTCGCCTATGGCCGGGAATACCAGGTCGGCACTTATCTCGGCCCGCCGCTGGCGTTCTGGCTCGCCGATATCGCGTTTCGCGCCGCCGGCGATCACATGATGGGCGTCTACCTGCTGTCGCAGCTGTGCTCGATCGCGATGTTCTGGGCGCTCTATCTGCTCTCGCGCGCCATCGTCGGCGGACAACAGGCGGTGCTCGCGGTGCTGCTGGCCATGACGGTCGCGGCATTCAGTTCGCCCGGCCTCGAGTTCGGCCCCGAGGTGCTGGCGCGACCACTGTGGGCGATGCTGCTGCTGCATTCCTGGCAACTGATCGGCCAGAACCGGCGCAACGCGTGGTTCGCGTGGTCGATCGAAGCCGGGCTGCTGCTGTTGACCACCTCCGCCGCGCCCTTCCTGTTGCTGCTGATCGTCGGGTTCGTGCTCGCGACCGCCCGGGGACGGCGCACGCTGATGTCGTTCGATCCGCTGTTCGCGCTGCTCGTGATCATCGTGCTGGCGCTGCCCTATCTGATCTGGCTGATCCGCGCCGACGCTCTTTCGCTGCCGCATTTGCCGGCGGTGGCGGATCTGAGCGCAAGGGCGCTGCACTGGGCCGCATTGGTCGGCGGCCTGCTGGCGGCGATCTCCGGCATCGTGCTGCTGGTCGCGCTCAATTCCGGCTGGTTCGCGCGCAATCGGGAGGATGCGCCGATCATCTATCGCCCGCCGGTCGATCCGCTGGCGCGCGATTTCGTCTATTGCCTGGCTATCGGCCCCGCGTTGTTCGGCAGCCTGATTTCCGGCCTGTTCGATCTTGATCGCGTCGTGGGCGGGTCGGGCGTCGCCTTGCTGATGTCGGGGCTGGCCGCGATCGTCGCGACCGGCGATCTCGTCCATCTCCGCCGCCAGCGTCTGCTGCGTTCGGTCTGGGCGGCGGCCATCGTCGCGCCCGCGCTCGCGGTGCTCGCGACCACGATCTTCGTGCCCTGGACCGGCGGCGGCGAGGTGGCGACGTCGCTGCCGGCGCGGGCGATTGCGAATTTCTTCGGCGACAGTTTTTTGCGGCGAACCAACCACCCCCTGGAGGCGGTGACCGGCGACGCGCAGCTCGCGGCCCTGATTTCACTCGACGCGGCGCGTCCCCATCTGTTGCTCGACGCGACGCCGGAGCGGACGCCGTGGCTATCGCTGGCGAAATTCAACAAGACCGGCGGCGTCGTGGTCTGGCGCGCGGCCGACACGGTCGGCACGCCGCCGCCCGAAATCGCGCGGCGGTTTCCCGGCCTCGTGCCCGAGGTGCCGCGGGCGTTCGAGTGGCTCGTCACCGGGCGGCAGCCGCTGCTGCGGATCGGCTGGGCGATCGTGCGGCCGAAAACGCCGTAGCAGGGTGATGTTCAAGATGAGGGTGAGGATTCCTGCGCAAGCGCCTTGGCGATCGCGCGCAGATCCTGCCAAGCCAGGCGCTTGTAGGACGGCGAGCGCAACAGATACGCCGGATGGAAGGTGGCGAGCGCCCGGATCACGCGGCTGCCGGTGTCGTAGTCGAGCCAGCGCCCGCGGGTCTTCATGATGCCCTCGCGGGTCGACAGCAGGGTTTGGGTGGAGGGATTGCCGAGCGTGACCAGCACGTCCGGGTTCACCAGTTCGATCTGGCGCTGGATG
Organism: Bradyrhizobium sp.; assembly: GCF_017881085.1. Lineage (GTDB taxonomy): Bacteria > Pseudomonadota > Alphaproteobacteria > Rhizobiales > Xanthobacteraceae > Bradyrhizobium. The sequence continues at coordinate 22,274 of NZ_JADGRI010000043.1, forward strand.
AAGGGCAGGCAGATCTGGGTCTCCTGCGGCGTCGGCGTGCGGTTGCCGGGCGGCCGCCAGGGAATGACATTGGCGATGTAGGCTGTGCTGCGGTCCAATCCGATCGCCGCGATCATCCGGTCCAGCAATTTGCCGGAGCGGCCGACGAACGGCAGGCCCTCGAGGTCTTCCTCGCGCCCCGGGGCTTCACCGACGAACATGATCCGCGCCTGCGGGTTGCCGTCGGAAAAGACCAGCCGCGTGGCGGTCGATTTCAGCGCGCAGCCGTCGAAATTCTCCAGCAGCGCGCGCAACGCCTCGAGCGTCGGCGCGGTGCGCGCCGCTTCCCGCGCCGACAGGATCGCGGCTTCCGGCGCTTGCGCCACTTCGGCCCGCGCGGCGGGAAGCGCGGCAGCGACCCTGACGGGTCTTGCAGGCGCGGTTTCGCTGGCCACGGGGGCGAGGTCGGGATCGGCCAGCCGGTCGACCGGCGTATCCGTCAGCGCGCAGTCGACCCCGGCCTCCAGATAAAAGGCCAGCAACTGCGAAAGGGTGGGCGCGCGCTCAGGCGTCATGGCGGAATGTCGGGGGCATCCTGTCATTCTAGATCGGATCTGGCCGCAACGAAACGCCTCACCCGGCATTTCCAGGTTGTTCTCAGGCGAAAAAAGTGGAAACAAACGACCTGCAGCACAGAACCTTTTCCACCCGGGCCGGGACCTGATCATGAGCACTGAAGAACTGCCGCCGCGCGAATCCATGGAATTCGATGTTGTCATCGTCGGCGCCGGGCCCTCGGGCCTTGCCGCCGCGATCCGGCTGAAGCAGCTCAATGCCGATCTCACCATTGTCGTAGTTGAGAAGGGTTCCGAAGTCGGCGCGCACATTCTGTCCGGCGCGGTGATCGATCCGGTCTCGCTCGACCAGCTGGTCCCGGATTGGCGCGAGGATGCCGACTGTCCGCTGAAGACCCCGGTCAAGGCCGACAAGTTCTACTGGATGACCGCGGGTACCGCGATCCCGCTACCGGGCATCGCGATGCCGCCGTTGATGAACAATCATCACTGCTACATCGGCTCGCTCGGCAATGTCTGCCGCTGGCTGGCGCGCAAGGCCGAGGCGCTGGGGGTCGAGATCTATCCCGGCTTCGCGGCGGCGGAAGTGCTGTACGACGACAAGGGCGCGGTGCGCGGCATTGCGACCGGAGACATGGGCAT
>NZ_JADGRI010000475.1 GCF_017881085.1 Bradyrhizobium sp.
TATGTCCGTACGTTTGGCCCACGCGAGAAAAATCCCCGGCAGCACCGGATCAAAAGATAGCGGCATGAGGACCCCACCTTGCTGAGGTGCGACGCGCTGTCGATTGTGTCCCTTGTTTCTTGAACAGGGGGATGGTGCGTTGCTTCATGATAGGCATCAAGACAAGCATGATGGGGAGAGCTACCGCCGGATCGAACTGATCAGCGGTCGCAGGCGCCGGCGGAGCTGGTCGACGGAGGAGAAGGCTCGGATCCTGGCCGAGAGTTTCGCGGAGGGAGCCAATATCTCCGAGGTGGCGCGGCAATATGGGATCAACCGCGGCTTGCTGTTCACGTGGCGGCGGCAGGTGAACGCCACGATAGCAGGCCACCACTGCGAAGTGACCGATGCTGGGGCAAGGCCCCAGCCAGCATTCGTGCCGATTGTTGAGATCGCGGCGAACCCATCGCCAGAACCGATCTCGTCGCCGCAAACGGGCGTCATTGAGCTGCGGATCGCAGATGTGCATCTTGTGCTGTCTGGCGCCGTCGATGCTGCGACATTGCGGGTGGTTCTGTCTGCATTGCGTGTCCCTCGGTGATCGTTGTCCGAGCTGGGTTGAAGATCGTCGTTGCATCGCAACCCGTCGATTTTCGCAAGGGGATAAACTCGCTCGCAGCGCTGGTGAGCCAGGCGTTGAATGCCAACCCGTACTGCGGCGACGTCTTCATCTTCCGTTCCAAAAGAATGGACCGGCTCAAGCTTCTCGCATGGGACGGCACCGGCATGGTTTTGATGACGAAGTGGCTCGAGGAAAGTCGTTTCATCTGGCCGCCGATCCGCGATGGCGCCGTTCATTTGTCGGCGACCCAAATGGCGATGCTGGTCGATGGATTGGATTGGACCCGCGCACCGCCAAATGTCGTGAAGCAACCCACTGGAGTAATGTAAGAAGTGGCTGGTTTTACTGGCGATTCAAGCGAATGTGTAGTATGCATTGTGGATGGCGCTTCGTCTCGAAGATCTTCCCAGCGACGCAGCTCGGCTGACCGAGATGGTGCTTTCGCTCGACGCCGAGAATGAGCGTCTGCGGACCATCGTTGCAACGTTCAAGGATATGGTGTTCGGCTCGCGATCGGAGAAGGCCGCTGTGATCGCCGCCGATCAGTTTGCGCTCGATCTTGCGGATGTCGTGACGGACGTGACGCCAACGGCTGCAAACGACGACGAAGCGCCGAGCCAACCGGTGATCCTCGCCAACAAATCCCACAACAAGGCGCGGCGCAATATCGGCGCGCTGCCGAAGCATCTGCCGCGTTGTGAGCAGTTGATCGAACCCGAGACGACGATCTGCCCGTGCTGCCAGGGCAACCTGCACCGGATCGGCCAGGATGTCAGCGAGGTGCTCGACCTGATCCCGGCCATTCTGCGGGTCCTTCGCATGATCCGACCCAAATATGCTTGTCGGGGTTGCGAGGGCACTGTCGTGCAGGCCAAAGCGTTGCCGCGGCTGATCGAGAACAGCATGGCATCAACCGCCCTGGTGACACATGTGGTGGTGTCGAAGTTCGCCTGGTTTTCGACCTTGTATCGTCAATCGCAGATCCTGGCCGGTCACGGCATTCGCCTCGATCGCTCCACACTGGCCGGCTGGGTGCGGCGGACAGCATGGTGGTTGAAAGGGCTCTACGATCTTCAGCTGCAAACCATCCACGCCGCGCCATTGGTCTTTTGCGACGAGACGCCGATGCCGGTGCTCGATCCCGGGCGAGGCCGCACCAAAATCTGCCAGTTTTGGGCTCACGCGATCGATGACCGTCCCTGGGGTGGACCATCGCCACCGGCCGTGGCCTACGTGTTCGCGCCAGGTCGCGGCAAGAACGAGATCGCAGCCCAATTGAACGACTTTGCCGGCACTTTGCAGGTCGACGGCTATCAGGTTTACAAGTCGCTGGCTGCCGACAAACGGCCGGCCGGCACGATCCAGCTCGCCTTCTGTCTCGCGCATGCACGGCGCAAGTTCGTTACCGTGTACAAGGAGACGAAGTCGCCGTTCGCCCATGAGGTGATCACGCGCATTGCTGCGATCTACGCGATCGAGGCGCGTGTCCGTGGAACCAGCGCCGAGATCCGGCTTGCCGCTCGCCAGAACGAGACCACGCGGCTGATGGAGGACCTGAAGGAGCGCATGACCGAAGTGCGCGATGGCATCTCGGCCCAATCCTCACTGGCGGAGGCGATCCGATATGCCCTGCATCATTGGGACGGGCTGACGCTGTTCTTGAGCGACGGACGTGTGGAAGTAGATTCGAACACGGTGGAGCGTTCGATGCGCCCGATTGCTCTTGGAAGACGCAATTCATTGTTCTCAGGCAGCGAAGGCGGCGCCGAGAGCTGGGCTATCCTGGCATCGCTTCTCAACACGGCAAAGCTCAACGATGTCGATCCGCAGACCTATCTGTGCGACGTCCTCGAACGCATCGTCTCGGGTCGCACCAAGAGCCGCCAGTTGCACGAGCTATTGGTCTGGAACTGGAAGGCCGCCCGCACGATGCCTGCTCAGGCCGCCGCATGAGCACGCAGCCGCGTTCGAAGCCCTCTCCGACAAAGCACCCTCCGATGACGGAGGTGGCGATGCCGCTCAACGAACTCGACCTCTGGCTTCAGGCTCGCGTTGGCCAAGGCGCCGCCGCCACTGATTTGTCGATGCTCGATGGCTTCGTCGCGGCGATCGTCGCCGGGCCCGTCTCGATGGATCCGCGCGACTGGATCTGCCCGCTGCTGGGTGTCGCCAGAGAGGCCTTCGTTCACGGCGGCACTGCGGAATTCGCGGCAATATCCGCCGTCGCGGTTCGGCACAACGTCATCGCCAACACGCGCTCGACTGCACCTC
>NZ_JADGRI010000261.1 GCF_017881085.1 Bradyrhizobium sp.
TCTGCGCGACGATGCGCCCGAACACATCAGCGACGCTGCCGGCCGAATAGGGAATGACGATGCGCACCGGCCGGCTGGGAAAGCCATCCTGAGCCGGGGTCACGGCCGGCGCGGCAACGACCATCAGCCACGCAGCCACGACCGCGCCGATACGCCGACTCCTCATGATGCGTCCCCTGCCCTGATCGTCGATCGGCGCTGTTTGAGAGCGTCCGGATTTACGGGGCAGGATGTCGACAATCCCTTTGGCCGGCAAGGGGCAGCGCCGATCCCGCAAGGCGGAGCTGGGTTGTTTCGCTGCATGCGCGGCCCGCAATGACCGCGGCTTCAGGAAGATAAGGTGAGCGCAGCGGCCTTCCGCGCCGGTATCGTCATCGCGGCGACGCCGGCCACAACGCAGCCGAGGCCGATCCATGCCGTCGACGTCAGCGTCTCGCCGAGAAAGGCCACGCCGAGCGCGACGCCGATTGGCACGCGCAGATAGGCCTGCGCCGTGGTCCCGACCGAACCGAGCGTCTGGACCACCCGGAAATAGATCACGAAGGCCACTGCGGTGGAAAAAACCGCCAGGGCGAGCAGAGCCAGCACCGACGTCATCGACGGCGCGAGCGTCCACGGCCGGTCCACCGCGAGACTCACCGGAACCAGTATCGCGGCACCGCAAAGCAGCGAGCCCGCCGCCGGCGCCGTCGGATCGAGGCCCTTGAACCCGCGACTGAAGATGGCGCCGCCCGCATAGCAGAGGGTCGCAACCACTGTGGCGATCTCGGCCGCGAGCTGCTCGCCGAGGCCGGCCATCGCCTGCACGCCGACGATCAGACAGATGCCGGCCATCCCGGCCACGACGCCGAACAACTTTCGCACGCCGACCTTCTCATGGCGCGTGACGGCCAGCGTCAGGCAAAACGTAAAGATCGGCGAGGTGGAATTGAGAATGGTCGCAAGCCCGGCATCGAGGGAGCGTTCGGCCCAGGCAATCAGCGTCCACGGGATCACGCTGTTGAGGCAGGCCTGGAACAGGAAGCGCCGCCAGGTCGCGGCATCCTTGGGCATGCGCAGCCCGCGCCCATGCATGATCGCAAGCAGCAGCAATCCCGCTATCAGCGTGCGCGCGGCGATCAGGGTGACGGGCGGAATCGTCGTCACGCCGAGCTTGATGAAGGTGTACGACCCGCCCCACAGCGTCGCGAGCAGCAATAGCAGCGCGAGTTCGACTCCGATGGCGGGAGATTGTGAGTGGGTTTCATCCATGTAGGTGGTTCCGGCTCGAATCTTTCGACCGGAACATGACATGGCCAAACGCCGCTATATTTCGTCGTACGTCGAACTGTCTTTGACGGAAACGGCGTCATCCCGAGGTGAGCGCCCTTGCACGCCTCAAAGGAACGGCCACGGGCTGTCATCCTTCGAGGCTCGCCGTCGGCTCGCACCTCAGCATGACGGACGATCAACCCAGCGCGCCGACCTCGAACACCTCGCCGTCGTAACCGGCTTCCAAGGGGATGCGGAGCTGGCGGCCGCCGTTGAGTTTTGTCATGACCGGCATCACCGTCACAATCGGCTTGCCCCTGCTGTCGTCGAGCGCGGCCTTGACATTGGGCTGCTTGCCGAGCCGGATCAGGTTGCGCGTGGTCGGAAACGGCAGCTTGAAGCGGCCGCTCTCGCCGCCTTCCAGCGCCTCGCGCGGCGACACCCAGATCGAGTCGGTGGATTCCTTGCCGTCATGCGCGCCGACCTGCTCCGGAGGTGCGGCGGCGAGGAAGAACCAGGTGTCGAACCGCTTCGGCATGCCCTCCGGCGTGATCCAGTGCGCGTAGGGCACGAGCTCGTCGAGCGCCAGCAGCAGCCCGTTGTCGGTGAGCACCTTCAGGAAGGTCGTTTTGTTGTCGCACAGGTCCGCGCGATGGGCAGCCTCGATCTGGCTGGCCCGCTTCGCATCGACCAGCGCATTCGAGCCCTTGGGACGTGCCAGCAGGATGCCGCTTTCCTCGAAGGTCTCGCGGATCGCCGCGATCCGGAAACTCAGATCGACGGCATCGAGCCCCTCGCCGCCGGAATAAAGCGCGGGGTTGGCAATGATCTCCTGGTCGCCCTTGTCGACGCTGCCGCCGGGAAACACCAGCGCGCCGGAGTTAAAATCGATCTCATAATGGCGCACCATCATGAAGACCTCGACTTCGCCCTTTGTCACGGCGCTGTCGCGCAGCAGCAGGATGGTGGACGCGGGACGCGGTGGCTTGACGGCTTCAGTCATGAGATCACTCCGCCGCGCTGGCCTGCGGTTGCAGATTGGCGCGCTTGTCGACCCGCGCCACCCGCGACAGCAGGTAATCCACTTCGGCCTTCGCCGTGGCAGTGATGGCCGCCCCCGGCTTGCGCTGCGCGCTGGAGGCGATCACGCCGCGCTTCTGCAGCACGTATTTGCGCACCGCGAGGCCGGCGCCCGGCTGCTGTTCGTAGCGGATCAGCGGCAGATGCGCGTCGAACAGATCGTGCGCGGCGTCGCGCTTGCCGGCCTTCGACAGTTTCACGACATCGATCAGGAGTTCCGGGAAGGCGTAGCCGGTCATCGCGCCGTCGGCGCCACGCTCCATCTCGAAATCGAGAAACAACCCGCCGTTGCCGGTCAGGATCGACAACGGACGCAGCGAACCGTCCTTCTGGAAGGCGCGCAGCGCGGAGATCTTTTCCAGACCCGGCCAGTCCTCGTGCTTGAGCATCACGCAGGAAGGGCTGTCCATTACGATCTTGCGGATCACCGCCGGCGTGAACACCACCGTCAGGGTCAGCGGATAATCCTGCAGCACCCAGGGAATGTCGTCGCCGATGGCTTCCTGCGCCTGCTTGAAATAACCAATGATCTGGTCGTCGGTGCGCAGATGCGGCGGCGGCGCGATCATCACCCCGGCCGCGCCGCCATCCATCGACGCCTTCGCCAGCGAGCGCATGCTGGCAAATCCCGGCGCGGAGACGCCGACGATGATCTGCATATTCTTGGCGCGCTTGACGAAGCGGATCGCCACCTGCTCGGCCTCGGCGGCATCCAGCTTCGGCGCCTCGCCCAGAATGCCCAGCACGGTCACCCCGTCGCAGCCGACCTCGGCGTAAAAATCCGTCAGCCGGTCGATCGATTTCTCGTCGATGCGGCCGTCCTCGTGGAACGGCGTCGGCGCGATGGCAAAAGTGCCGGCGGCCTTGGCGGTGAGCTTTGTCATGTGTTGCCTCTGCTTCTGATGCGTCAAAACCGCCGCGCGCCCATCTTGATCTCTTCCTCAGTGAAAAAGATCTCCTTGGCATGTTCGACGATATCGTCTGCCTTCCATCCGGTATGCGGCGGTTTCCAGCCGGGCTTCTCCATCATCCGCATCTCGCGCACGCCGCGCGGACCGGACACGCCGAGCACCTTGCCGGTCTGGTCGCCCGACAGATCGCTGACCATGTATAGCACGGCCGGCGCGATGCCGTCCGGTCCCAGCGCGGCGCCGGGGTTCTCGATATAGCGTGGCAGGTCTGCCGTCATGCGGGTCAGCGCGCCCGGCGCCAACGTCCAGATCCGGATGTTATATTTGCGGCCCTCGATCGCCAGCACGTTGGACAGGCCCCAGATACCGCCCTTGGCGGCGCCGTAATTGCTCTGGCCGAAATTTCCGATCAGGCCCGAGGTCGACGAGGTATTGACGATGACGCCGCCGCCGTTCTCGCGCATCCAGCGGAACACCGGCTGGGTGACGCAGAACGTGCCCTTCAGATGCACCTTCAGAACCTTGTCCCAGGCGGCTTCCGTTGCCTTGGCAAAGGTCTGGTCGAGCAGGATGCCGGCATTGTTGACGAGGATATCGGCGCGGCCGAAGTTCTTGATGGCGTCGTCGAACACCGACTGCCCGCCGGCCATGGTGGAGATATCGGCGCCGTTGGCGACGGCGCGGCCGCCCTCGGCCTTGATCGCGTCGACCACCTTCTGCGCCATCGACACGTCGGCGCCGGAGCCGTCGCGGGGGCCGCCGAGGTCGTTGACCACGACCGCCGCACCCTCCCGCGCGAACAATCTGGCATAGGCCTCACCGAGCCCGCCGCCCGCGCCGGTGATCAGCGCCACCTTGCCGTCGAGTAATCCCATGGTGTCTTGCTCCCGTATCGTCGTTTATCTACCTGTCGTCATGGCCGTGCTTGTCACGGCCATCCACGTCTTCCTTGTTTCCGAGAGAAAGACGTGGATGCCCGGCACAAGGCCGGCCAAGACGGCGTTACTTAAAGCGCTCGCCCCTGCCCGATCTCACCCCAGCACCGTCTTGCCGCTCTTGATGACGGCGACGTTGCGCGCCTTCACCCTGGCCTCGAACGAGATCACATTGCCGTCCTTCCACAAATCCATGGTCACGGTCTCGCCGGGATAGACCGGCGAGGAAAACCGCGCGACGTGCTGCCTGAAAGCGGAGGGATCGTAGTCGGCATAGGTCTGCAGGACGCCGCGACAGGTGATGCCGTAGGTGCACATGCCGTGCAGGATCGGCTTGGCGAAACCGGCGCGCTTGGCGAACTCGGGATCCGAGTGCAGCGGATTGCGGTCGCCGCAGAGCCGGTAGACCAGCGCCTGATCCGGGCGGGTCGGGATGTCGATGGTCTTGTCGGGGCTGCGGGTCGGCACCTTGTGCGGTTCGGGCTGGCCTTCCGACGGGCCGCCGAAGCCGCCATCGCCGCGGGCGAAGCGCGAGGCGACCAGCGTCGCCAGTTTCGCACCCTGCTCGTCCCTCAGCACGGTCTGGTGCCGGATCACGGCGCCCTTGTCCTTGCCCTTGTCGAACACGTCGAGCACGGTTGAATCGGCGGTGATGCTGGCCGCCGTCGCCAGCGGCTTGTGGAAGGTGATGTCGCGCTCGCCATCGACCACCATGACGCGATTGAGGTTCATCTCGCCGGGCCCGGCTCCCCACGCCGCGACGGAGGCGAATGTCGGCACAACCTTCAAGGCGCGCGGCGTGGCGACGGCCTCATTGACAAAAGCCAGCTCCTTCTCGTCCATGGGGTCGGCGCCCATGCCGATGCCATAGGCGTACAGCATCACCTCGCGATCGCCGTAGGCGTATTTCTGGCCCAGATTCTTCAGCGCCATCAGCTCATCGTACTTGATCGGCATCTTGTCATCTTCTCCCGAACTTCTTTTCTCTACCTTGTGGGAGAGGGCTACACCGGCGCCGGCCACAAACTTCGCTGTGGTGAGGGGCTGGCTCAGCGGATAAATCTCTCTGTGCAGATAGAGACAACCCCCGTCACACCGGCGTAAAGAACGGCAGCGGCGGGCCGTCGGTGGTCTTGAACACCACCTTGACCTTCTGGCCGATCTTCAGCTTGGTCTGGTCGCAATCGACGAAATTGGTCAGCAGCGACGGGCCTTCCTTCAGCGTGACATAGCCGATGGCGTAAGGCCCGGTCGCGGATTTGCGCATCAGGCTGAACGTATAGATCTCGCCCTCGCCCGAGCTTTCCTCCCACACCGTCTTGTCGGAGAAGCAGAACGGGCAGATCGCGCGCGGAAAGTAATGCGCCTCGCCGCAGGCGGTGCAGCGTTTTATCAGCAGCTTGCCTTCGACCGCCTGGTCCCAGAAATGCTTGGTCTCGGGATTGCCCTGCGGCGTCGGGTATTTCACGGGGTTGTCCATCACACGCGCTCCAGAATGCAGGTCGATGCGGCGTGGCGGACGCCGAGCAGGCCGCCGGTGCCGTGCGCGACGGCGAGATCGCAGTTCGGCACCTGCACCTTGGGATGGGCCTCGCCGCGCAACTGCCGCACCGCCTCGATGATCTTGGTCATGCCGCCGCGGTTGACGGGATGATTGCTGCAGAGGCCGCCGCCGTCGGTGTTGAACGGCAGCTTGCCGACGCCGGAAATCAGATTGCCGTCGGCGACGAACTTGCCGCCCTCGCCCTTTTTGCAGAAGCCTAAATCTTCAAGCTGCATCAGCACCGTGATCGTAAAACTGTCGTAGATCGAGGCGTATTTGATGTCCTTCGGCGTCACGCCGGCTTCTTCGAACGCCCGCGGACCCGACCAGACGCCGGCGGAATAGGTCAGATTGAGATCCTTGCCGCCGCGCGGGCCCTTCAGCGCCTCGCCGTGGCCGATCATCCGCACCAGCGGCTTCTTCAGGCTTTTCGCGATCGCTTCCGTGGTGACGATCAGCGCGCCGCCGCCGTCGGTGACGACGCAGCAATCCATCCGGTGCAGCGGATCGGAAATCATCGGCGAGTTGAGCACGTCCTCGACGGTGACGACCTCTTTGAGCATCGCGTGCGGATTGTATTGCGCGTGGTGGGAGGCCGCGACCTTGATCCAGGCCAGTTGCTCGCTGGTGGTGCCGAACTCATGCATGTGACGCATGGCGCACATGCCGTAAACATTGTGCGTGGTGGCGCCGTAAGCGGCCTCAAAATCGACCTCGGCGCCGGTCGCGCGCGGCGGCATGGCGCCGGTGCGCGGCTTGCCAGCCAGCGTAATCAGCGCGATCGAGCATTTGCCGGCGGCGATCGCTTCGGCGGCATGGCCGAGATGCACCAGATAGGAGCAGCCGCCGGTGTCGGTGGAATCGAAATGCCGGACTTTCAGGCCGAGATAATCGACCATCGCCATCACCCCGCCGGGAGCGTCGCCGGCGCAGAAATAGCCGTCGATATCGGCCTTGGAGAGGCCGGCGTCTTCCAGCGCGCCCTTGGCGACTTCGGCGTGGAGCTGTGAGGTGGATTTATCGGGTGCATGCCGGGTGGGATGCTCGTAGATCCCGGCGAGGTAGGCCTTGCCCTTGATGCTCAAGTCGTTCTCCGCTGGCGTTTCTTTTTCGCTGGCGGTTTTTGTGGCCTGCCGGGGCAGGCTTGGCAAGCGGCGACTGCCGAAAATCCAGGGAACGCAATCCCGCGACACGGAATGCGGGCGTGCGTCTACTGTCCCGCGGCGCGATGCGCCCGGGGTTTGCTGGAATATCCTTACCCTCTGCAAAAAGAGGGCGCAGGGAATGCCGGGTGCGCGCTGCACCCGCGGTCTCGTGTGCAAGATGTGCAAAAGAAAGCGCACACGAGCATACAGGTTCAGCGGAGGCAATCCGGCATTCCCTGCGCAATGGTTTTACGGCTTATAGCGCGCTCTCCCTGGTGATCGGGCTTGTTTGACACCATCGCCTCGCGAATATGGTTTTGTCCGCCCCGGTCGGGCTCGCAAAACCTCCGCAAGACTTGACGCCAACCGCTGAGGCGTCAGGACCACACGCTTTTGCCGTCCGCCGCAGCACCGTTCGTCTGCGCGCGGTCCGACCGCTCAGGGATCGGTTAAGACCCGCCCTGCGATCACACCTTGCGCGCGGGCACTGCCGCGTCCACCGCAACCCGTCCCAACGTTCGTGACGATGGCCAACGCCCCTCTTTCGGGACGGGATGACAAACCATATAGGATGATTTGCATTTCGGAAAAACCGAAATCTTTTTGCCAAGGGGACTGGACAGCAAATCACGTTGATCCGCGTCGACAAATCGGATTTTCGCGCAACGCGCCGCGCGCTCGCGCAGGAAGGCTGAGCAGCTCGTCCGCGCAAGTCAGTCCGTAACCGTTGCCCGGTGGGTGCGCAGCCGTTGCGAAGCCTCTCATGCTTTGAGCTATTTCCGCTTTCGGGGCATCGCGGACATGGCCGCACTTGCTGCTGGCTCGCCCGGGGCGCAATTGACCCGCTGCAGGCATTTTGAGCAGAACGACCAGTGCGGCGTATCGATATGCTTCTGAGTCTGGGACCGTACAGACGCAAGACAAATAGACACCTCATTGGCGCTTGATATCGATCAATGATTGCCAGCTGAAACCCTGTAGTACGCGCGAGGGGTCGGATGGAGTGACGAATGCCCCTGGCGCGATATTTTTTCTTTGTT
>NZ_JADGRI010000044.1 GCF_017881085.1 Bradyrhizobium sp.
CCGAGGACGCCGATATCGTCACGGGCGCCCAGGTCTTTGTCGAGGCCTGCCGGCGCCTGCTGGCGGAATGATCATCGCTGGCGCTGCCTCGAGTCCGGCTCAGTGACGCCGGCCCCAATGGATCGCCGCCCAGATGCGCTCGTGCAGGTAATACCATGCGATCTTGGTGATGATCTCGAGGCCGGCGATCGAGCCGGCGATTTCGACTCTGCCCGTCAAGAGCCAGCTGATCGCAAACGTGTCGAGCGTTCCCAGGGTGCGCCAACTGACAGCCTTGAGAACCGACCGCGTATGTGTCTCTGCTCCGCGAAGTAGAACCACCCGGCGCGCCTCCATCTCGTCGACGATAGAACTTATCGTGCGGCCGCCAGCTATTTGCAGCCGCAGCATGTCGGAAACACCAATACATGGCCTGTGGTTGTATGCAATTTGCGCGAAGAAGCGCAGCAATCTCGTTGATTTGTTTCAAAAATCGTAGAACGATGACATTCCTCGCCAGGTTCCATCGGCGGAATAAGGGGCTGAAATGAAATCCTTCGCCGTTCTCGTCGCGAATTGCGTGCTGTGCGGGACCGCAATCGCACAGACACCGGATTGCAAGTCAGTCTCGAATCCGGACGCGAGGCTCGCCTGCTATGACAAGGCCGCCGCGCCGGCCACGGCATCCGCAACCGCCAAGCCGCGGCTGCGCGCGGTTCCGCCTTCGAAAGTCGATGCTACAAAATATGTGGATTCAATCAGTACCGAAGAGGCGCGCGTGAATGCGCGACTGAAAAATATCTGCCACGGCTGTTGAGCGGCCCGGCCCGGCCGAGCTGGTTCGGGCACCGCCCGCCCGCGACTTGCCGCCGCACCATACGTCTGCAACAGTAGATAACCGAGAAATAATGGCATATCTGCCGCCCCAATGAATCTTCTCGCCTCCCTTCCGACCGCGATCGGAACAGCCGCGGTGGCGCCGGCGCTGCTGATATTGTGGCTCGTGATCGCCGCCGGCGAGCGCCCCGGGCCGCCCGCCAAGGTTTGGACCGCGTTCTTCCTCGGCGCCGCCAGCATTTCTCTGCTCGGCCTGGCGCGGGCGCCGTTCGCCAAGATCCTCGCAGCCCCCGAAAATCCCTGGGTCGCGCAGATCCTGCATTCGGTATTCGGGGTGGCGCTGCCTGAGGAGGCCGTCAAAATTCTCGTCATCGTCGCGGTCTCGGCGCGACGGCGGTCGTTCGCGGACCCGATGGACACGGTGGTCTATGGCGCGGCGGCGGGACTCGGCTTCGCGGCCTACGAAAACCTCGCTTATCTCGTGCAGCACGCGGAGATGTGGCGATCGCTGGCCGCGTTGCGCAGCGTCCTGACCGTGCCGTTCCACGGCGCGCTCGGCGTCATCGCCGGCGCCTATCTCGCGCTCGGCCGATCCGGCACGGCGCTTGGCGCGCATCGTCATCATCGCGACTGGGCCCGGACCTCGAGCCGCGTTCTGATGTTGTTGGGACCGGTGGCGCTGCATTCGGGTTTTGATTTCCCGCTGCTGACGTTGCAGCAGAACTCCGATATCGGTTCAAACACAAGGCTGATGCTGGGAATGGTCAGCGTGCTGATCGGATTCTCATCGATCGCCTTCGCCGTGCGCCTGGTGCGACGGGTCGGCCGCCATCAGGCCCCGCGCACCGACATCGCCCGCGCGCGGCTGACCCAGTTGCGGCGGATGTGGGCGCTTCTGGTGGCCGGCGGCGGCGCCGGATTTATCGGGCTGACTTTCGTGCTGACCTCGATTCACCACTGGCTGGTCAATCCCGAACGCAACGTGGCGCTCATTCTCGTTCCGATCGGCCTTACTTCCATCCTGGTCGGCAGCGCGCTGTTGCTGGTGACCACGGCGATCTACATTCTCGGTCGCAACCGGATACGCACCACGGCCTCGGGCTTTTCATCCGCGCCGGGTCAGGGCTAGAGACTTTCCAATTCGATCAGAATCGAAATGGAAAGGTTCCGGATTGCTGGTTTGACGTGCTTTCCCGACAAAACGCTCCTTGATGCGCACCCCACCTGCGAACAAAGTTAGCCTTGCGGGGTCGGCGCACGCTATATTGCGGCGTCACGTCAGGGCGTTATGCTGCGTTACCGGCATCGGGAGACTTTCAATGACCCTTCCCCAGGACATCACCAGGCTACAAACCGAAATGCGCGCCGCGGTGCACGAGCATTGGAAGGCTTTCCTGATCGAAGGCATCCTGCTCGCCGTCCTCGGCCCCGCGGCGATGATCGCGCCGTTGATCGCGAGCCTCGCCTTCACGATCTTCCTGGGCTGGATGTTCCTGATCTCAGGCGTCGCGGGACTGGCGATGACGTTCTGGGCACGGCAAATGCCGGGCTTCTGGTGGTCGCTGTTCTCCGCCGCGCTCGCCGTCGGCGCCGGCCTCATCCTGCTGACCAGGCCCGCGCAGGGCGTGCTCACGTTGACGATCGTGATCGGCGCCTATTTCCTGGCCGAAGGCGTCGCGACCATCATGTATGCGCTGGAGCATCGCCGCGAACTGTCCGAGCGCTGGAGCTGGATGCTGTTCTCCGGGATACTGGACATCCTGATATCGGCGATGATCATCACCGGGCTTCCGGGCTCGGCCGAATGGGCGATCGGCCTTCTGGTCGGCATCAATTTGTTGTTCGGCGGCGCGTCGCTGATCGGCGTGGCGCTCGCCGCACGCAAGGCTTGAACCGGGCGGCCGGCCCGATTTCAGGGATGACAAGCCGGAATGTGTGCGCTATAGAGGCGCCATGATCACCGTCGCCACCAGCTATTTTTGGTATTTCAGCTTCGACAGCTCGCTGGCGGCGGGAGGATCGCGCTCAATCTGAAAAATTGCAGCAGGAAGTCCGAACAGCCGCCAGACCTGGCGGCTTTTTTTTGGCCGGCAGGTTCTCGAAAACAGGAGCCACCGCCGTGTTGAGCACCACCGACGATCTTCGAATAAAAGAACTGAAAGAGCTGAGTACCCCGGACGAGGTGATGCGCGAAATACCTCGCACCCTGACCGCGACCCGTGTCGTGATGGCAGCGCGTAACGCCGTCAAATCGATCCTCAACGGAACGGACGATCGCCTTCTCGTCATCGTCGGTCCCTGCTCCGTCCATGATTCCATCGCGGCCCTGGACTACGCCGAGCGCCTCGTCGCCTTGCGCGAACGGCTGGCCGACCGGCTCGAGATCGTCATGCGCGTCTATTTCGAGAAGCCGCGCACGACGGTGGGGTGGAAGGGACTGATCAACGATCCGGACCTCGACGGCAGCTTCAACATCAACAAGGGCCTGCGTCTTGCCCGAAACGTGCTTTCGGCCGTGAACAATCTCGGTCTGCCGGCCGGGACCGAGTTCCTCGATCTCACGACCCCGCAATACATCGCCGATCTCGTGGCGTGGGCGGCTATCGGCGCGCGTACGACGGAGAGCCAAATTCATCGCGAGCTCGCTTCCGGACTGTCTTGCCCGGTCGGATTCAAGAACGGGACCGACGGCAATGTGCGCATCGCCGCCGATGCGGTGAAGTCGGCATCGCATCCGCACCATTTCATGGCGGTCACGAAGGGCGGACGTTCGGCGATCGCAGCGACGACCGGCAACGCGGATTGCCACATCATTCTGCGTGGCGGCAGCCAACCGAACTATGACGGGGCAAGCGTTGATTCCGCCGCGGCCGAACTGGCCTGTTCAGGCGTGGATCAGCGAGTCATGATCGACGCCAGTCACGCCAACAGCAGCAAGAAGCCGGAGAACCAGCCAAAGGTGGTGGCCGATATCGCCCGCCAGATATCCGGCGGCGAGCCGCGCATCATGGGCGTCATGATCGAGAGTAATCTGGTCGCGGGCCGCCAGGAAGTGCTGCCGGGCACGGCGCTGACCTATGGGCAGAGCATTACCGATGGCTGCATCGACTGGGAGACGACCGTGCCGGCACTGAACCTGCTGGCCGATGCCGTTGCGGCGCGACGGGACGGGCAGCGTGGCAAATTCCGGGAACGTTCGGCTTGAGCTGTTGTCTTCGCCTTCTCTTTGAGCGAACCGCCCCGCATCACGTGCGGAGGCAGGCTGTCGCTTGAGAACGCTCGGGCTGTTAACCCAGCGGTGCCGAGCGGGTGCCCTGATGCCGCCGGCGTTCTCTAGCAGCCTCGGCAGATGCTCTTGATCTTGCGGTCGAGGGCCTGGTCTTCCTTGTTCGCCGGATTATTCGGATCGCTCAGGTTCTTCTCCGAGGGCAGCTGGTCGGCGCGCGGTTGCCGGTGCCCAATCGGGGCCTCGCGACCGGGCGCGGGCTGGTTTGCAGCGCCCGGCGAGCCGGCGCCGCCTCCAGTCTGCGCCAACGCGGCCGGGCCGCCGATCAGGAACAGGAGCGCCATTGTCGCGATCAATCTTGTCGCAATTTTTCTCTTGGGCATTTCTTTCATCTTGCTCCTCCCAGGCTTCCGGCGGGTCGGCGCTTCGCTTCCCTGACCTGTCATCTGTCAATCATGGCTTCGGAGGGTAGAGATGAACGTCGCCGCAATAGTCGACGATACGATAGCGCGTTTCCGCAGTCACTTCACGCTCCCCCGGAAAAGAATTTGCCGGGGACAGATAGGAGGGGCCGACCGGCGACTTCCCATGGCCGCCGGGAATGTCGAGCACGTAGTCCGGCTGGCATAATCCGGAGACCCGCCCCCGCAGGCTTCGCATCAGCTCCTGACCGTGCTCGAGCGTGGTGCGCAGATGCGCCGTGCCGGGCGCGAGATCGCCGTGATGAAGGTAATAGGGTTTGATGCGGCATTCGACGAAGGCCCGCATCAGGGCTTCCAGCGCCGCCGCATTGTCGTTGACGCCGCGCAGCAGCACCGACTGGCTGACCATCGGGATGCCCGCATCGACGATATCGGCGCAGGCGGCACGGGCCTTGCCGATCAATTCCCGGGCATGGTTGGCGTGCAACGCAACCCAGGTGGTTGCGCCCTCGACCTTCAAGGCTTCGATCATCTCGGCGCTGATGCGCGCAGGTTCGGCGACCGGCACACGGGTGTGAAGCCGGATGATCCTGACGTGATCGATGCCGGCGAGGTCGGCCATGATCTCGCCGAGTCGCCGCGGCGACAGCATCAGGGGATCGCCGCCAGTCAGGATGACTTCCCAGATTTCCGGATGCGCGCGGATATAGGCAAGCGCATTATCGTACGCGCCCTGCGAGAGCGCGGTCCCCTTGCCCGGACCGACCATTTCGCGGCGGAAACAGAACCGGCAATAGACCGCGCAGACCTGCACCAGCTTAAACAGCACCCGATCGGGGTAGCGATGCACGATGCCCGAGACCGGAGAATGCGGGTAATCGCCGATCGGATCGGCGTTCTCGCCCTCCCCGGTCACCAATTCCGCGGCGCTTGGAATGAACTGCCGCGCAATCGGATCGTTGGGATCGTCGGGGTCGATCAGCGCGGCGATGGCCGGCGTCACCGCGATCGCATAGCGCGCCGCGACCTTTTCCAGATCGGGAAGATCGGCGACGGACGCAAGGCCGTGCGCCACCAGTTCGGTGGGGTCACGCAACGCCGCAGTCGGCTTGAAACTGACATGACTCTTGTTGAAATCGATATTGCTCATGCATCACCCGCGGGCGGCGTCCACACCACCTGATCGATCCTGATTGCGCCGCTGGCCAGCATCACCAGCCGGTCGAAGCCGAGCGCGACGCCGCTCGCCTCCGGCATTGCCGCGACCGCGGCGAGAAACTCCTCGTCGAGCGGGTAGCGCTCGCCGTAGCGCCGCTGCTTTTCGTCCATCGCCTCCATGAAGCGAAGCCGCTGTTCGCGCGCGTCGGTCAGTTCGCCAAACCCGTTCGCAAGCTCGACACCGCAGGCATAGATCTCAAAACGTTCGGCGACGCGCGGGTCGGACGGCTTCGCGCGCGCCAGCGCCGCTTCCGGAACCGGATAGTCGAACAATATCGTCAAACGCCCTTGCCCCAGCTTCGGTTCGACATGCGCGACCAGCACCTTGCTGAAGATATCCGACCAGGTGTCGTCATCGCTGACCCGTACCCTTTGCTCCGCCGCGGAGGCCAGCCGCGCACGGTCGCCTTTGCCATCCACAACCGTGCCAAGCAAGTCAATTCCGGCGAAGCGCTCGAAAGCGGTAGCGACGGTCAACAGTTCCGGCTCGGCAAACGGATCGGCGGTCCGGCCGCGAAAGGAAAATTGCCCGATGCCGGTTGCCTGCGCGGCATGGGCAATGACGACGACGCTGTCGGTCATGACGGCATCATAGCCCGCGCCGGCGCGGTACCATTCCAACATGGTGAACTCGGGCAGATGCAGGTCGCCGCGTTCGCGGTCGCGAAACACCCGCGCAAACTCGAAGATCTGCGGCTCGCCCGCCGCCAGCAGTTTCTTGGCGGCGAATTCCGGCGAGGTCCGCAAATAGCGCGTCGCACGGCTCCCGTCGGCGCGCCTGAGCTCGGTGCACGGCGCATGCAGGTGAATCTCGTTCCCCGGCGAAACCTGCAAAATCCCGGTTTCGACCTCTAAAAACCCCTGCTCGTCGAACCATGCCCTGATTGCCCTGGTAACCGCGGCCCTCGCCATCAGAAACGGCCTGATATCGGCGTGCCGCGCAGGTGCCCACCATGGCGACGGCGCGTCGGTGGTCTTGCCTATGGGGCTCTCGGTCATCTCTGGCATTTCTGTTGCTGTGTCATCCGCCTGCCGGCCTGAACCACCGGCGCCATTTCGATGACTAACCGTGAGCCCGGAATCAAGTCATGTTCGATCAAAGACCACTCCGAATATGGATTCTGCTGCTGCTTGGCATCGCGGCGCCGGCTCGTGCCGACGGTCGCGGGGCCGGTTTTCAAGCTCCGCGCCGAATACCGTCTTGTATCGCCCGACCAAACCTCGCGCGTGGCACAGTATTCCAAAGACCTGAAAGATGAGGGACTTCTTTACCAATTCTGGACCTTCAAGGGCGCATCGGCATGGATTTCTTCTGAATCCCGGCGAGGGCAACGATGTTGCGGGTTATCCGGCCGGATTTTGATTTAGCCCTGACAGCCAATGGCTGGTGCGAATGCAAAGCTGGGAGCGGGTTACGCCACACTCTTTCTGCACCATAGGAAGGGGTACCAATTCTTGCCCGCGACCACAAAGCCCCTTGGAGACCTGGCCCGGGATTATTTTTTCAATTCGGCGGCGTCAAAAGCGATGCATCGGGACCCGAAGGACCGGGATTCGCTGGACCAATGCGCAAGCGATCCAAAGCCCGCAAAACGCTGGCATCCACCGGCAAAATCAGTATGTTGCAGCCCGAAACCGCTTCGCCGGCCTCGGGATGCCCATATCCTGATCGGTCCCGGGCCAGAACATCAGGAAAACAGCTTTGAAAGTCATCGCCAGTTCTATTCGCAAGGGCAACGTCATCGAGCAAGACGGCAAGCTTTACGTGGTCCTGACCGCCGAAAACATCCATCCGGGCAAGGGAACGCCGGTCAGCCAGATCGAAATGCGCCGGATCAGCGACGGGGTGAAGATTTCCGAGCGCTACAAGACCACGGACCAGGTTGAGAAGGCGACTATCGAGGATCACAATTTCAACTATCTCTACGAGGATGCCGATGGCTTCCATTTCATGAACACCGAAACCTACGATCAGGTGATGGTGCCGAAGGATGTCATCGGCTCGGCCGCGCCCTATCTGCAGGAAAACATGCAGGTGAAGCTGTCGCTTCACGGCGTGCTTCCCGTGGCGATCCAGATGCCGCAACGCGCGACGCTGGAAGTCGTGGACACCGAACCGGTCACCAAGGGCCAGACCGCATCGTCTTCCTACAAGCCAGCGATCCTCTCCAACGGCGTACGTACCGCCGTGCCGCCGCACATCGGCGTCGGAACGCGAATTGTGATCATGACCGAAGACGGCTCTTACGTCGAACGCGCAAAGGACTAAGATCGCGGGGTTGATTGGCGCCGGGGGGCGACGAATTGGGTACGAGAGCGAGAGCTGTCCGGTCCGTCGCACTGCTGGCATCTTTCTTTTTGGTCATCGCGGGCACCGCTGCGCCTGCCGCCGATGAATTCAGGACGCCCGCGATCTCGGCGGTCCGGGTCGATTGGCGCGCTGCGCTCGATCAACTGCGGTCGGAGATCGATACCCGGCCCGCCGGGGTGCCCGCCTTTACGTTGACCCGCCGCTACCGGCTGCCCACGTCCGATCCGCGTTCGATGCCGGCGCTGCTGCAGTTGAACGCGGTGACCGCGCCAATCTTTACCGGCATCGGGCGCAGCCCTGTGCCGGTGCTTCTGCCCTTCGACACCGCTGCGTTCCTGGACGCCCGGTCGAACGGCGCGCCGGCCAGCCTCTCGCTGTCGCGTTATCAGGCCGACTTCCGCGCCGCCGATATGTTTGACGCCGGGCCCGCCGGCTATAGCGCGGTGTTTTCGCTGGAGCCCGGCGCCGGCGATGGCATGCCGCAACGAACCTTTGCCAGGCCGGTCGAGGTCCAGATCACCGGCTCGATTCTGATCTACGACATCGACGATCCCTTCGGCGGCAAGGGTGAACCGGTCAAGGCATTGTCGGTGCAGTTCCCCGACCTGCGCCGCTTCATCCGGGAAGGCTTTGTGCGCTACGCCTTCACCCGCTTCGGCGTTCCCTATGTGGTGTCCATCCAGTGCCTCGACTCGACGCCGCGGGCGCGGCGGCTCGCCTGCCGCGAGGCTTATCCCGTCGCCGAGCGTTTCCTTAAAGCGCTGCATGTCGCCGGCGGCCTGCCCATGCGGCCAAGAACGGATCTTTCGGCCGTGATTTCCGGGCGGCCGGCGGAACGCTCGCCTGATTTCACCTATCGCCCGAGCGGCGATATCATCGCCAATTCAGGCTTGCGCAAACAAGGCGGCCGCGCCGATTTGATCGCCTATTCGCAAATTCGATTTCCGCTGGAAAGACCGATCGCTTTTGTCCATTCGCAGGAATTCAGGGGTCGCAGATCGAGCGACAAGCCGCCGGACGAACTGGCCGGCGCAAAAACCAGCTATCCCTGGCGGGACAATTTTTGCGAAGCCCGCAGCTTTAGTGTGGGCCAGTGCCCCGGCGGCTTTGGCCATCAGGGCGAGGATGTCCGTCCGGCGCCGTGTCCCGCGAATACCGAGGGCGCCGAACGCTGCGACCCCAAGCAGCAACCGCTGGTCGCCGTCCGCGACGGCGTCATCATCCGCGCGCCGAAGCAGCAGGCGGTCACGCTGCAGGTCAACACAAGCACCGAACACATCCGCTTTCGCTATATGCACATGAATCCGGCCGCGCTCGATGCCGACGGCGTGCTGAACGGCCGCAGCGTGGACGAGGGCGAAAAGATCGGCGTGGTATCGAACTATCTCGACCATCCCAATGGCACCAGCCGGCACCTGCATTTCGACGTGCAGGTGTTCACGCGCGACGGGTGGATCTGGGTCAATCCCTACGTCACGCTGATTTCGGCCTATGAGCGCCTGATCCGCGGGCGCGGCCGCGAGATCGGGCCGCAAGTCGCCGCCGCGCCGACCGTGGCGCATGCGCTGCCGGAGGACGCCGCCTCCCACAGCACGACGGAAAGCGGCGATAACTAAAGCGTTTTCAAGCGAAGTGGATACCGTTCCGCGTAAAGAAAACGCGTCAATAAAAACTAGAGCTTCGTTTCTGATTTAGTCAGAATCGAGACTCTAATCGCTACGACGCCGCCGCCGCAACCGCCTCTTGCCGCGCCGCCGGGGTCCAGCGATAGCCCGCGCCGAACCGGTTCCAGACATTGATCGAAGCGATCGCCGACGTGAGGTAGAGCAGTTCCTTCTCGGAAAACGCCGCACGCGCCCCTGCATAGACCTCATCGCTGACGCCGCCCGGCAACAAGGTCAGCGCCTCGGTCCACGCCAGCGCCGCCCGTTCGCGCGGCGAAAACAGCGGCGCCTCGCGCCAGACCACCAGGAGGTTGAGCTTGTCGACGGGAATGCCGAGGCTCTCGCCCAGCAGGATGTGATGCTGCACGCAGAACGCGCAGCCGTTGATCTGCGAGGCGCGCAGCTTGATCAGTTCCAGCAACTGCTTGTCGATGCCGGCCTTGGCGGCGATCTTGCCAAGCGCCAGAACGGTATCATAAGCGTCCGGCGCCAGCGCCTTGAACTCTTCGTACTGACTGCGGGCATGTGACACGTTCATCACCTCCTATTATAAGTGTTCTGACAAATTATAAGGGCACGTATATCATGTGCAAGATTGAACCTTCGATGGGACGAAATCGGGTTTGCCTCGAAGAGCGGAGAACCGTAAAACAAGCACGATGCGAAAATCGGCGCCCGTGAAAAAATCCTCCCGAACCCGGAAAAAATCCACCGGAAATCCCGATCGCGCCGGCGTCCGCCCGCCACCGCCGGGCCATGGCAAGCGCGGCGAAAAAGGCTACCTCGCCTATTTGCTGCGGCAGGCCCAGGCCGCCGCACGGCTGACCCTGGAACGGGCGCTCGCCGATCTCGGCGTCACGCCGCCGCAGTTCGTCGTGCTGACCATGCTGAAGGCCTATCCCGGCCTGTCTGGCGCGGACCTCGCCCGGGTGTCGCTTTTGACCCCGCAGACTGTCGGCGTCATCATCCGCAACCTTGAACGATCCGGCGCGATCCGGAAGACGCCGCACCCGGTTCACGGCCGCTTGTTGCAGTGGACGCTGACCCGCCGCGGCCTGACCTTGCTTGATAAATGCCGGCGGCACGCGATGGCGCTGGAACGGCGGTTGATAGCGGGGCTGAGCGCCACGGCTGAGGTCACGGTGCGGCGCTGGCTGTCCAAGATCGCCGCGGAGCTGCAGCGGGACGGCTAGTTGCCGCAGTGAAGGGCACTGCCGCGCCATCGCCTGCGCCGCTACACTGCTCCAATGAAACAGCCTGATTCCCTGAACCGACCGACGCGCCGCACCCTGCTGAGATCCGGCCTCGCGGCCGGCGCCCTGCTGGCGTCTCCCCTCGGCGCGCTTGCTGCGGCACCGCTTGGCTTCGATCGATGGCGCGACGGCTTTCGTGCGACGGCGATGGCAAAGGGCATTTCCGAGGCGACCTGGAACCGCGTCATGGGCCATGTTGAACCCGACATGTCCGTGTTCAATCAGATTGGGAACCAGCCGGAGTTTTCCGAGGAAATCTGGCAATACGTCAATCGCCGCGTCTCGGACTGGCGCATCATCGCCGGCAAGGAAGCCCTTCGGAAACACGAGGCGCTGTTTGCACGGATTGAAAAGGATTACGGTGTCGAGCGCGGCACGCTGCTGGCGCTCTGGGGCGTCGAATCCGCCTTCGGCGATCCCCTGGTGCAGCAGAACCACATGCGCCCGGTGTTTCCGTCGCTGGCGGCGCTCGCCTGGAATGCACCGCGCCGCAAGGCCTATTGGAAGAGCGAGCTGATCAACGCCTTGCGGATCGTCGAGCGCGGCTGGAGCACGCCGGAGGAGATGCGGGGGTCGTGGGCCGGCGCGATGGGACATACCCAGTGGATGCCGGAAGTCTGGCTCAATGTCGGTATCGATTACGACCATGACGGCCGGGTGTCGCCGTTCGGTAAGCCTGACGATGCCCTCGGGTCCACTGCGCGCTACCTGGTCGACCGCGGAAAATATCACCGCGGCGAACATTGGGGTTATGAGGTCCGCGCGCCGGGCAGCGCCTCCAGCGGCAATCGCAGCTACGCGGCATGGGCGAGCGCCGGCGTCTCGCGCGCCGACGGCCAGCCGTTCCTGCAGCCCAATGCCAGCGCGAAGCTGTGGATTCCGGTGCAAGGCGGTCCGGCCTTCTTGCTGGGGCCTAATTTCTATTCCGTGCGCAGCTACAATCCGTCGATGAATTACGCGCTGGCGATCTGCCATCTCGGCGACCGCATATTGGGCGCGCCGCCCTTCCTCCAGCCGTTCCCGGGCTCCGAGCGCGCGCTGACGCTCGCCGAAGTGCAGGAAATGCAGGTCCGATTGACCAGAGCGGGCTTCGACACCGGCGGCACCGACGGCCGCGTCGGCAACGACACCATGAAGGCGGTCAGGGATTATCAGGTAAGGATGGGGCTCGAGCCCGCCGACGGCTATGGCGGGCTGAAGGTGCTGGCGCGGTTGCGGCAGGGAGGCTAGCTGCGCCGCCCGTCATTACGAGCCAACGGGCCGCCGCACAGCCCCGCCCGCGTTCATGCCGCCATCGATGACCAGCTCAGTTCCGGTCACGTAGCTGGATGCATCGGAGGCCAGATACAGGACGCCTTGCGCGATTTCCGAAGCGTGACCGGCGCGCGCGAGCGGGGTGGCCAGTTTCGCGCGTTCCTCGGGATCGATCGGCGCGTTCTGTCCGCGTCCCGCCGCTTCCGTTGGAATCTTGCCCCAGATCGGTGTGTCGATGATCCCCGGATGGACCGAGTTGACCCGGATGCCGTCGCCGGCGGACGCACATTCCATCGCGATCGCTTTCGCGAACAGCCGGACCCCGCCCTTGGTCGCGCAATAGCCGGAAAGGCCGGGCGCGCCGCGCAGCCCCGCGAGCGACGACATCATGATGATCGAACCGCCGCCGCCGCTCCGGCGCATCGCCGGCAGGCAGTGCTTTACCGAGAGAAATACGCCGTCGAGATTGATCGCGGTCTGCCGACGCCAGTCTTCCAGCGACATATCCGTGATCGACGGCACGGCTATACCGATGCCGGCATTCGAAATGAGGATGTCGAGCCGGCCGTAGCGCTTTTCCACCTCCGCCACCACTTCCACCCAGCGCGCCTCGCTGGTCACGTCCTGATGCAGAAACATCGCGTCGTGACCTGCTTTCTTGATGCCGGCGACCAGTTCGGGTCCCCCGAGCTCGTCGATATCGGTCACCGCAACAGCGGCGCCCTCGCTTGCCAATAGTTCGGCGCACGCTGCGCCGATGCCGGATGCGCCGCCCGTGACCAATGCGACTTTGCCTTGAACCTGCCCTGTCATTTGCGCTCCCAACCCGTCTTTCCAAGATCTATCTTATGATCGCTGGTCCCAAATCCGGTACCGCGACGTCGAGCACGCGCAACTGCACGCGCTCGTTGCCCTGCCAGCGATCGACCGCGAGCGATCCCGCGACATGCAAGGGTTGTCCGCGATTCTGGATCAGCGCGTTGCCGAGTTTTTGCCCGATCGAGCGAAACGCGATGCCGTTGACGATGGCGCCATCGCCGGATTTGAAGCGGACGCGCAGATGCGCCTGCCCGACTTCATCGGCATAGACCAGCTGATGCGACGGCAGCGCGATGACGGGCTCGGGATTGCCGCTGCCGAAGGGACCGGCGCGATTGAGCGTCGCGGCCAGTTCCGGCGTCACCGCGCGCGCGCTGACCGCACCGTCGATGAAGAGCTCGTTGACATGGCGCGAGGCCGCCACGTCGGCGGCCAGCGCGCTTTCCATATAGGCGCGGAACTCCGCCAGTTTCTCCTTGCGCAAGGTGACGCCGGCGGCCATGGCGTGCCCGCCGCCCTTCAGCAGCAAGCCGTCCTTCACCGCCTGCCGCACCGCCTTGCCGAGGTCGACGCCACCGATCGAGCGCCCCGAGCCGGTGCCGATGCCGCCCGGCTCCAGCGCAATCGCAAAGGCTGGCCGCGAGAATTTTTCCTTCAGCCGCGAGGCAACCAGGCCGACCACGCCGGGATGCCAGCCTTCCGACGCCGTGACGATCACGGACCCCTTGTCTTCCAGCCCGAGCGAAGCCAGCGCCTCGGCTTCGGCCTGCGCCTCCGCCATCTGCTCGATGACGCGGCGTTCGCCATTCAGCCGGTCCAGTTCGGCGGCGATCCCAGCTGCTTCCGAGACGTCGCCTTCCAGCAACAACCGCACGCCGAGATCGGCGCGCCCGATCCGGCCGCCCGCATTGATGCGCGGCCCCAGCATGAAGCCGAGATGCCAGGCCTCGGGCGGGCCATTCAGCCGCGATACGTCCATCAGCGCGGTGTGGCCGACATGATCGCGGCGCCGCATCGCGATCAGGCCTTTCGCGACGAAGGCCCTGTTCAGCCCTACAAGCGGCGCGACGTCGGCGACAGTGCCGAGCGCCACGTGATGCAGCATGCCCAGGAGATCCGGCTCTGGCATTTCGGCGGACCAGAAGCCCCGCGCGCGCAGTTCGCGATTGACTGCAACCAGGGTGACCAGCACCAGACCCACGGCGGCGAGATGGCCGAGGCCGGAAAGGTCATCGGGCCGGTTCGGATTCACCAGCGCATCGACCTCGGGCAATTCGTCGCCGCATTGGTGATGATCGATGACGACGACCGACATCCCAAGCCGCCGCGCTTCCTTTAGCGGCTCGAGGCTGGTGGTGCCGCAATCCACCGTCACCAGCAGTGTCGCGCCCTTGCCAGCGAGCATGTTGATGGCCTCGACATTGGGGCCGTAGCCTTCAAAAATCCGGTCGGGAATGTGGATCAGCGGATCGAGTCCGCAATGGCGCAGGTGCCAGGCTAGCAGCGCCGCCGAGGTGGCGCCATCGACGTCGTAATCACCGAAGATCGCGACTTTTTCGCCGCGCGTCGCCGCATCCCCGATCCGCTTCGCGGCGGCCTCCATCTGCGTCACGGTGTAGGGATCCGGCATCAATTTGCGGATCGTCGGGTCGAGAAAATCCTCGACCGCGTCGATCGCGACATCGCGCCCCGCCAGCACCCGCGCCAACATCTCCGGCAATTGATAGCGCTGCGCGATCGCCAGCGCGCGCGCTGCGCCGCGCGCGTCGAGCCGATCGCGCCACAGCTTCCCGGTCGCGGAATGCGACACGCCAAGGAACGCCAGGGGCGCTTCGACAGGCAGTGCGGATGCGGGAAGCGTCATGACACCTGCAGCAAATAGGCCAGATCGCCGCGGGTTCAATGATTCGTGGGCGCGGGTCCCGACTTATACCCGTCATCCCCCGATCGCGGGCGGCTGGTCGTGCCGCCTAGGAGGGACCATATGACAGGCTACGCGAAGCAATCGATAGCGCAGCAAGCAAGAAAGCTGGCTTGCTTCGTGGCTTCGCAATCCAGGATGACGGTAAGAGCGTTCCGTGTCGGCCTAGCAGCCCATCCGCTCGGCGATCCCGTTAAAATCCTTCGCCACGATATCCCAGTCGCCCTTGGCCTCGAAATCGTGCTTCTGCAAGGGTCCGTATTCGGTCGGGCGCGCGACGAAGGCGGTTTTCAGTCCCAGTTTCTGGGCGGCCTTCAGGTCGTGGTTGTGCGCGGCGACCATCATCACCTGTTCCGGCGGCAGGCAGAGCAGTTTTGCCGCGCCGAGATAGGTTTCGGGATCGGGTTTGTAATGCTCGAACAGTTCGGCCGACATCACGAGATCCCAGGGCAGCCCTGCGAACTTCGCCATGTTGGTTAAAAGCGCGACATTGCCGTTGGAGAGCGGCGAGATGATGTATTTTTTCTTGAGCCTCGTCAGGCCGGAAACGCTGTCGGGCCAGGGATGGAGCCGATGCCAGCCCAGAGTCAGATAATGCAGGTCGGCATGGTTCAAGCCGGAAATCCCGAGCTGCGCGACCAGCTTTTCCAGCGACTGCCGGTGCAATATGTCGAGAATGGTATAACCGCGTTCGGGGTGCTTTCGTACGTCGTCCATGGAAGCGGCGTAAACGGCGCGCCAGCCGTCGACCAGCGCGGTCCAGTCGGCCTTGATGCCGCGCTTCTCGCCCCATTTGGTGAAATCCGCGATCAGGCTGGTGCGCCAGTCGACCACGGTGCCGAACACATCGAACACCAGCGCCTTGACCGCGGAAATATCGGACATGTTGGCTCCCCTTGTTTCTTGTTGTCATCCTAGCATCGAACCCGGAATGACGATTCAAAACTTCTTGCGGTACTGCACGAAGCCCGGCCGTTCCGCGACCTGGTTATAGAGCTTTTGCGCGGTCTGGTTGGTTTCGTGCGTCATCCAGTAGAGGCGGCTGGCGCCGGCGTCGCGGGCGGCGGCCTCGACTGCCGCAATCAGCGCGCGCCCCGCGCCGCTGCCGCGGACCGACGGTTCGACGAAGAGGTCTTCGAGGTAACAGTAGCATACCGGCGCCCAGGTGGAGCGGTGCAGCAAATAGTGGGCAAGGCCGATCAATCGTCCGTCGCGCGCGGCAACCAAGGCGCCGAGACCTTCGAGCGGATCGAAGAACCGGCGCCACGTCGCATTGGTGACATCAGGGGCAAGCGTGGCCTGGTAGAAAGTCAGGTAGCCCTGCCACAACGGCTCCCAGGCGTCGCGGTCGCCCGGTCGCACGGGTCTGACGACGGTTTCGCCAGCCATGCCGCAGCCCTCAGTCGAGGTGAAACTTTTCGAGCTGGCGGTGTTCGGCCTTGATGTAGCGCACCGTGCCGGTGACCGAGCGCATCACCACGGTCTCGGTCTCGATGACATCCTTGCGGAATTTTACGCCCGAGAGCAGCGAGCCCGTGGTGACGCCCGTCGCCGCGAACAGGCAATCGCCCCTCGCCATGTCCTCGATGCCGTAGATCATGCGTGGATCGTTGACGCCCATTTTGCGGGCGCGCTCGCGCTTCTCCTCGGTGTCGAGGATCAGCCGGCACTGCATCTGGCCGCCGATGCAGCGCAGCGCCGCAGCTGCCAGCACGCCCTCGGGCGCGCCACCGGTGCCGATATACATGTCGACCCCGGTATTGTCGGGGTCTGCGCAATGGATGACGCCGGCGACGTCGCCGTCGGTAATGAGGCGGACCGCAGCCCCGGTCGAGCGAACGCCCTGGATGATATCCGAGTGGCGCGGGCGATCGAGCACCAGCACCGTGATGGCGGACGCATCGACCCCCTTGGCCTTGGCCAGCCGCCGCACATTGTCGGCAGGCGAAGCATCGAGCTCGACGACGCCCTTCTTGTAGCCGGGGCCGACCGCGATCTTCTGCATGTAGACGTCGGGCGCATGCAGCAGCGTGCCGCCGTCCGCCATCGCCATGGTCGCGATCGCGCCCGGCATGTTCTTGGCGCACAGCGTGGTCCCCTCGAGCGGATCGACGGCGATATCGACCTGCGGCCCGGCATTCATGCCGACCTTCTCGCCGATAAACAGCATCGGCGCTTCGTCGCGCTCGCCCTCACCGATGACAACGGTGCCTTCGATCGGCAGCTTGTTGAGTTCGCGGCGCATGGCGTCGACCGCGGCCTGGTCGGCGGCCTTCTCGTTGCCGTGG
Organism: Bradyrhizobium sp.; assembly: GCF_017881085.1. Taxonomy (GTDB): domain Bacteria; phylum Pseudomonadota; class Alphaproteobacteria; order Rhizobiales; family Xanthobacteraceae; genus Bradyrhizobium. Next base: position 17,193 of record NZ_JADGRI010000044.1, read on the forward strand.
CCGCGCAGGCGCGCCGCCGACACCGCCGCGCGCTCCGTCACCCGCACGATTTCGAGCGTGAGAATGCGCTCCAGCAACAATTGCGGCGGAACGGAAATATGGGTCGACATCGGCAAACTCCCTAAGACTTCACGACGGGTATTTCAGCCCGCTACCAATCATTCGAAACGCGATCCGTTCGGAGCGCGTGCTAGTTCTTTTCGATCCGTATCACCTGCGGCCGGCCAGTGATCACCTTGTCGCGCTGCACCGCCTGCAGCGCGCGATAGACGGCGTCCTCGCTGGTCGCGTAGGTAATCAGGATGACGGGCACCGGCGAAGTCTTCCCCTTCGCGCTGGCGGCGTCAACGCCGTCCGGATGGCGCTGCACGATCGATTCGATGGAAATCTTCTGTTCCGCAAGACGCGTGGCGATCGTAGCGGCAGTTCCTGCCAAATCCCGCGCCATCAGGCGGATATAATAGCCGCCCTCATGGCGCTCCATCGGCGCCTTGCGCGTGTCGCGCAACTTGTCCACCGGACGCCCGAACGGCCTGGCGCGGATGCCGCGCGCGACGTCGGCGATATCGGCGACCACGGCCGACGCCGTCGCAGCCCCACCCGCGCCCGGGCCGACCAGCGTGATCGGCGGGATGCCGTCGCCGTCGATGGTCACGGCATTGGTGACGCCCATCACCTGCGCGATCGACGACGATTTCGGCACCATGGTCGGGTGCACGCGCTGTTCGATGCCTTTCGCGGTCCGCACCGCGACGCCGAGCAGCTTGACGCGATAACCGAGCTGTTCGGCGGCGCGCAGATCTTCCGGCGCGATCGAGGAGATGCCTTCGACATAGACAGCACTCTGCGCGACCTTGGTGCCGAAGGCGAGGCTCGCCAGGATGGCGAGCTTCTGCGCTGTGTCGTGGCCGTCGACGTCGAATGACGGATTGGCCTCGGCGTAACCGAGGCGCTGGGCGTCCTTCAGGCATTCGGCGAACGACAGGCCTTCCTGTTCCATCCGGGTCAGGATGTAATTGCAGGTGCCGTTGAGGATGCCGTAGACGCGGTTGATGTCGGTACCCGCCAGACCCTCGCGCAGGGTTTTGACTACCGGGATCGCCGCCCCGACCGCGGCCTCGAAATTCAGCGCCCCGCCGTACTTCTCCGCCAGCTTCGCCAGCCGGATCCCGTGCCTGGCGATCAGCGCCTTGTTGGCGGTGACCACAGACTTGCCGGATTTCAGCGCTGCCTCGATCGCCGACAGCGCGGGCTCGCCGGACCCGCCCATCAGTTCGACGAAGCAATCGATGCCGGGATCGCTGGCGAGCGCCAGCGGACTTTTCGCCCAGGCGATGCCGCGCAGGTCGAGGCTGCGCTTTTTCACCTTCGAGCGCGCGGTGACGGCGACGACCCGCACACCGCGTCCGCAGCGCGCCGACAAGGTTCGGCTCTGCTGCTCGATGACGCGGACCACTTCGGCGCCAACCGTGCCGAGCCCCGCAATACCCACTTTCAGGGGTGCGACCATGACGCAAAAGACCTGCCGGAGAGACTATGACCAGGCATGACCTGATCCGAAAACCGTCTCCATCCCCGGGTCAAGCCCGGGGACATGCTTTTCGGGATCATGCCTAACGCCGGTTGGCGAGAGGAACCACGTTGTGCAACGTTTCAATGCCGCTTTCAAGGAAGCGCCGCACGCCGCGGGCGGCCTGGCGGATCCGTTGCTCGTTTTCCACCATTGCGATCCGGACAAAGCCTTCGCCGTGCTCGCCAAAGGCGACCCCGGGCGAAACCACGACGCCGGACTTCTCCACCATCAGGGTCGCGAACTGCATGCTGCCCACGCCGCGGAAGGCGGGAGGCAGCGGCGCCCAGGCGAACATCGAGGCTTGCGGCGGGGGAATCTCCCACCCTGCCCGGCCGAACGATTCGACCAGCGCGTCGCGGCGCTTGCGGTAGGTATCGCGCATCTCGCGGATGCAATCGTCAGGACCGTTCAGCGCCGCGGTCGCCGCGACCTGGATCGGGGTGAACGCACCGTAATCGAGGTAGGATTTCACCCGCGCCAAAGCCGCGATGATGCGGTCGTTGCCGACGGCGAATCCCATGCGCCAGCCGGCCATCGAGAACGTCTTCGACATCGAGGTGAATTCCACGGTCACATCGATCGCGCCGGGAACCTGCAACACCGAGGGCGGCGGGTTGTTGTCGTCGAAATAGACCTCCGCATAGGCCAGATCCGACAGGATGAAGATCTCGTGCTTCTTCGCGAACGCCACCAGATCCTTGTAAAAATCGAGGCTCGCGACGTAGGCCGTCGGATTGGAGGGATAGCAAACCACGAGCGCGATAGGCTTCGGGATCGAATGGATGATGGCGCGTTCCACCGCCTCGAAGAATTGCGGCGTCGGCTCCGAGGGGACCGAGCGGATCACCCCGCCAGCCATCAGGAAGCCAAAGGCGTGGATGGGGTAGCTCGGATTCGGACACAGGATCACGTCGCCGGGCGCGGTGATCGCCTGCGCGACGTTGGCAAAACCCTCCTTCGAGCCCAGCGTCGCCACGATCTGGGTCTCCGGATTGAGCTTGACGCCGAAACGCCGGCCGTAATAGGCCGCCTGCGCCTTGCGCAGGCCGGTAATGCCGCGCGACGCCGAGTAGCGGTCCGTCCGCGGCTTGCCCAGGGTTTCCTTGAGCTTTTCGATGACATGGGGGGGCGTCGGCAGATCGGGATTGCCCATGCCGAGGTCGATGATGTCGGCGCCGGCATTCCGCGCGGCCGCCTTGGCCCGGTTGACCTGCTCGAATACGTAAGGCGGCAAGCGGCGGATGCGGTAAAATTCTTCCATGTGACCTCGCTCCGGCAACCGGCAGGGCAGAATCGCCGAACTCGTGCGTCTTGGAAACCGACTCGGCTTCGTCCAGAAATCACGCTAAATCAATGATTTAGGGCGAGTTCAGGTGCAAAATGAGTGTCTTCGACCTGATTTGCGGTTGAATTGGGGTTCTTTTACCACGGCCGCCCGGCTGCGCCAGTGTTGTCAGGTCACTTTGCGGCGGCGTCCTTGGCCGCTACCGAGGCTTGGCGGTCCCGCGCCGCCGCAAGTTCCTTCTCGATCTTGGCCCGTTCCGCCGGCGGGATCACCGCCTCTTCGCGGTCCGGCGGCAAATTATGAACCGGAAGGTAAGCGCCGGTATCTTTCGGACGCGCGGGCGCATCGGCAGGCGTCCCGACCAGCGGCATATCGGCGATCGAACTCGAGCAGCCGCCCAGCGCAAGCGCCGACAGCAGCGCTCCCAAGGCCAGCGCCCTCGTGTTTCGATCCATCGACATCGATTTCAGGAAGTCCCCACTTCACCGGTTCAGCTTTTGCAGTTCGGCTTTTGCAGCATCCTGACGCTTATTTCATCAACTATTGCTGCCGTTCAAACCATTGTCGCCCGAAACGATTAAAGCCCAAACAACAAATCGGAGCGCTGAGGCTTCAATATGGCCGAACCAAGAAACTTTGTCGCAGTGCAACACGCCCGCGTCAGCGATTAACTTCGCAGCCGCATTGTCGATCAACGCGGTGACGAACCGGAAATGAACCTATAGTGTTGCAGGCATGAGCGACGTCACGACTGAAACCCAGGTTGCAAGAAAATTCGACCCCGAAGCCTTCGCGATGAATCTCGCGCGGGCGATGGAGACGAGCGGTCAGGCGCTCGCCGCTTTTCTAAAGCCGCGCGAGAGCGGCGAAGTGCAGGACAAGCCGCCCAGCGAGCTCACCGAGGTGGTCAAGGCCTTCTCGGCGGTGGCGGAATATTGGCTGTCGGATAACGACCGGTCGGCGGATCTGCAGAAGAAGATCGCCAAGGCCTATCTCGATCTGTGGGGTTCGTCGGTGCGGCGTCTCGCCGGTGAACAGGCGCCACCGGCGATCGAGCCGTCGCCGCGCGACAAGCGCTTCAGCGATCCCGAGTGGAAGTCGAACCAGTTCTTCGATTTCGTGCTGCAGCTCTATCTGCTCACCACGCAATGGGCGCAGGACCTGGTGCGCAACGCCGATGGCGTTGATCCGCACACCCGCAAGAAGGCCGAATTCTACGTCCAGCAGATCACCAACGCGCTGGCGCCATCGAATTTCGTGCTTACCAATCCCGAAGTCCTGCGCGAGACGCTGGCGTCCAACGGCGACAACCTCGTGCGCGGCATGAAGATGCTGGCGGAGGATATCGAGGCCGGACGCGGCACGCTGCGGATCCGCCAGTCCGACCCGTCGAACCTCGTGGTCGGCGTCAATATGGCGACGACGCCGGGCAAGGTGATCTTCCAGAACGATTTGATGCAGTTGATCCAGTATACGCCGACGACGGAGAACGTGCTGCGCACGCCGCTCCTGATCGTGCCGCCATGGATCAACAAGTTCTATATTCTCGACCTCAAGCCGGAAAAATCCTTCATCAAGTGGTGCGTCGACCAGGGCATCACGGTGTTCGTGATTTCCTGGGTCAACCCGGACAAGAGCCTCGGGGGCAAGACCTTCGAAGACTACATGAAGGACGGCCCGCTGGCGGCGATGGACGCGATCGAGCGCGCCACCGGCGAGATGAAAGTCCACACCATGGGCTATTGCGTCGGCGGCACCCTGCTCGCCTCGACGCTGGCCTGGCTCGCGGAAAAGCGCCGCGTGCGCGTGACCTCGGCGACATTCCTGGCGGCGCAGGTCGATTTCACCCACGCCGGCGACCTGCTGGTGTTCGTCGACGAAGACCAGATCTCGGCGCTCGAGCGCGACATGCAGGAAACCGGCGTGCTCGAAGGCAGCAAGATGGCGATGGCGTTCAACATGCTGCGCTCGAACGATCTGATCTGGTCCTATGTCGTCAGCAACTACCTGAAGGGTCAACCGCCCTCCTCCTTCGACCTCCTGCACTGGAATTCGGACGCAACGCGGATGCCGGCGGCGAACCATTCCTATTACCTGCGCAACTGCTATCTGGAGAACCGGCTCTCCACCGGCAGCATGGTGCTGGACAATACGCTGCTCGACCTGTCGAAGGTGAAGGTGCCGGTCTACAATCTGGCGACGCGCGAGGACCACATCGCGCCCGCCGATTCCGTGCTTTACGGCTCGCAGTTCTTCGGCGGGCCGGTGAAATATGTGCTGTCCGGGTCCGGACATATCGCCGGCGTCGTCAACCCGCCAGCGTCGGGCAAGTACCAGTTCTGGACCAACGACAATATCAGGGACATTTCGCTTTCGGACTGGCTCAAGGCCGCCCAGGAACACAAGGGATCGTGGTGGCCCGACTGGCGTGAGTGGCTTGAAAGCATCGACGCCGAACAGGTGCCCGCACGCGCGGTCGGCACCGAGGCATTGCCGCCGATCGAAGACGCACCCGGCAGCTACGTCCGGGTCCGCGCCTAGCGCGACGCTGCGCGCAAAGTGGGAACCGGCTTTCCCTCCGGAACAAACGCGATGCGTTTGCCCGCCGCTCAAGCTCATATAAAAAAGGTACCGGCAGGGTCCGATTCAACGTAGTTGAGCCGGACTCTGGGCTATAACCGGCCGTCCCGCCGGGACGAGATTCAAAGACTCGAATTGAGGGGAAAAAACCGATGACGCGCGAATTATTCTGGCTGACGGCGACAGTCATTCTGACCGGCTTGCTGTGGATCCCCTACGTGCTCAACCGCTGTCAGGTTCGAGGCCTCTCCGGCGCGATGGCCAATCCGTCGCGCAACGACAAACCACATGCGGAATGGGCGACGCGGCTGATGTTCGCGCACGACAACGCAGTCGAGAACCTCGTCATCTTCGCGCCCCTGGTGCTGATCCTGGCGCAGATCGATTATTCGACGAAATGGACGGCGCTCGCCTGCGCCGTGTATTTCTGGTCCCGCGTCGCGCATCTGATCGTCTACACCCTGGGCCTGCCGGTGTTCCGTACCCTGGCCTTCACCGTCGGCTTCCTGGCGCAAGCCGTGCTGGCGCTGGCGATCTTCCAGATTCTCTAACCACTCTGCGTCGTGGCCGGGCTAGTCCCGGCCATCCACGCATTTTGTTTCCCACACTCACGG
>NZ_JADGRI010000262.1 GCF_017881085.1 Bradyrhizobium sp.
TTCCATGCCGAGGTGCAGACCCATCTGGGCCAGCACTTCCTTGATCTCGTTCAGCGACTTGCGGCCGAAGTTCGGGGTACGGAGCATTTCCGCTTCCGATTTCTGCACGAGGTCGCCGATGTAGACGATGTTGTCGTTCTTCAGGCAGTTCGCCGAACGCACCGACAGTTCGAGTTCGTCGACCTTCTTGAGGAACGCCGGGTTGAACGCGAGATCGGGAATGATCTCCTGCGCCACTTCCTTGCGCGGCTCTTCGAAGTTGACGAACACGTTGAGCTGATCCTGCAGGATGCGCGCGGCGTAGGCCACCGCGTCATCGGGCGTGATCGCGCCGTTGGTCTCGATCGTCATGGTCAGCTTGTCATAGTCGAGGATCTGGCCCTCGCGGGTGTTCTCGACCTTGTAGGAGACCTTGCGCACCGGGGAGAACAGGCTGTCGACCGGGATCAGACCGATCGGCGCATCCTCAGGCCGGTTGCGCTCGGCGGCGACGTAGCCCTTGCCGGCGGCGACGGTGAATTCCATACGGATCTCCGCGCCCTCGTCGAGCGTGCAGATCTGCAGATCCGGATTGAGCACCACGACATCGCCGACGGTCTGGATGTCGCCGGCGGTGACGACGCCGGGACCCTGCTTCTTCACGACCATGCGCTTGGGGCCTTCGCCCTGCATCTTGATCGAGATGTCCTTGATGTTCAGCACGATGTCGGTGACGTCCTCGCGAACGCCCGCGATCGAGGAGAACTCGTGCAGCACGCCGTCGATATGCACCGACTGCACGGCGGCGCCCTGCAGCGACGACAGCAGGATGCGGCGCAGTGCGTTGCCCAGCGTCTGGCCGAAGCCGCGCTCGAGCGGTTCGGCGACCAGCGTCGCGAAGCGAATCGGATCGGTGCCAGGCGTTACCTGGAGCTTGTTGGGACGGATAAGTTCTTGCCAATTTTTCTGGATCGTCACTGTTTCACCCATGGGCCAGTCAATTCTGCCATCTGAATCACTGGCGTTGGAGATCGCGGATCAGTCCGCGCTTCAAAAATTCTCAAAATCATCGCAGGCGGCAGAGCCGCCCGCACGATCGATGCATCAAACCCGCCGACGCTTGCGCGGACGGCAACCATTGTGCGGGATCGTCGTCACGTCGCGGATCGATGTGACGGTGAAGCCCGCCGCCTGCAGCGCACGAAGCGCCGATTCGCGGCCCGAACCGGGGCCGGCAACTTCAACCTCCAGCGTGCGCATGCCGTGTTCCTGCGCCTTCTTGGAGACGTCTTCCGCCGCGACCTGCGCGGCATAGGGAGTCGATTTGCGCGAACCCTTGAAGCCCATCGTTCCGGCCGACGACCAGGCAATGGTGTTGCCCTGCGCGTCGGTGATGGTGATGGTCGTGTTGTTGAACGATGAATTCACGTGCGCGACGCCGGATGCAATGTTCTTGCGCTCGCGGCGGCGTACGCGGGTGGCTTCCTTGCCCATTCCAAAACCTTTCCTAACGATCTCAACGCCGCCGTAATGCCAGCGGCTACACCTGACAAGCGAACAAGGGTCGTCCCCTGCCCGCTAGTCCCTGTTCGCCAATTACTTCTTCTTGCCGGCGATCGACTTGGCCGGCCCCTTGCGCGTGCGCGCATTGGTATGGGTGCGCTGACCGCGCACCGGCAATCCGCGGCGATGGCGCAGGCCGCGATAGCAGCCGAGATCCATCAGACGCTTGATGTTCATCCCGGTCTCGCGACGCAAATCGCCTTCGACCATATAGTCGCGGTCGATCACTTCGCGGATCTGCAGCACTTCCTGATCGCTCAGCTGCGAGACGCGGCGATCAACGGGGATCTTGACCTTCTCCAGGATCTCGGCCGCGTTCTTCTGGCCGATGCCATGGATGTACTGAAGCGCGATCAGCACGCGCTTGTTGGTCGGAATATTCACGCCGGCAATACGGGCCACGGACTTCTCTCCTGTTGCCGGCGACTTGCGACCGGCCATGTTCTAGCTATTTCGGGCAGGTGTCCGCAAACGCGAACACGACGCCCTTCCCCTTGGTCACCTCGGGGCCCGGCATCGTTTGAAAACTATCCGACTGGATGGGCCTTATTAAAGGATTCAACTTGGTTTCGTCAACCGTCGCTATGCTTTAGCTCGCTTTTTCATGACCTTTTTGGCGGCTTTCCGGGCCTTGGCGGTAGCACGGGCCCTGGAACCCGTAGCCGCCTTGCGGGCCGTCTTCTTTGCCCCCTTTTTGGCGCGCTTGGCAGCCGGTTTGGGGGCCTTTTTGGTGGTCTTGGCGCCCTTCCCGGAAGCCTTGGCAGCTTTCTTGGCGGCTTTGCCTGCCGGCCTGGAGGCCTTCGCGGCGGCCGGCCTCGCGGCCTTTTTGGCGGCTTTGGCGGTCCGCTTGGCCGCGTCGGCCTTTTTGGCGGCTTTGGCTTCGACGGCCCCGATCGCGGCCAGGATCCGGTCAATTTCCCCGGTGACGGATTCGATGGTCATCATGCCGTCGACCGTCAGCAGCTTGCGCCGTTCGGAATAGTAGTGAATCAGGGGCTCGGTCAGCGCCCGGTAGCTCGCCAGTCGCCTGGTCAGCACTTCCGGCGTGTCGTCGACGCGGACTTCTTCGCCCCGCTCCCGCATCTGCGCAACGCGGGTTTCCACCCGCTCCAGCAGCGCGCTTTCATTAACGCGAAGCTCGATCACCGCGTCGAGTTTCAGGTGCTTCTTTTTCAGAAGCTCATCCAGCGCCTCGGCCTGCGGGACCGTGCGCGGGAAACCGTCGAGGATGAAACCGTTGCTGGCGTCGGGCTGGTCGATCCGGTCGGAGATGATCCCGATCACGACGTCGTCCGGAACCAGGCCGCCGGAGGCCATGACGTCCTTGGCCTTGAGGCCGACCGGCGTCTGCGCCGCCACCGCGGCGCGCAGCATTTCGCCGGTCGAGAGCTGGACGATGCCGTAGCGCTGAACCAGCCGCTGGGCCTGGGTTCCCTTGCCCGACCCCGGCGGCCCGAGAAGTATCAATCTCATCCTGTTCGCCCCCCGGCTCGGTGAGCGATCAAGCGCACACCTTTGTTTCAAAATCCAAGAACATATCCAAGAACAGCACCAACCCCGATCAGCGCCGAGCGCGGATACCGAAAGCGATGCAACACGTAATTCGAGAGCCTCGGCCTTGATCTAAATCAGAACCGAGGCTCCAAATTATTGCCTTGCGCGTCTTCTCGCGAACCGGTCCCCGCTTCGTTCGAAAACGCTCCAGCGAGGCGTCAGCGGCGACGTCCCCGCAATTTCGACTTCCTGATCAGCCCCTCGTACTGGTGCGCGAGCAGGTAACCCTGTACCTGGGCCACCGTATCCATGGTCACGCTGACGACGATCAACAGCGAGGTGCCACCGAAGTAAAACGGCACCGAGGCATAGGAAATCAGGATTTCCGGGATCAGACAGACGATCGCGAGATAGATCGCGCCCAATACCGTGATTCGCGACAGCACGTAATCGATGTATTCGGCGGTGCGTTCACCTGGCCGGATGCCCGGAATGAAGCCGCCATGCTTCTTCAGATTATCGGCGGTCTCGGTCGGGTTGAACACGATCGCAGTATAGAAGAACGCGAAGAACACGATCAGCGCCAGATAGAGGATCAAGAACAGCGGCCGGCCGTGGCCGAGCTGCGTGGTGATCCACTGGAACCATTCCGGGCCGCGGCCGGCGTTGAAATTGGCGACCGTGGTCGGCAGCAACAGCAGCGAGGACGCGAAGATCGGGGGGATCACGCCCGAAGTGTTGAGCTTGAGCGGCAGATGCGAGGACTGGCCCTCGAACATCTTGTTGCCGACCTGGCGCTTTGGATACTGGATCAGAAGCCGCCGCTGAGCGCGCTCCATGAACACGATGAACGCGATCACCGCGACCGCCATCACGATCACGATCAGGATGATGCCGGTGGACAGCGCGCCCTGGCGACCAAGTTCCAGCATGTTGGCGAGCGCCGAGGGCAGCTCCGCGACGATACCGGAGAGAATGATCAGCGAGATACCGTTGCCGATGCCGCGAGAGGTGATCTGCTCGCCCAGCCACATCAGGAACATGGTGCCGCCGGTCAGGGTGATCGCGGTCGAAAGCCGGAAGAACATGCCGGGGTCGGCGACGACGTTGCCGGCGCCCTCGAGCCCGACCGCGATACCGTAGGACTGGAACGCGGCCAGGATCACCGTGAGATAGCGGGTGTACTGATTCAGCGTCTTGCGGCCGGCCTCGCCCTCTTTCTTCAGCGCCTCCAGCTGCGGCGACACCGTGGTCAGCAGCTGGATGATGATCGAGGCCGAAATATACGGCATGATGTTCAGCGCGAAGATCGCCATGCGGTGAATGCCGCCGCCGGCGAACATGTTGAACATGCCGAGAATGCCGCCGGCCTGGCTCTTGAACACCTGCTCCCAGATGGTGGGATCGATGCCGGGCAGCGGAATGTAGGTGCCGAGCCGGTAAACGAGCAGCGCACCCAGGGTGAACCAGATGCGCTTCTTCAGTTCGTCGGCTTTAGCCAGCGCGCCGAAATTGAGGTTTGCCGCCAGTTGTTCCGCTGCTGAGACCATGTTTGGCTTTCTCCCGCCGCCCTTGCGCTGTCATGCCCCAAAGAGCCTCGAGGCATTCAGCAGACGCCGGACATTATTTGGTGCTCGGCTTCGATAAGTCCATCGTCCTGTCGCGCAGATGCCCGCTAGACGGCGGCCGATGACGCAGATGTTACGCCGCCTCGCCTTCGTCCTTCTTGACCGGCGCCAGGATCTTCACGGTGCCGCCCGCCTTCTCGACCGCCGCGATGGCGGATTTCGAGGCGCCATGCACCTCGACCGTCAGCTTGGCCTTGAGTTCGCCCCGGCCGAGCAGCCGCACGCCGGCCTTGGCGCGCCGGATGACGCGGGCTTTCACCAGCGATTCGGCGTTGATGGTGTCCTTGGCGTCGAGCAGCTTGGCGTTGATCGCATCCTGGATGCGATCGAGATTGATCTCGGCGAAATCCAGCCGGAAGATGTTGTTGAAGCCGCGCTTCGGCAGGCGCCGATGCAGCGGCATCTGGCCGCCCTCGAAGCCCTTGATGCGCACGCCGGAGCGCGCGGTCTGGCCCTTGCCGCCGCGCCCTGCCGTCTTGCCCTTGCCCGAACCGATGCCACGGCCGACACGCATGCGCTTCTTGCGCGAGCCGGCATTGTCGGCGATATCGCTGAGCTTCATCGCCCTGTCTCCTTGTCTTTGCTTACTTCTCGCCGACGACGCGGACGAGATGCTGAACCTTGGCGATCATGCCGCGAATTGCAGGCGTATCCTGCAGCTCGGTGGTCCGGCCGATCTTGTTGAGCTTGAGGCCGATCAGCGTCTCGCGCTGCGAGTGGTGGCGGCGAATCGCGCTGCCGATCTGCTCGACCTTGATCATCTTTGCGGCCTTGGCCATCGTCGTAACTCCGAGCGTCTCTTCAGTTCGGCATGATCTTTTCGGAAAACCGGTACCCACTTTTCCGGATCATGCCCGTTTTATTCGGCAACCACTTCGGCGTCGCCGCCGACCCGGCGCGACTGCAGCGTCGACACCTTGATGTTGCGGCGCGCCGCAACCGAGCGCGGCGAATCCTGATGCTTCAGCGCGTCGAAGGTGGCGCGAACCATGTTGTAGGGATTCGACGAACCGATCGACTTGGCCACCACGTCCTGGATACCGAGCGTCTCGAACACGGCGCGCATCGGGCCGCCCGCGATGATGCCGGTACCCGCCGGCGCCGCGCGCAGATAGACCCTGCCCGCGCCGTGACGGCCGGCGATATCGTGATGCAGCGTGCGGCCTTCGCGCAGCGCCACCCGCGTCAGATTGCGCTTCGCCGCTTCCGTCGCCTTGCGGATCGCCTCCGGCACTTCGCGCGCCTTGCCGTGGCCGAAACCGACCCGGCCCTTCTGATCGCCGATCACGACCAGCGCCGCAAAGCCGAAGCGCTTGCCGCCCTTGACGACCTTCGCCACACGATTGATGTGGACGAGCTTGTCGACGAACTCGCTGTCGCGTTCTTCCCGGCCGCCCCTGTGGCCGCCACCGCGTTCGCGTTCACCTGCCATGGTGTTTTCCGATCCTTAAAAGACTTGGCCCCAGAGGCCCTTTTGTCCGTTCAATCCAGTTAGAAGCTCAATCCGCTTTCGCGCGCGGCATCCGCGAGCGCCTTGACGCGGCCGTGATAGAGATAGCCGCCGCGATCGAACACCACTTCGGTGACGCCGTTCTTGACCGCGCGCTCCGCCAACAGCTTCCCGACCGCCTTCGCCGCGTCGATATTGGCGCCGGTCTTGCCGCTGTCGCGCATCGCCTTCTCCAGCGACGAGGCCGATGCCAGCGTCTCGCCCTTCAGGTCGTCGATGACCTGGGCGTAGATGTGCTTCGACGAACGGAACACCGACAGCCGCGGGCGACCGTTGGCCGAACGGCGCAACGATATCCTCACGCGCTGCTTGCGCCGGGCATTCGTAATCTTGAGTCTCGACATGACCGGCTCCGTTACTTCTTCTTGCCTTCCTTGCGGAAGATGAATTCGTCGGCGTATTTCACGCCCTTGCCCTTGTAGGGCTCCGGCGGACGATAGCTGCGGATTTCCGCCGCGACCTGGCCGACGCGCTGGCTGTCGTTGCCGACAATGACGATCTCGGTCGGCTTCGGCACCGTGATCGCGATGCCTTCCGGAATCGCGTAGACGACGTCGTGGCTGTAACCGAGCGCGAGCTGCAGGTTCTTGCCTTGCAGCGCGGCGCGATAGCCGACGCCGGTGATTTCCAGCTTCTTCTCGAAGCCCTTGGTAACGCCGGCCACCAGATTCGCAATCTGGGCCCGCGCGGTGCCATAGAGCGCCTGGGCGCGGTTGGTTTCGAACCGCGGCGCGACCGTGACCGCGCCGTTCTCGAACTTCACCTCGACATCGTCATGCACGATGAACTGAAGCTGGCCCTTCGGCCCCTTCATCTTGACGGTCTGTCCCTCGACGGTCGCGGTGACGCCCGAAGGAACCGTCACAGGCCGCTTGCCGATACGTGACATAACTAATCCCTTCCTCAGAACACCGTGAAGAGAATCTCGCCGCCCACATTCGCGTCGCGCGCGGCGTGGTCAGCCATGATTCCCTTCGGCGTCGACAACACCGAAATGCCGAGACCGTTGTTGACGCGCGGCAGGTTCCTCACCGAGGCGTAAACCCGCCGCCCCGGCTTCGATACCCGCTCGATCTCGCGAATAACCGGCTCGCCGTCGAAATACTTCAGCTCGATCTCGAGCTCGCTGCGTCCCGAGGCATGCTCGACGCTGGCGTAGCCGCGGATATAGCCCTCCTCCTTGAGGACCTCGAGCACGCTGGCGCGCATCTTCGAGCCAGGCGTCGAGACCTTGGACTTGGCGCGCATCTGCGCGTTGCGGATGCGGGTGATGAGATCGCTGATCGGATCGTGTGTTGACATGTCCGACCCCCCTTACCAGCTCGACTTCACGAGCCCGGGAACCAGGCCCTTGGAGCCGAGTTCACGCAGCGCGATGCGGCTGAGCTTGTTCTTGCGATAGACCGAACGCGGCCGTCCGGTGAGTTCGCAGCGGTTGCGAATCCGGGTCGCCGACGAATTGCGCGGCATCTCGGCGAGCTTCAGCGTCGCCGCGAAGCGCTCTTCCATCGGCTTCTTCTTGTCGGCGATGATGGCCTTCAGCTTCGCGCGCTGGGGCGCGGCGTTCTTGGTCATCCGTTTGCGTCGGTTGTTCTTCTCGATCGAACTCTTCTTTGCCATGCTTGGCTCCTGGGTTTCCGCGTTTGAGAGGCTTGTCAGCGTCTCACTGCCGGAACGGGAAATT
>NZ_JADGRI010000263.1 GCF_017881085.1 Bradyrhizobium sp.
CCCTCATACTCCGACAGCGCGGCGATGAGCATCTCCTTGGTCGCCATGTCCAGATGGTTGGTCGGCTCGTCCAGCACCAGCAAGTTCGGCGGGTCGTACAGCATCTTGGCCATCACCAGCCGCGCCTTCTCGCCGCCCGACAGAACCCGGCATTTCTTTTCCACGTCGTCGCCGGAGAAGCCGAAGCAGCCGGCCAGCGCGCGCAGCGAGCCCTGTCCGGCCTGCGGGAAGGAATCTTCCAGCGACTGGAACACGGTGCGCTCGCCGTCGAGCAGATCCATGGCGTGCTGCGCGAAGTAGCCCATCTTCACGCTGCCGCCGAGCGCCACCGTGCCGTCGTCAGGCGAAGTCGAGCCCGCCACCAGTTTCAATAGCGTGGATTTTCCTGCGCCGTTGACGCCCATCACGCACCAGCGTTCCCGGCGCCGCACCATGAAGTCGAGCCCGTCATAGATGCTGCGATTGCCATAGGCCTTCTGCACCTTCTTCAGGCTCACCACGTCTTCGCCCGAACGCGGCGCAGGCGGGAAATCGAACGAAACGGTCTGGCGGCGCTTGGGTGGCTCCACCCGCTCGATCTTCTCCAGCTTCTTGACCCGGCTCTGCACCTGGGCGGCGTGCGAAGCGCGCGCCTTGAAGCGCTCGATGAATTTTATCTCTTTGGCGAGCATCGCCTGCTGACGCTCGAACTGCGCCTGCTGCTGCTTCTCGTTCAGCGCGCGTTGCGCCTCGTAGAACTCGTAATTGCCCGAATAGGTCGTCAGCTGACCGCCGTCGATCTCCACCACCTTGTCGATGATGCGGTTCATGAACTCGCGATCATGCGAGGTCATCAACAACGCGCCCTCGTAACCTCTGAGGAACTGCTCCAGCCAGATCAGGCTCTCGAGGTCGAGATGGTTGCTTGGCTCGTCCAACAGCATGGCGTCGGGACGCATCAGCAGAATACGCGCCAGTGCCACGCGCATCTTCCAGCCGCCCGACAGCGCGCCGACGTCGCCGTCCATCATCTCCTGGCTGAAGGAGAGGCCGGCTAGCACCTCGCGCGCCCGGCCTTCCAGCGCGTAGCCGTCGAGCTCCTCGAAGCGCGCCTGCACCTCGCCATAGCGCGCGATGATGTCGTCCATGTCGTCCGCGCGCGCCGGATCCGCCATGGCGGCTTCCAGCTCCTTCAATTCGCCGGCCACCGCGCTGACCGGACCGGCACCATCCATCACCTCGGCCACCGCGCTGCGGCCGGCCATCTCGCCGACGTCCTGGCTGAAATAGCCTGTCGTGACGCCGCGATCGACCGCCACCTGGCCCTCGTCGGGGAGTTCCTGTCCGGTGATCATCCGGAACAGCGTGGTCTTGCCGGCCCCGTTGGGACCGACGAGGCCGACCTTCTCGCCCTTCTGCAGCGCCGCGGAGGCTTCGATGAAGAGAATCTGGTGACCGATTTGCTTGCTGACATTGTCGAGACGAATCATATTTGCGGGAGCCTTAAAGAAAGTTGCGGCCGCTCGAAAGCGGGCCATCAAATTGCGACGCTTCACGTGGGAATTTAGGGCTGGGCTGAAGCCGCGCGGAGCTGGCTTCCGTGCTATTTAGGGGAGAGACACGCTCATTGCAATGCGTGGGGCGTGAAACGGCCCGGCGATTTCATTCAATCGCGTTTTGCGCAAACATCGCCGATGTTCAGGGCAGCCGTTGGTCCTATGCGATCATTGCCCGGCTCGCCGATGGGCCGCATTAGAATACGGAAATTAAGGTGTATATTGCGCAGGCCTGAGCAGAAGATGAAAGCGATTCGATCCCAATTCATTTGCTCCGGGCGGCTGGTCGGCCCCGTGATCGGCTACGGTTTGTTTCCCGGGACAATGCTGAAGGTAAACCAAATATGACGCGGATAGGCACTCGAGCGGAGGTCTGGTTTTCCAACGTGGTTGCTTCGTTTGCGCGCTATGTCGCTGAGAGGACGCTGCCCGAGTCCGTCCCGATGCTGATGCGCCGCGATGCCGTCGTGGATTCCTTTAACTACGCCAAGGAAAACATGAAAGGCGCGTACTCCTTTCTGGATCGATTCGACGGCCTGTCGCTTTCGATCAAGGAGGCGAGGCGAAGGTTTCCTGCCCGCAAACTTGTACTGGAGTTCGGGGTCTTCAAGGGTGGAATGATTAACTACCAGGCCCGGAAGGCTCCCGAGCTGAATTTCGTCGGATTTGATAGTTTCGAAGGCCTGCAGGAACAGTGGAGCGGCATGGCTCCCGAAAGGACCTTCGATCTCGGCGGCAGGCTGCCGAAGGTCCGGCCCAATGTCAGTTTGGTGAAGGGCTGGTTTGCTGACTCGGCGCCGCGTTGGAAAGCGCAAAACCCAGGCTCTGAAACCCCGCTGTTGGTGCATGTCGACTGCGACACCTACGCCGCGACGGTCGACGTTCTGGAATTCTGCGCCGACTATGTGGAACAGGGGCTCGTTATTCATTTTGACGATTTTTTCGGGTTTCCCGAGTGGCGAACCGGCGGCTTCAAGGCACTGCAGGAAATCTCCGAAAAGCGCCATTGGCGCCTGACCTATCTGTCGTACGGGACGAAAGAGGTGGCGATCCTGGCCGAAGCGCATGCCGGCTGAGCCATGCGCGGCGCAAGCGGTGCCGCGCGGCCGTTGACGTTTCATTAACGCTGCAACGGCGGCGTTTCTGCGCGCGGCGATAAGTCCAACATTAACGAAGCTCTGCGCAAATGCGGCGGGAACCCAAGGGATCACGCCGCGCATGACCGTTGATGCAGAGATTTTCGTGATCGGCGCCGGACCCGCCGGCCTTACCACCGCTTACTGCCTGACCAAGGAAACGCCGTCGGTCATCGTGATCGAGAAGGACCCGCATTACGTCGGCGGCATCAGCCGCACCGTGCGGCACGGCAATTTCCTGTTCGACATCGGCGGCCACCGGTTCTTCTCCAAGGCGAAGGAAGTCGTCGATCTCTGGCAGGAGATCCTGCCGGATGATTTCATCACCCGGCAGCGGCTGTCGCGCATCTATTACGGCGGGAAATTCTATTCCTATCCGCTCAGCGCGTTCCAGGCGCTGCGCAACCTCGGGATTTTCACCAGCGCCGTCTGCATGCTGTCCTATGCCTATGCCAAGGTCTTTCCGGTCGCCTCGCCGCGCAGCTTTCATGACTGGGTGCGCAATCGGTTCGGCGAACGCCTGTTTCAGATATTCTTCAAGACCTACACCGAAAAGGTGTGGGGCATGTCGTGCGACGAAATCTCCGCCGATTGGGCGGCGCAGCGCATCAAGGGGCTGGATCTTCGGGTCGCCGTCATGAACGCGCTGACGCGCTCGTTCCGGCGCAAGCCGAAAGCCGATGCGGCCGGCGACGGTGTCGTCAAGACGCTGATCGAGACGTTCCAGTATCCGCGCAAGGGCCCCGGCATGATGTGGGAAGCCGCGGCGGCCAAGACCGTGGAGCGCGGCGGACGAATCCTGATGGGCCGGGAACTGGCCGAACTCGCTTATGATGACGTCCAGAAGATCTGGCGTATCGGGGTTGCGACCGCTGACGGCGGACGCGAAACCTATACGGCGCGCCACGTCGTGAGTTCGGCGCCGGTGCGCGAATTGGTGCAGAAGCTCACGCCGAAGCCGATCTCGCTGCTGCACGCGCGCGCGCTGCGCTACCGCGATTTTCTCACCGTCGCGCTGATGTTCGACAAGCCGGACGTGTTCGCCGACAACTGGATCTACATCCATGATCCCAGCGTGAAGGTCGGTCGCGTTCAGAATTTCACCTCATGGTCGCCCGAAATGGTGCCGCCCGGCATGTCCTGTCTCGGGCTGGAATATTTCTGCTTCGAGGACGACGGCCTGTGGGCGATGTCCGACCAGGAGCTGATCGCGCTGGCCAAACACGAGGTCGCCAAGGTCGGTCTGGCCTCCGCCTCCGACGTGGTCGACGGTTGCGTGGTGCGCCAGCCGAAGGCCTATCCGGTATATGACGACGCCTATCGCGAGCACATGGCGATGATCCGGCGCGACCTCGAGCAAAGCTATCCGAGCCTGCATATGATCGGGCGCAACGGAATGCACAAGTACAACAACCAGGATCACGCCATGATGACCGCCATGCTGACGGCGCGGAACATCATGGCGGGCGAGCGCATCTACGACATCTGGCAAGTCAACGAGGATGCGGAGTATCACGAGGCGGGAGCTTCGAGCGCGCAGGCCGCGCTTGCGAGCGAGCGCCTGGTGCCGCGCAAGGCCGGCACCAGGGCGGCGTAGGACCGCGCCCAATTCCGAAGCTGTCACCGCCGGAATTTCGGCACGGACATGAACGCGGCGGCCGTCCGGCAAACCAACCCGCTGGCCGGCTCATCTTGATTCAAGTCAACGCACGACAGCACGCGCCGCGCATAGGTGGAATCGATCGATGTTTTTTCGGTAAGAGTAGGATAGGCTACCGCGGCATGGACATGGAGATGCGGTATCCCCACTGCAAAGATCATTCCTGGCTTCCCTATTTTTGGGCCATCCTGATATTCCTGTGTTCGCGGCTGGTGGTCGCGCTCGGACTGGTCTTCTCGCAAAAATACATGCCGATCGCGACCGATGTCTGGTCTGCCGGACCGCTCTGGTACCACCAGCTGCTGCAATGGGACTCAGAATGGTATTTCAGGATCGCAACAGCGGGATATCAGTATAACGGCGATCCGACTATTCCCCAGAATATCGTGTTCTATCCGTTGTATCCGATGCTCGCACGGGGCCTCGCCACGATCAGCGGCCTCGCGCCTTCGGATGCACTGCTGCTGGTATCGAACGTTGCGGGATTGCTGGCCGTCGTCGTTCTTTTCAAGCTGGTTCGCGAGGAGTTCGGTGATCAACTCGCTCTCGCCGCGACGGCATTGCTCAGCTTTTTTCCGGCTTCGGTCCTGCTGTCGGCCGGGTATACCGAACCCCTGGAATTGCTCCTGACCGCTTCGTTCTTTCTTGCCGTGAAGCGACAACAGTACTTGCCGGCAGCCCTGTTTGCAGGTCTGGCAGTTGCCGATCGATCGGCGGGCATCGTCTTGTTGCCGGTCCTTCTCTGGGAGATGTGGCTCAACCGGGATCAGAAGCCGCTTTTTCCCGCCCTGATACCATGCGTCCTTATCGCGACATCGGGCTTGTGGCTGTTCATGATCTACCTCTGGTGCTTATTCGGTGATCCCTTTGTATTCTCCGAGGGGCAGGCGGCTTTCCATCAGGGTACCACGCTGGCTACAAGACTGGTCGCCGCGCTCAAACTTGAACCCTTTACCCGGATGATCCTGAATGACTGGAATCCATGGGGGCAGGGCAGCTGGCTCACCCTGCTGTTCATAGTCCTGATTGTCGTCGGCTGGTCCCGGCTGCGCTTCTCCTGGACGCTGTTCGCCGTGGGTACGCTGTTGTTGCCTTATCTGACGCTCAGCGGTGGGCCGGCGGGCTTCGTCTCGATGAGCCGATTCAATCTTGTTTCATTTCCGCTGTTCGTCGTGTTGGCTGGTGTCGGACTGCGGGTGAGGTGGCTCTTGCTGGGGGTGATTGGACTTTTCAGCGCGTCCCTGTTCATGGGCACGGCGCTGTTCGCTCGCAGAATCTGGATCGGATGATTGCTGCGAAGGCGGCGCACAGCAACGCGGGCTTGCGGATCTACGACACCAGCACGCCGGCCGCGCCGCGCGAGGTAGGGTATTTCCTGCCGCCGGATCCGACGCACCGTTACGGCGTATTTCCCAAGGGCAAACTGGTCGCGCAAAGCGAGGACGTGCTGGTCGATACGCGCGGCCTTATCTACGTGACCGACAAGAATCAGGGACTTTGGATCTTGAGGTTTACCGGCAAATAAACCCGGGATTTCGTTCTTGCGGTGAACGCCGGCCTGCGATCAGAATAGGCCACCATGACCGTCGTCAGCCCGCAACATCTCGAACTGAAGGTCGATGGCGCGGACCCGGTCTCCGCGCTGCTGCTGCGGCCGGCAGGCGCGCAGGGCTGCTTTGTTTTTGCCCACGGCGCCGGCGCAGGCATGACCCATGAATTCATGGAGCGGGCCGCGGCCGGTCTGTGCGGCCGCGGTATCGCAACGCTGCGCTACCAGTTTCCCTACATGGAAAAGCACAGCAAGCGGCCGGATGCGCCGCCGCTCGCCCATGCTGCGGTGCGCGCTGCCGTCGCGGAGGCCGCGCGCTGCTGCCCGGGGGTCGCGCTCTTTGCCGGCGGCAAATCATTCGGCGGCCGCATGACGTCGCAGGCGCAGGCCATCGCGCCGCTGGCCGGCGTCCGCGGGCTTGCCTTCCTGGGCTTTCCCTTGCATCCGGCGGGCAAGCCTTCCGACGCGCGGGCCACGCATCTCGGCGAGGTCCGTATCCCCATGCTCTTCATCCAGGGCACCCGCGACAAACTGGCCGAGCTGAAATTGCTCGAACCGGTGGTGAAGCGGCTTGGCGCATCGGCGTCGCTGCACCCGGTCGCGGAGGCCGATCATTCCTTCCACGTGCTGGCGCGCTCGGGGAGGAACGACGGCGAAGTCATGACCGAGATCGTGGATACGCTGTCGGACTGGATCGGCGCGACCATGGCTTGAGGGGGTGCGCGGCTGCGCCACACCGGAGCCGGGCCGCGCGGGCCTTCGACGGCTATCCGGAAGCATCGACCTCTGATATTCTCGGCCGAAAGATGACACGATCGCCGACAAGGCGGCGCCGCGAATGATCGCCATGGGCTGGCGATTTCAAAGCAAAAATCCAAAAGGGGGGATATGCCATGAAACGTCGTGAATTCCTGAAAACCGCAGGCGTCGGCCTCGCCGCGTCAAGCACCGTTGCCGCACCGGCCATCGCGCAGTCGATGCCCGAGCTGAAATGGCGCTGCACCACGAGCTGGCCGAAGTCGCTCGACGTGCCCTTCAGCGCGGCGGAGACAATCTCGAAATATGTCGCCGAAGCCACCGACAACAAATTCCAGATCCAGCCGTTTGCCGCCGGCGAAATCGTTCCCGGCTTGCAGGTGCTGGACGCGGTGTCCAACGCCACCGTCGAAATGTGTCACACCGCCGCCTACTATTTTATTGGCAAGGACCCGACCTACGCGCTGTTCGCCTCGGTGCCGTTCGGGCTGAATTCGCGCCAGCAGAACGCCTGGTTCCAGGATCACGGCGGCCAGGACATGCTCAACGAGTTTGCCAGGAAGAACAAGACCTACGCCATCTCGGGTGGTAATACCGGCACCCAGATGGGCGGCTGGTTCCGCAAGGAGATCAACACCGTCGACGACCTCAATGGCCTGAAGATGCGGATCGGCGGATGGGCCGGCAAGACGCTGTCCAAGCTCGGCACCATTCCGCAGCAGATCGCCGGCGGCGACATCTATCCGGCCCTGGAAAAGGGCACCATCGACGCAACCGAGTGGGTCGGTCCTTATGACGATGAGAAGCTCGGCTTCTACAAGATCGCCAAGTACTACTACTATCCCGGCTGGTGGGAAGGCGGCACGGCGCTGCATTTCTTCATCAATTCCGACAAGTGGGACGCCCTGCCGAAGGCTTATAAGTCGTTGCTGACGATCGCCTGCGGCTACGCCAACATGGACGTTCAGGCGCGATATGACGCGCGCAATCCGCAGGCGCTGAAGCGCCTGGTGGCGGCCGGGACCCAGCTACGTCCGTTCAGCCAGGCGATCATGGAAGCCTGCCTTAAAGCCTCGAACGAGGTCAATGCCGAGACCTCCGCGGCCAACCCGGACTTCAAGAAGATCCTGGATTCGCAGATGGAGTTCCGCAACGACGAGAATCTCTGGTGGCAGGTCGCGGAGTACTCCTACGAGACCTTCATGATCCGCATGCGTTCGAA
>NZ_JADGRI010000264.1 GCF_017881085.1 Bradyrhizobium sp.
GATAGCCGGAGCAGATTCTTGGCAGCTGGGCTCATTCGGATCAGACTTGGTTGAATTCGCCATGACGAGAGGGAAACCGGCACATCCCGGCTAACGTTCCTCATTGTCGAACCGGTAGGCCTCGACCTGCGCCTTCAGCCGTTCGACCGATGCGGTGGGTGCCTCGCGGCTGACGAGGTGATCGCCAGCCGCCAGCCAGGACAAGAGCTTCAGATCGATCGCGTGCGAATGATGGATCACATCCGCATAATTGTTCAGATCGTGGGTTATTTCCCTGGCGTCGCGAAAATCGAACAGGCGGACGTTCGGCAACGACGTCAGCCTGCGATTGGCGTAGGCGGAGAAATCGTAGACGATCTTCAGTGTCGCCGGCGAGGCATCGCGCATCGACACGAATTGCAGGATCGAATAAGGCGGAAAGTAGATGTCGAAGGTCACATCGGGATGTCCGGCGATCAGGCCGACCGCATCGCGTTCGAAATTGCGGACCATCGCGGCATAGTCGTAGCCCGCGGCGATCTCGCCTGGGGCTTTCAGGAAATGCGCGAAGGAGGCCCGCGCCTTGGCCGAGTTGTAGGCGGTCGAAAGCTCGATATAGGCCGGAAAGGCGTTCAGCTCATTCAGATCGTCTACCTGGAATTTCAGATACTGGGCGGCGGACAGCCCGTGCGCGACGGCTTCCAACGGCTTGAACCCGCGAAGCGCGATCCACAGCGACTCGCGCGCGGTTTCCAGGCTGTACAGATACCCCGCGATCCCCTTCGCGTTCATCCGATAGAGATCGGCCGGGATATAAGCGTCGGAGGCGATATCGGGAGCGTCGCGGAAAATCCAGTCGTCCATTTGCCAGATGACCAGCCTGGGATGGCGGCGAAGCGCGGCGTCGAGCACGAAACTTTGCTCGACGGAGGTCGATCCCGACATCGCCAGCTTCACGGACTTGACCCCCAGCTCCTTGTCGATCTCGCTCTGGCGGAAATGCACCGCGAGCGAGGTACCCATGAATACCGTATCGAAATGCTGGGTGCGAATGAGGCCGGCATCCTGCATCCGGCTGTCGGGGTTGTACCAATGACGGCCCAACTGGAAACGGCCGAACAGCTGCAGAGGGTCGATGACGAAATTGAACGCCGCAATCAGAAGCGCCGCGGTCAGCCCCGCGGCAACAAACCGGATCAGGTTTTTGGCGGGTACGCTCATCAGAACCTGAAGTAGATGAATTCGCTGTGCTGCTGGATCCCGAGTATCGCGAAGGCCAGCAGCGCGGCGCTCGCATAGATGAACGATCGCCGCTGCGGCCATGCGCTGACGGCTTCGCCCACGGTCCTGTTGTGGTGATCGTAACCCATGATCTCCTGCGTGTTCGGCGCGAACCAGGCCAGCAGGGCATAACCTGCGACCATGGCGGCAGCCAGCATTTCGCGGTAGCTCAAGTCGATGTGAGCCGGGCTTGCCATCTTCGACAGGATTGATATCGCCGAGGCCATGCTGTCGGCCCGGAAGAACACCCAGGCGACAACGACCGCTAGGAAGGTCAGGACGAACGCGGCAAGATTGGCTGCGGGCGCGTAGCGCGGCCCGATCGAAGGACCATAATTGCTCCAGCCGTGGTTGACGCAGAGATACATCCCGTGCAGCACGCCCCACGCCACAAATGTCCAGGACGCGCCGTGCCACAGCCCGCCGAGCGCCATCGTGATCATCAGGTTGACGTAACGCAGCGCCGGGCCGCGCCGATTGCCGCCGAGCGGGATATAAAGATAGTCGCGCAGGAATTGCGACAGGGTCATGTGCCAGCGCCGCCAGAAATCGACGATGCTGGCGGCCTTGTACGGCGAATTGAAATTCAGCGGCAGGAACACGCCGAACATCAGCGAAATTCCGATCGCCATGTCGGAATAGCCGGAGAAATCGAAATAGAGCTGGAAGGTGTAGGCCAGCGCGCCGATCCAGGCCTGCGCGAAGGACGGCATCGCCGGGCCGAAGGCGAGCGCGACAAAGGGCTGGATGCCGTCGGCGAGACAGGTCTTCTTGAACAGGCCGATGGCGAAGATGATCAGGCCGCAAAGAATCAGATGCGCATTCGGCCGCTTGCTTTCCGCCCGCTCGAACTGCGGGATCATGTCCTTGTGGTGCAGGATCGGTCCCGCGATCAGATGCGGAAAATAGGTGACGAACAGCGCATAGTGCGGCAACCGGTAGCCTGCGACCTTGCCCCGGTAGGCGTCCACCAGGAAGGCGATCTGGGTGAAGGTGTAGAAGGATATCCCGACCGGCAGCAGGACGTTGACCGTCAGCCCGGCGGAAAACAGCGCATTGAGGTTGGCGGCCAGGAAGCTGGCATATTTGAAATATCCGAGCACCAGGAGGTCGCCGGCGACGCCGAGCGTGAGCACCGCGAACCGCAGGCGGTTGCGCATCGGGCTTGTGATCAACAGGAAGCCGATCAGGTAGTTGAACGCGATCGAGCCGAGCAGCAGCGCCACGAATTGCCAGTTGCTGACGGAGTAAAAGGCCAGCGACGCCAGCGCCAGCCAGACCACCGACGCCAGATTGCTGAACCGGCCCAGCACGAAATAGCCGATCAGGGCGACCGGCAGGAACAGGAAGATAAACGGGTAGGAGTTGAAGAGCATAATTCGCTGTCTCGGCGCGCGGGCCGAAAAGCCTAACCATACAAAGTGGCGGTCAACAAGCCGTGCGCGGCTCTGGCGCGAGGGCGGCATATCTGGCAATCCGCTGGCGAGAGCCGATATGGCATTGAGGACCGCGGCCCTGCCCGCGCGCACGACAAGAATCAGGTGACATACCGATGGACCAGAAGAGTTCCCTGCCCGCGCCGATCGCGCCGCGCCGGCCGCATTCATTCACCACCCACGGCACCACCGTGGTCGACGATTTTGCCTGGCTCAAAGACGAAAGCTGGCAGGAAGTGCTGCGCGACCCCGCCGTGCTCGACCCGGATATCAGAGAATATCTCGAAGCCGAAAACGCCTACACCGAAAGCCTGCTCGGCCACACCGGCGGCTTGCAGAAGACGCTGGTTGCGGAAATGCGCGGGCGGATCAAGGAAGACGATTCCAGCGTGCCGTCGCCGGACGGGCCTTACGCGTACTTGCGCAAATTCCGCGAGGGCGGCCAGCATGAGATGTTCGGCCGCATGCCGCGCGACGGCGGCGAGATCCGGATCGTGCTCGACGGCGACCAGCTCGCGGAAAAAGAGGAATATTTCAAGTTCGGCGGCGCCAGGCACTCGCCGAATCACGAGCTCGAGGCCTGGAGCGCCGACATCAACGGCTCGGAATATTTCACGATTCGCGTGCGCGACTGGGCTGATGGAAAAGACCTCGATGACCTCGTGGAGGAAACCGACGGCGCGGTGGTGTGGAGCATCGACTGCAAGAGCTTCTTCTACGTCAAGCTCGACGACAATCACCGCCCAATGCAGGTCTGGCGCCATCGCCTCGGCACGAAGCAGGCGGATGATGCGCTGGTCTATGAAGAACTGGATGCCGGCTGGTTCACGCATCTCCATGAAAGTTCCAGCGGCCGGTTCTGCGTGATCGCGGGCGGCGACCACGAAACCTCCGAACAGCGGCTGATCGATCTCGCCAACCCCGAGGCGCCGCCGCGCCTCGTCGCCACGCGCCAGACCGGCGTGCAATATTCGCTTGCCGACCGGGGCGACGAGCTTTTCATCCTCACCAATGCCGACGGCGCGATCGATTTCAAGGTCGTCACCGCGCCGCTCGCTTCGCCCGAGCGCGCCAACTGGCGCGAACTGATCCCGCACCGCGCCGGCATCTATATTCTCGATGTCGAACTCTATGCCGGCCACATGGTGCGGCTGGAGCGCGCCAACGCGCTGCCTTCCATCATCATCCGCGATCTCACAAGCGGCGACGAACACGCCATCGCCTTCGACGAGGCGGCCTATTCGCTCGACACCATGGGCGGCTATGAATTCGACACGACCAATCTGCGCTTCTCCTATTCGTCGATGACGACGCCGTCGGAAGTCTACGATTACGACATGGGCAAGCGCACGCGCACCCTTCGCAAGCGCCAGGAAATTCCCTCAGGTCACAACCCGGCCGATTACGTCACCACCCGCATCATGGCCACTTCGCATGACGGCGCCGAGGTGCCGGTGTCGATCCTGCATCGCAAAGACCTCAAGCGCGATGGCAACGCGCCGCTGCTTTTGTACGGCTACGGCTCCTACGGCATGGCGATGCCGGCGTCGTTCTCAGCCAACCGGCTGTCGCTGGTCGATCGCGGCTTCGTCTATGCGATCGCGCATATCCGGGGCGGCACGGACAAGGGCTGGGGCTGGTACCTCGACGGCAAGCGCGAGAAGAAGACCAACAGTTTTGACGATTTCGCCGCCAGCGCGCGGGCGCTGATATCGGAAAAATATACCGGAACCAAGCGCATCGTCGCCCATGGCGGCAGCGCCGGCGGCATGCTGATGGGCGCGGTCGCCAACCGCGCCGGCGAACTGTTCGCCGGCATCGTCGCCGAGGTGCCTTTCGTTGACGTGCTCAACACCATGCTCGACGACACACTGCCGCTGACGCCGCCGGAATGGCCGGAATGGGGCAATCCGATCGCGAGCGAGAAGGATTTCAAGACCATCTTGTCGTATTCGCCTTACGACAACGTCGCTGCCAAGGAGTATCCCGCGATCCTGGCGATGGGCGGCTTGACCGATCCGCGCGTCACCTATTGGGAGCCGGCGAAATGGATCGCGCGGCTGCGCGCCACCAAGACCGGCGGCGGACCGGTATTGCTGCGTGTCAACATGGGCGCCGGCCACGGCGGCGCGTCCGGCCGATTCAACCGGCTCGACGAAGTCGCGATCGCCTACGCGTTTGCGCTGTGGGCGGTGGGAATGGCGGAGCAGGGCGAGGTGTGAGTGACTCCCGATTTTGGTCATGAGCGCCGACCTGTCCTCCATCATTCCGGGGCGCGCGAAGCGCGAACCTCAGATGTGCAATTGCACATCGGGGAATCTCGAGGTTCCGGGCTCAAGGCTTCGCCTTGCCCCGGAACGACGGGTCAGCTCAATAGATCGAGGGCTCTCCCACCGGTGCGCCGAATGACGTTTCGAGGAAGTCGAAGTCGCAGCCCTCATTGGCCTGCCTGATGTGCCGGGTGAACATCCAGCCATAGCCGCGTTCGAAGCGCCGCTCCGGCGGCTGCCATTCGGCGCGGCGTTTTGCCAGTTCGGCTTCCGGCACATCCAGGTTGATGGTGCGGGCGGCGACGTCGAGCGTGATGCGGTCGCCGTTTCGCACCAGCGCCAGCGGACCGCCGATGAAGGATTCCGGCGCTACGTGCAGGATGCAGGCGCCGTAGCTGGTGCCGCTCATGCGCGCATCCGACAGCCGCACCATGTCGCGCACGCCCTGCTTTACCAGTTTGGCCGGGATCGGCAGCATGCCCCATTCCGGCATGCCCGGCCCTCCTCTCGGCCCCGCGTTGCGCAGGATCAGCACGTGATCGGCCGTGACGTCTAGATCGGGATCGTCGATCGCCTTCTTCATCGAAGGATAGTCGTCGAACACCAAAGCGGGGCCGGTGTGCCTGAGGAAGCGCGGCTCGCAGGCCGAAGGCTTGATCACGCAACCGTCGGGGGCGAGATTGCCGCGGAGCACGGCGAGCGCGCCCTCGGCATAGATCGGATTTTCGACGGTGCGGATGACATCGTCATCATAGACCTCCGCGCCCGCGATATTCTCGCCGAGCGTCCTGCCGGTCACCGTCACGCAATCGAGATGCAGGCGATCGCTGATCCGGCTCATCAGCCCGGGCAATCCGCCTGCATAGAAGAAATCCTCCATCAGATATTTGTCGCCGCTCGGACGCACATTGGCGACGACCGGCACCTTGCGGCTGGCGATCTCGAAATCGTCGAGCCCGATGTCCTGCCCGGCGCGGCGCGCCTGCGCGATCAGATGGATGATCGCGTTGGTCGAGCAGCCCATCGCCATCGCCACCGTGATGCCGTTCTCGAATGCTTTTCGGGTCTGGATCGCTTTCGGCGTCAGATCTTCCCACACCATATCGACGATGCGCCTTCCGCATTCGGAAGCCATGCGGATGTGGCCGGCGTCCGCGGCCGGAATCGAGGACGCGCCTGGCAGCGTCATGCCGATCGCTTCGGCGATCGCGGTCATGGTGGAAGCGGTGCCCATGGTCATGCAGGTGCCGTAGCTGCGGGCGATGCCGGCCTCTACATCGACCCAGTCCTTGTCGGAGATTTTCCCCGCGCGCCGCTCGTCCCAGTATTTCCAGGCATCCGACCCCGAGCCCAGCGTCTTGCCCTTCCAGTTGCCGCGCAGCATGGGACCTGCGGGCAGATAGATCGCCGGCAGGTTCATGCTGGTGGCGCCGAGCAAGAGGCCCGGCGTGGTCTTGTCGCAGCCGCCCATCAGCACCACGCCGTCGACGGGATGGCCGCGCAACAATTCCTCGGCGTCCATCGCCAGCATGTTGCGATAGAGCATGGTGGTCGGCTTCAAAAACGATTCCGACAGCGACAGCGCCGGCAATTCCAGGGGGAAGCCGCCGGCCATCAGCACGCCGCGCTTGACGTCGTCGACGCGCGACTTGAAATGCATGTGGCAGGGCTGCGCGTCCGACCAGGTATTGAGGATGGCGATCACCGGACGGTCCTTCCACTCCTCCGGCGCGTAGCCCATCTGCATCGCGCGCGAGCGATGGCCGAAGGCGCGCAAATCGTCGGGCGCGAACCAGCGCGCGCTGCGGAGCGCTTCCTTTGGTTTCCTCTTATCTGCCATGATCACACCTGTTCGAGACCAGTCAGGTCATCTCACAGCCGGTCTGCGGCAGGCAAGCCCCCGCCGACCCGCTCCGGCGCCGATCGGCTCATCGCAGTGACCATGAACCGCCCCTGTTCATCTGGTGCGCGTGCGCGATGAGGCGGGCCGGGTCATCTTTACGACAGCGCTGACGCTGCAATCCTATTGGCGGGACCCGGCGGATCGCGTCGGCGCGAATAGCGCGTGAAATATGGAACCCGTGCAACTACGGCATACGGTATGAAATCACCGTCACGAGTTCCACGTTGCTGAAGCGAGCCGAATCATAGGCTGCAAAGATGGCGTCCGACACCGTCTGCCCTGTAACGGGCATAGCCGCAACTCGATGCATTGCTTTTTCAACAACATGGCGTGCGTGTTGCCGAAGAAAGGCTTGCGCGTGGCAGGCAACGGATTCACAACCCAGCATTGACACATTCCATGCGCTCGAAAGATTCGCTCTTGGCAAAAATCCTGATCGTCGACGATGACATCGCCGTTCAGGCGACCAGCCGGCTGCTGCTGGAACGGGCCGGCCACAGCGTCGTCGTCGCCGGCGACGGCCGCAAGGCACTGACGATATTCGAAGCCGAGAATTTCGATCTGCTGTTTCTCGACATCTTCATGCCGGGAATGGACGGACTGGAAACCATGCGGCTCATTCATCAGTTGCAGCCGCTGATCCCGATCATTGTGATCTCCGGCCGCCCGATCGAGCCGGATCCCGCCACGGGTCCGGACTTTCTGACCATGGCAACCAGGCTCGGCGCCGTCAGCGGCCTGCAAAAGCCCTTTAAGCCGGCCGCCTTGCTCGCGGCGGTCACGGATTGTCTTGACGCCGCAAAGCGCTCATCGGCATCCTCTGTTCCAGCCGGCAATGTTGCGCCGGGCCCATGATACAAAGAACGCGTCGCCGGTCCTGCCCGGATGCGTACCAAGGCGGTAACGAGACGGCGCGAACGCCAAGATGACGCTTGCCTCCCGACTGGCCATC
>NZ_JADGRI010000476.1 GCF_017881085.1 Bradyrhizobium sp.
ACATGACTGTCGTCGTCGTGACGTCGGGTTCAGTGTAAGCGTCGTTCTCAGGCCACGTCCCTGAGCGCCGGGGCAACGGGATAGGCCCATGGCAGCAGATCGTCGATTTGGCTGTTCGGGTGACCGTTGACGATCTTTGTGATGACGTCGGCGAGGTAGGCGTGCGGCTCGATGCCCGTGAGTTTGCAGGTCTCGATCAGCGAGGCGATGATCGCCCAATGCTCGCCGCCGCCGTCGGAGCCAGCGAAGAGAGCGTTTTTACGGTTCAGGGCGATCGGCCGGATCGCGCGTTCGACGGTGTTGGAGTCGATCTCGATGCGGCCGTCATCGATGAAGCGGGTCAGACCCTCCCAACGCGAGAGCGCATAGCGGATCGCTTCAGCGAGTTTTGTCTTCTGACTGATCAGAGCGAGTTTGGCGCGCAGCCAGGGCTCGAGTTCATCGATAATCGGCCGGCTCCGCCGCAGCCTGGCCTCACGCCTTTCCTCGGCGCCGCTGCCACGGATATCGCTCTCGATGGCATAGAGCCCGGCGATGCGTTCGAGCGCCTCGCTGGCGATCGGCGCCGGACCGGCCGCGGCGAGTTCGTAGAAGCGTCGGCGGACATGGGCCCAGCAGAATGCCAGTCGCACGTCACCGCGCTCGGCGAGTATGCGATAGCCGGCGTAGCCATCGACCTGAAGGGTGCCCGCGAAGCCTGCGAGATGAGCGATCGGCCGCTCCGCCTTGCGATCGGGGGCGTAGACATAGGCCACGCCGGGCGGGTCGGCGCCACCCCAGGGGCGATCGTCGCGCGCGTAGGCCCACAGTTGGCCGGTCTTGGTCTTCCCACGTCCGGGATCGAGCACCGGCGCCGTCGTCTCGTCGGCGAATAGCTTCGCCGAGCCCTTGAGCCTGGCGAGCAGACGCTCATGCACCGGTCGCAGCAGGAAGGCGGCGCGGCCGACCCAGTCAGCCAAGGTCGAACGATTGAGCGTGATGCCTTGCCGCGCATAGATCTGAGCCTGCCGATACAGCGGCAGATGATCGGCGTATTTGGAGACGAGAACCTGCGCCACCGTCGCCTCAGTCGGCAACCCGCCCTCGATCAGCCGCGCCGGCGCAGCCGCCTGCACCACCCCGTTCTCGCAGGCTCGGCAGGCATATTTGGGTCGACGCACAACAAGCACGCGGAACTGAGCCGGGACGATGTCGAGCCGTTCACTGATATCCTCGCCAATCCGATGCAGCGCGCCCTGGCAGCATGGGCAGGCATAATCGTCGATGTCGACCACCATCTCGATGCGCGGCAGGTACGCCGGCAGCGATCCACGGTTGGTGCGGCGCGTGGCGGCGTGGCTTGCCCGCTCGGCTGGCGCCGCCGCTTCGTTCTCGGCCTCAGTGCTCGCCGCCGTCTGTTCGACCTCTTCGAGGCCGAGCAGCAATTGATCTTCCGGCAGCGTCTCGGCCCGGCGACCGAAGCGGTGACGCTGCAACTCCTTGATGATTTGCTCCAACCGTTCGGTGCGCGCACGTTCCGCCAGTAGCATCGCCTTGAGCGTGCCGGGATCATCGGGAAGCGTGTCCGTCGCCGTCATGGTGCGATTACATCATGTACCGCTGCGCCTTGCGATCATTTCGGTCGGACTGATTCACTCTGTCGCAGATCAGCCTGGCTGCACCGGCGCCGGGGTCTCGCGCGCGGCGTGAACCCGTCGCCAATCGAGCCCTTCCAGCAATGCCGAGAACTCCGCAGCCGACAGCCTCATCACCCCGTCCTGCACGTTCGGCCAGCGGAACTGGCCATCCTCGAGCCGTTTGGCGAACAGGCACACTCCCGTGCCGTCCCAATAGATCAGCTTCACGCGGTCGGCCCGTTTCGCCCGGAACACATAGACGGCGCCCGAGAACGGATCGGACTTCATCGTCTCGCGCACCAGTGCCGCAAGTCCCTCGGCGCCCTTGCGGAAGTCCACCGGCTTGGTCGCCATCATCACCCGGACCGTGCCGGTCGGACCGATCACGTGCCGGCCTTCAGCGCCCGGATCACCACCGCGATCGTCTTGGCGTCAGCGCCACGGCCGATCCGAACGCAGACGCCTTCGATCTCCACCTCGATGATTCCTGAGGCCCGATCCACCGGGCGTGTCCGCTGGCGCTGCCGCCGGCGAACCGCGCCTTCCGGCAATGCCGATTCCACGACCGCAGGCACGAACTGCGCCGCCATGGTGGCGGCGTCCGCCCCGGCAGGCTGCCGCGCCTGGCGGCGCCATGTGAACAATTGCTGCGGCGCAAGCCCATGCCGGCGCGCAACTTCCGAAACCACCGCACCCGGAACAAGCGTCTCTTCAATCATCCGGGCCTTGTCGTCTGCCGAGAACCACCGGCGACGGCCCGTTCCCGTGATAACCTCAAGCCGGCGCGCCGTCGTTGCCTCCGGCTTAAGCGTATGGTCAAGCGTAGACACAACACGATCTCTCCGATTCAGAGATCGTCACACTCGCCGATCGTAAACGTCAGGAAAAGGTGCGGTCAAAACACCGCTTACAGTCTAACGTTATCACCCTTCGATTATGTAAACGATTTCATAAGTCCTCGGGCGAAGAATGAGGTACTTCCCCCGCACCAAAATAAAACTATAGCCGCGCCATTCTGGGTAGATTTCGATAATGCGGCTGGGCAGGGGATAGTAGCGCACTGTGCTCGGAACCACCGTTCCAATCGAGATGTTAAAGTTAACGTTCGTGACTTCTTCCACCTTCTCCGACTTAATTGCGGATGCGATCTGGCTTTGCTTTTCAGCCGGGGGCGCGGCAACCGAGCCTTTCGTGTCAGCAGCTGATGATTTA
>NZ_JADGRI010000477.1 GCF_017881085.1 Bradyrhizobium sp.
GACGGCTTGAGTTTGTGGAAAGTCGCTACCTCACCACCCGAACCATTCCGGCTTGCGCGGCAGTTCGACGGTCTTGACCTTCTCGAGCTTGATGGTGCCCTTGGCCATGAGATCGTTGAGATCGCCGTCGGTGGAACCCGAGATCTTCGAGCGATAGAGGTCGACCTTCAGCGTGCCGCGATGGTCCTTGTCGGTCCAGTTCGAGGCATTGCAGACGCCCTCCATGCCGGCGGGCACCCAATCCTTCTTCTGGTAAAAGCCCTTGGCGACGTTCTCGCCGGTGGCTCCGCCGTTCTTGGCGGCCCAGTCGATCGCTTCCTTCATGTACAGCGCGGTGCAGACGGCCGCGATGTAATGCACGGGACGATAGACCTTGCCGGTCGGGTCCGACATCTTCGAGATTTCCATTACGGTCTTCATGCCCGGCGCGTTGCCGCCCCAGCCGACCGCCGTGCGCAGCGGGAAGATCACGCCGTCGGCGGCATCGCCGGCGGTCTTGGCGGCGTTCTCGTCCATGCCCCAGACGTTGGAGAGGAACTGGACGTCGACGCCCGCGGTCTTGCAGGCCTTCATGACCGAGATGTTGGAGGCCGCGGTGTTGCCGAGATAGGCGTAGTTGGCGCCGGAGCTCTTCAGGCTCAGGCACTGCGCGCTGTAGTCGCCCGGCGCCAGCGCGAATACCAGCGGCGGCAGCACTTCGAAGCCGAGCTCGGTGGCGAGCGCCTCGCCGGCCGCCTTCGGCGCATTCGGGTAGGGGTGGTTGGCGCCCATATGCACGAATTTCGGCTTGCCCGGCTTGCCCTTGGCTTTCCAGTCCTCGGCCGCCCAGGTCAGTTCGGCGCGCAGCGCATCCGAATAGCTCGGCCCGTAGAAGAAATTATAGGGCGCGGGCTTTGCCTTGCCGCTGGTGCCTTCCGGATCGGTCAGCGCCGCAGCGTAGGAACCCGAGATATCCGGGATCTTGTCCTGCGCCAGGAAGCCGGTCAGCGCTTCGGTGTCGGCGGTGCCCCAACCCATGATCGCCGCGACCTTGCTGTCGGGCGCCGACCACTTCTTGTAGAGCGCAATCGCGCGCGGCACCTGATAGCCGTAATCGTTGGTGTCGACACTGAGCTGCTTGCCGC
This sequence comes from Bradyrhizobium sp., assembly GCF_017881085.1. Classification (GTDB taxonomy): domain Bacteria; phylum Pseudomonadota; class Alphaproteobacteria; order Rhizobiales; family Xanthobacteraceae; genus Bradyrhizobium. Next base: position 1,125 of record NZ_JADGRI010000477.1, read on the forward strand.
CGATGCCGCCGTTCTTGTTGACCCAGGCGAAGGTGTCGGCGACGCCCTGTCCGTAGGGCGTTCCGACGTCGGAGGTGCCGCCGGAATAATCGGCGAGATGGCCGATCGCGATCTGGGCCTGCGCCGCAGAGGCCGCGCCGCCGAGCAGCAGCGCGAGCGACACCGTGCTCAAAAGGGTTTTCATGGTCATACTTGCTTCCTCCGTTTGGTTTGTTGGTAGCGATTGTAGTGCGTCCCGTTCGGGCCTCAATGCGAGAACGGGTAGAGTTTCCAGTACGTCTTGATCTGCCGCCAGCGATGCGCGAGGCCGTCAGGCTCGAACATCAGAAACGCGATGATGATCAGCCCGATCGCGATCTCGCGCAGGAAGGTGATGTTGTTGTTGAGCGACAGCGCCTTGTCGATCGCCGAGCCCTTCAGCCCGGCGCTGATCCACTCCATCGATTCCGGCAGCAGCACCACGAAAGCGGTGCCCATCAGCGTGCCCATGATCGAGCCGGTGCCGCCGATGATGACCATGGCCAGGAAGATGATCGAGCGTTCGATCCCGAAACCCTCGTTGGAGACCACCAGCTGGTAATGCGCATAGAGCGCGCCGGCGATGCCGGCGAAGAATGCCGCGAGCCCGAACGACAGCGTGCGATACTTCGTGAGATTGATGCCCATGATCTCGGCGGAGAGATAGTGATCGCGGATCGCGACCAGCGCGCGGCCGTCGCGGGTGCGCATCAGGTTGGTGACCAGCAGATAGCTGACCACGACATAGGCCAGCACCACGTAGAAATATTGCCGGTCGCCGCGGAAGGTATAGCCGAAGATCGAGAACGGATTGGCGCTGGCCGGCACCGAGCCCCCGGAAAACCAGTCGGCGCGCGAGAAGAAATCGAGCAGGATATACTGCGCGGCCAGCGTGGCGATGACGAGATAGAGCCCCTTCAGCCTTGCTGCCGGCAGGCCGAAGATCAAGCCGACCAGCGCCGTCACCACGCCGGCGAGCGGAATGGCGAAGAACACCGGGATCGGCAGGTTGTTCGAGATGTAGGCCGAGGTGAAGGCGCCGAACAAAAAGAACGCGGCGTGCCCGATCGAGATCTGTCCGGTGAAGCCGACCAGAATGTTGAGGCCGAGGGCTGCGATGGAAAAAATGCCGATCTGGATCAGCACGCTCAGCCAGTATCCGCCGAGCACCAGCGGCGCAAAGCAAATCAGCCCGATGCCGACAATCGCGGCGTTGCGGCTGGTGGTGGTCGGAAAGATCGTGGTATCGGCCGCGTAGGTGGTGCGGAAGTCGCCGGCCGGAATCAGGGAGGGAGTTGCCATGGATTACACCCGCTCGATGTCTTTGGTGCCGAACAGGCCGTAGGGTTTTATCATCAGGATGATGATCAGCACGTAGAAAGGTGCGATTTCATACAAATTGCCCCAGTGCAGATATTCGCTGTCGACATATTGGGCGATGTTTTCCAACAGCCCGATGATGATGCCGCCGAGCACCGCGCCGCCGATCGAGTCGAGACCGCCCAGGATCGCCGCGGGGAATACCTTGATGCCGTAGGCCGACAGGCCCGACGAGACGCCGTTGACCACGGCCACGACCACGCCCGCGACCGCCGAGACGGTCGCCGAAATCGCCCAGGCCATCGCGAACACGCTTTTGACGGAAATGCCGAGCGACTGCGCCACCTGCTGGTTGAAGGCGGTGGC
>NZ_JADGRI010000478.1 GCF_017881085.1 Bradyrhizobium sp.
GCTAACGTCCGGCGGGCATAATGCGGGCATCATCTCGGAGCCCGGCCATCTGCACCATAGCTACCAGATGATGACCAGGCGCGCGAGCGATCGCTATATTGATCCTGATATTTTCCAAGGGGAGACGCAGAGCAAGAGCGGCTCCTGGTGGCCTGAGTGGTCTAATTGGCTCAAAAACCATTCGGGTGAGCCGACACCGCCGCCTGCCATGGGTCTTCCAGGCCAACCTCCGCTATGTGCCGCTCCCGGTACCTACGTGTTGCAGGAGTGAGCCGCACTCGGCGCTGTGCACGGCAAGGCAGTTGAAAATGGATCGCCGTGGAGGGAAGAAACACCATGACCTTATTCGTTCTGATCCCGATCTGCGCAGAGGTGATCGCCACTCGTCAAAGGCTTCGGTACGCCCCTTTTCACTGTGCGACGCGTCGGATGCCCGCATAGGGAGAGACAAATGAACATTAGGGCCGGCACCTTGATCGGGTTGCTAATTTTCATAACGTACCCCTCAAGCGCACAACAAGGACTAACTCTAACAGTTGGTCAATTGGACTATTTGCAATCTGTTCAGGGGATAGAACAACACTTTTCCGTAAAAAACCAAACACAAAGCGTCATTGGAAGCGTAATGGTCTCGTGCGGCTTTTTCAGTAATGGCCAACTGATTGCGGCGGAACGCACACTCGTTGAAAACATTGCTGGAAGCGCAACGGGGTTTGGAAAAGTCTTCGCCTTTAGCAATATCAGTCCGGACCGCACGCAGTGCCGCATAGGCCCCACCTTCTAAGCCATAGTGAAGCCTCCCTCATTTCCAACCTCAGCCAGCACCGCCCCACGTTTGATGTAAATGTTCGTTAGCTCTGCTCGCGCCAGCGCATCGATATTTTGCACAAATCCCGGTCATCGCCGGTCTCATTATGATGGGCAACAACCGCCCGTGCCACTGATAGATATACCGCCCAACTCTATTTTTGACTTGGGTCAAAATCGAACCTCAGCCGCCAGCCTAACTTAAACTGAACTTGGCGAATGTAGCACAACGACATCGGCGATTGCCGACTGAGGAGCACGCTGAATGTCTGTTCAGCTTATGGGCGCGCGGAACGCGTCGCCGCGCCTTGTGCGATCACTCACGCTCACACATGCGGTGCTTTATGGGCTCGGCGTCACCATCGGGGCCGGCATCTACGTTCTCGTCGGTATCGCCGCAGGACGCAGTGGAATGCATGCGCCACTTGCCTTCGTTGGAGCGGCACTGGTCATGGCCTTCAGTGCGGCCTCATTTGCTGAATTGGGGACGCGCATGCCGGTGAGTGCTAGTGAGGCGGCCTACGTGCAAGCCGCGTTCCGGCGCGATTGGCTTAGCCTCAGTGTCGGGCTTCTCGTGGTCGCGACAGCAACAGTCTCGGCTGCGACGATCAGCGCTGGCAGCGCGGGTTATCTTGCGGTATTTCTGCCCGTTTCCGCTCCGTGGATAATTTCCGGGGTGGTCCTTGCGATGGGTATCGTGGCATGTCTCGCCACGGCTCAGTCAGTCACATTCGCCGGGATCATGACCCTCGTCGAAGTGGGCGGACTCGTGCTGATCATCGTTGCGGGACTTGGTCACGGGACCGACGTTGTCACCCGCCTTCCGGAAATTTGGCCTTCCGCTGGCGACCCGACTGCCTGGATCGGGATAGCTGGAACGGCGCTCATCGCGGTCTTTGCCTTCATTGGCTTCGAGCATCTCGTAAACGTCGCTGAAGAACTGAAGGAACCAAACCGTACCTTGCCTCGTGCGCTGTTCCTGACCCTCGGTTTGACCGCGCTTGTCTACGCACTGGTTGTGTGGGTCGCGGTAACAGCGGTGCCTCCACAGGAACTTGCTCGCTCTTCGGCACCCCTTGCGCTTGTCTTCGAGCAACTCACCGGCATGCCGCTCGTGACCATGAGCGCAATCGCCACTGTTGCGACACTTAATGGCGTCATTGTCCACATGATCATGATCGCCCGCGTGATCTATGGTCTGGCCGATCAAGGCAGCCTGCCGAAGTTCCTTACGAAATTGAACTCGGTGACACACACCCCTCTTCTAGCAACAGCTATCGGCGTCTGCGCGATTCTCCTGCTCGCGCTGGCTGTTCCGCTCGCGGGCCTCGCAGATCTGACGGCACGCCTTACGCTTGTCGTTTTTGCAATCGTGAATCTCGCGCTAATCCGAATTAAACGTCGAAATGAAACGCCGCCATTAGGAGCGTTCATTTGTCCGCGATGGGTACCGTTTGCAGGACTCGCTTCTAACGTCCTGCTTTTGGTAGTCGACCAAATTGTGTGATGAACTGCAGTTTGCGAGTGATTCGGAAGCTTCTCCACAATGTTTCACACCTCACTCGGTGGCCCGTCATTGCCTATCACCTGTTCCGCAGCCTGTTGGCTAGGGCTAGAACGACATCACGTCAGCGTCCATCTCTGCTGCGCCGGCGATCAAGACTTCACTCGCGTCGTTGTCACCGAGCACGGCTGATCTGAGCCAGCCAGGACGACCTAAATAGCGTAATCGGCAGGAGGACCCACGGTCTGGGCTCCGACAGCCCCTAGAATCGCCTTCGCGCGACCGGGGCGCTGCCGATCAGCCGGATCGAACGCGGCTGGTGTTTTTGATCCAAGCAGGCCGTGGCCGCTCAGAAACGCGGCGCCGCGTTGCGCCGGAACTCCTTCAACCGGGGGGCAGACCGTAGAACGCGCCCACCCATGCGGCGAAGGCGACCATGATTAATCCCGGGATCACGCGAAGAGCGAACGAAAGTCCGCCGCTGGAAGCGGCGAGCACGATCTTGCTGATGGT
>NZ_JADGRI010000265.1 GCF_017881085.1 Bradyrhizobium sp.
GTGCCGAACAGCGACCAGGCGATGTCGGTCAGCTTGTCGGTTTCGCAGTAGCGGCTCGCCATCAGATAGAGCAGCAAATCGTCGGGCAGCTGGTCGATCGGCACCTGCTGCGCGTCGGGCGCCACCCGATCGGGCAACCCGGAATCGCGCACCAGCGCATGGCCGCGCAGCGTCACGCCACCGCTAGGGGCCATCAGCCGGCCGCAGATATTGCCGAAACTGTCGCGGTAGAAGCTGATGGGAACGCCGGGCTCGGCTGTGATGGCTTCCGTGCCGATGATGTCCTGACGGCGCGACGGGTGGATCGAGAGCATGATCACCATCGGCGTCGGCTGCGGCGCGGCGTAGGTAATGTCGAAACCCACCTTGATTTCCATGGTCAGACGTTTGCCTCCTCGCCGACGGAAACGACGTTGATGCCGATCTCCATGCCGACAAAGGCGTCGGCCGAACCGAGATAGCTGCCGTGCAGGGGAATCGCCTGGCGCGGATCGCGCGCCACCGCGACGCGCACGAGGTCGCGGGTGCCGACGATGCCGTTGGTGGGGTCGAACTCGATCCAGCCGGCGCTCGGCAGATACACCTGCACCCAGGCGTGGGTGTTGCCGCCGCCGACATAGCCATGCGCGCGATCGCCGGGGATGGCGATGTAGCCGGAGACGAAGCGCGCGGCGATGCCGAGCCGGCGCAGCGCCTCGATCATGAACAGCGCATAGTCGCGGCAGGTGCCGGACTTGAGCTGCAGGGTGTCGAGCGGATGCTGGGTGCCCTGCTCGTGACGCTTGCGGTAGGTGAAGGCCTCGCGGATGCCATGGGTCATTTCGCTGAGGATCTTGAAGGTCGGGGTAGGCCCTTCCGCGTCGAGAAAATTCCGCGCCCACGCCGACAGTTCGCCCTGCGGGTCGCCATATTGCGGCGTGATGAATTGCACGAGGTCGGGAAACTCCTCGTCGTCGTAGACGAACGGATAGAAATAGGCCGCCTCGTCCGGGGTCAGGGTGTACTCCTCGGCCGGATTGTGCTCGACGGTCGCGGTATTGACGAATGACAGGAGATCGGCGCGCTCGTCGAAGGTCGCGATCGCGACGCTGTTGCCGAACACGTCATGAATCCAGCGCAGCGACATCGGCTGCGGCGAGATCTCCAGATTGTTCGACAGCACGCGCAGATCATGGCCATCGCGCGGACGCAGCATGATGCGATGTTCGCCGAACGCCACCGGGTGCGCATAGCGATATTCGGTCTTGTGATGAATCGTCAGCAGCGGCATCGTCGACCACAATAATTATGATTTTAGGCGGTGCAATCTATACTGATCCCTGCTTATTTCTAAATCGATATGCTGCTTCGCTAGGCAAACGAGCAAGGAAACATGGATTTGGAAGGTATTGGCGACACTTCATTACTCCTGGATGCCCGGGATGTTCCGCCGGTGCTCGAGGATAATGCCACTGGGCGCTCGCCGTTCCTGCTGGTTTGCGACCATTACGGCCGCACCGTTCCGCGCGCGCTCGGCGATCTCGGGCTGCCGGCGAGCGAGTTCGAGCGGCATATCGCCTGGGATGTCGGCATTGCCGGGGTGGCGAATGCGCTGTCGAAGCAGCTCGGCGCCCATCTGATCGCGCAGCGTTATTCGCGGCTGGTGATCGACTGCAATCGTCCGCCGCAAGCGCCGAGCTCGATCCCGCGCCTCAGCGAGGCGACCGTCATCCCCGGCAATGAAGGGATATCGCCATCGACGGCCGAGGCGCGGCAGGCGGCGATCTTCGATCCCTATCACCGCCGCATCGACGAGGTGATCGAGGCCCGCCTGCGCGACGGTGTCCCCACGTTGCTGGTGTCGCTGCACAGCTTTACGCCTGTCTACGCCGGCGTCGCGCGGCCCTGGCATATCGGCACGCTGTATCAGCGCGATACAAGGCTGCCGCCGCTGCTGTTAAAATACTTGCGCGCCGAGCCCGATCTCGTGGTCGGCGACAACGAGCCCTATGCGGTCAGCGACGACACCGACTACACCATTCCCGTTCACGGCGAGAAGCGCGGGCTGATGAACAGCGGCATCGAAATCCGCCAGGACCTGATCACAGACCAGGCCGGCCAGCAGCAATGGGCGGGCCGGCTGGCGCGGATCTTTGGCGAGATCGAAGCGGCGTTGCGGGAGCGGGGGATGATTTAATCGCGACTAGCGCGCCCGCGCCAGCGCCAGCCAGATGCCGCCGCCGATCATGAAGCCGCCGGAGACGCGCGACACCAGCCGCGTCCGTGGACCTGAAAAGAATTTTCGGGCGCGGCCGGCCAACAGCGCATAGATCGAATCGGTGATCGCGCCGGTGACCATGAAGGTGGCGCCGAGCAGCGCCACCTGCGAGAAATGATCCCGGCTCATGTCCATGAACTGCGGAATGAACGCGCCGAAGAACACCAGCACCTTGGGGTTCGACAGCAGCACCAGAAAACCCTGCAGGAAGAAGCCGCCGCGCGGCGGAGGCGGCGGTTCGTCGGCATTGACGCCTTCGACCGGGAAGCGGATCAGCTTGATGCCGAGCCAGACCAGATAGGCGGCGCCGGCAAAGCGCACCCAGTCGAACCAGTAACCCATGGTCGCCATCAGCGAGGTCAGCCCGATCGCGACGATGCCGATCACGATCGCCAGCCCCGCCTGGACGCCCAGGATATTGGTCAGCGCCGCGCGCGTGCCATGCCGCAGCCCATTGGCGATCACCAGCGTCACCACCGGACCCGGAATCAGCGCCAGCACGATGCAGGCGGCGACGAAAGCGAGATAGACGTTGAGGGACATGGGGGGCTCGTGCGCAGGAAAAGGGATCGCTGCATTATGCATGATTGGACGAGCGGCGGAAGCAGCGCTTTCTTCCCTCTCCAATTGTGGGAGAGGGTGCGTAGGCGACCTTCCGGCCGCCGTTTTTAGAAAACACGCCGATGCTATTGCATCGGCTACGGCGAAGCATCGCGGACGGGTGAGGGGTCTGTCTCCGCGGATAGAGACCCCTCATCCGGCGCTTCGCGCCACCTTCTCCCACAAGGGGAGAAGGGAAGAAGCCCGCCTCACCCGCCGCCGAGCGCCGCCGTCATCCAGCGCTTCATGTCGCCGGCGCCCAGAAACGCCAACGCGGCACGCTCAACTTCGGCCGCAGTGCCCCTGCCCTGCGCCACGGCGACCAGGAGATCGCAGCGGTGCGCCACCGCGATGCCGACGGCGGCGTGGTGTGAGCCGTCGGACATGTCGAGGTCGTAGGCCCGCGCGCGGCCGGACATGTCGGCGATGCGAACGACGCCGCCGGGCGCGCGCGGCGCGAAGTTTTGCGTGATCATGTCGAGATCGGCGACGCGGTCCACCTCATCGTCGTCGGCGACGCCCGAATCGCAGTTGCAGAAGCCGATCTTCGGCCGCACGTAGAGCTCGATCCCCTCGCCGCAGGCTTCAGCCCGGCAGCGAAACGCGCGCCCCGCGGGCCAGCCGTCGCGCGGGAACGGCCAGGCGATCTCCCGCCAATTGACATCGCCGATGCCGCCGTCTTGCGGGCGCACCTTTTGATACGCCGCAAAACCGGACAAGGCGCCGAACGCCAGCGCCGCAATCAGAATGGCAATCAGGCGGCGCATGACGCAAACCTCTTAAGGCAACCCGGCGGCTTTGCGCGCGTCGCCGGTGAGTTCCAGGATATGCAGACCGGTATTGGCGCGATCGACGATGTAGATATAGCCGCGATCGTCGGTCTCGACATTGTTGGTCTGGATCGCGACCTTGCAGCGATCCTTGCCGTCAACGGTGACGCAGCGCTTGTCGGTCGACGCCGTGATCGAGGGGATGAAATAGCCGACTTCGGCGGGATGATAGGGATCGCGGATGTCGAGCGCCCGCACGCCGGCATTGAAGAAGGCGATGAAGGCCATCTTCTTGTAATAGACCGGCGCCATGCTCTCGTTGGAGGAGTGCGAGCCGAACCGCCCTCCCCGCTCGCAGAACGAGCCGCTGGCCTCCGGCACCGTGTAGCTCGAAATCATCATCGGACGGCTCTCGACCGTGACGTCGGCGAACCACACCATCTGCCGCGGCTCGCCGCATTCGTTCAGGATCGCCTCGTCGACGATCATGACGATGTCGCGGGCCTGGCCGTCCTTGTCGCGGGCGAATTCGGCGATCGGCATTTTCAGCATCGGAAAGGTGGTGTGGGCGCCGTTGAAGGCCGACATCGCCAGCCGTGAGATTTCCGGATAGCGCAGATTGTCCGGCGTCGGCTCCTTCGGGCCACTGATGAGCTTGTCGCGATCGACGATCTGCAGCAAGCCACCCTTGTCGGTGCCGTAGCCGAAATAGACCCGGTTGCCTTGCGGGCCGGTCGAGATCGGCCCGTGCACTTCGGTCGGCACCGCGCCGGTCGAACCCGGCTCCTGGCCCGGCAGGCCGAAGTCGCGGATTTTAATCGGATGCGCGGGGTCGCTGAGGTCATAGACCTGCGTCATGCGGCGGGTGCGCCAGTCCGGCGCGCCCGAGACCAGAAAGGCGATGCCGGTGTCGCATTCCCACCAGCTCTTGTGGGTGTCCTTCAACCCGCCGAGCCGCGTGATCAAAACGGGGTTGGCGGGATCGGCGACGTTCCAGATTTCGTGCGCCTCGTTGCCGAATGTACGAAGCATATAGACTGCGTTGCGATCGCCCTTGGGCAGCGTTTTGCCGTCGCAGACGCGCACCATCTGCGCCCCACCGCCCTCGTACTTGCCTTCCTGTCCGGGAATGTGGCGCAAATATCGGGGATTCGCGGGATCGGTGACGTCGACGACCGAGGTGCCGTTCGGCTCGGCCTTTCCGGTCAACGGATTGACCGGGTCGGGAACCGCGTCGGTGCCGCCGTGATGGCCGATATAGGCGATCCAGCGGTCGCCCTGATGATGGATGGTCGGCTGATAGGCGCTGCGCGCCTGCAGATCGTTGGCTCCGACCAGCCGCATGTTGGAGGCTTCCGGCGGCGCGCCGATGAGCTGTTGCTGGGCAGAAGCGAAGCCCCCGCACGCGACGAAAGAGACACAGAGATAGGTTGCCAGTTTGATGCGACCGGTCATGCTTTTTTCCACCCAGGCTGTTGAACCGTTTTTTTGTTTGGCCGGAGCGCGACGCTAGCACAGCGAAATGAACGCGCCAAAGCACCCTCTTGACATGCAACCATTTGGTTGCCTATTATCTCAGCCATGGATGACGTCTTCAAAGCACTGGCCGATGCTTCGCGACGGTCGCTGCTGGACAGGCTTCACGCCAGAAACGGCCAGACCCTGAACGAACTCTGCGACGGCATCGCCATGACGCGGCAGGCGGTCACCAAGCACCTTGTCATTCTCGAACAGGCCAACCTCGTTACCACGCTCCGGCATGGCCGCGAGAAGCTGCATTACCTCAACCCGGTGCCGATCCATCAGATCGGCGAGCGGTGGATCAGGAAATTCGAGCGCGGAAAACTGACCGCGCTCAGCGAGTTGAAGAAGCAGCTGGAGAAGCGTGATGAGTAAACCGGAATTCGTCTATGTCACCTACATCGAGACCACGCCCGAAAAGCTGTGGCAGGCGTTGACTACGAGCGAATTCTCGCAGCGCTACTGGTTCAACACCGAGCTGCAATCCGACTTCAAGGTGGGCTCGCCCTTCGCGCTGGTCATGAACGGCACCACTACCGATGTCGGGGAAATCCTGGAGGCCGATCCGCCGCGACGGCTGTCCTACACCTTCCATCATGTGCTGAACAAGGAAGCGCGCAAGCAGCCGCCGACGAAGGTGGTGTTCACGCTCGAACAGCACGGCAATCTGGTGAAGCTGACGCTGACCCACGAAAACTTCGCCGCGGGCTCCGAGCTTCTGGACGGCATCTCCAAGGGATGGCCGGCGATCCTGGCCAGTCTCAAGAGCCTGCTGGAAACCGGCACCGCGCTGGCGATCCCGATCGCCGCGCTCGACATCGAGGGAATGGAATGAACGTCGCCAATTTCAAGCCAATGACCGTCTACACCATCTACATTGCGTCGACGCCGGAGAAGGTGTGGAAAGCGCTGACATCGGCCGAATTTTCCCGGAAATATTTTTTCGGCAATTCGGTCGAAATCGAACTCAGGATAGGTGGCGCGTACATCATGCGGACGCCGGATGGCGCGCTGCATATCTCCGGCGAGGTGATCGAATGCGATCCGCCGAAGAAGCTCACCGTCACCTTCAACGTCAACTGGCCGGCGCTGGTCGAAAAGCTCGGACCGACGCTGGTGGCCTACGAGATCGAGCCTGCCGGCGAGGCCGTCCGGCTCACCATGACCGAGTCGCACGACCGGCCGCTCAGCGACGACATCCTCTCCGGCGGCCGCCAGGGCTGGCCCGCGATCCTGTCGAGCCTGAAGAGCCTGCTGGAGACGGGAAATCCGTTGCTCATCAAGATGGCGCCGCCGCAGCGGATGCTGGCGGCGCTGAAGGAAATGGGCATCGCGACGCCGTAGCGGTTCGACAAATGTGATCGTCATAGGCGGGCTTGACCTGCGTATCCATCAATCTTCGCAAAAGATTCTTTCGAAGTCGATGGATTGCCGGGTCAAGCCCGGCATTGACGGTTAGGAATTGGGCACCGGCGCGACGATGCGCCGATACAGATGCCAGGTGGCGTGGCCGAGCACCGGGAGCGTCACCAGCAGGCCGAGAAAATACGGCAGCGACGAGACGATCAGCAGCACCACGATGATGGCGGCCCAGCCGATCATCGGCACCGGGCTGGTCACGACCGCGCGGACGCTGGTGATCATCGCGGTGACGAAATCAACATCGCGGTCGAGCAGCAGCGGAAACGACACCACGGTCAGCGAAAACAAAATCAGCGACAGCGCGGCACCAACGACGTTGCCGATCGCGAGGAACACCAGCCCCTCATTGGTGGTGAGCACCACCGTGATGAATTCGCGCAGGCTGGAGAACGAGGCGTTGAGGCCGATCAGCAGCGCGATCAACAGGCGCACCTGGTACATCCAGATCACGAAGACGAAGAGCGTGACGAAGGCCATCCAGCCGATTTCGCCGCGCGAGATCACGGTTGACCAGATGGCGGGAAGCGAGATCGGCTGCCCCGTCTCGCGCCGCCGGCTCAGTTCATAAAGCCCGATAGCGACAAACGGGCCGATCAGCGCAAAACCGGCCGCCAGCGGATAAGCCAGATAAACCAGGCCGAACGCGGTCAGGCAGAGCAGGATCGCAACGCCGCCGCCGGCATAGAGCGCGCCGAACAGCAGCCCGTAGAGCGGCATAGCCTGGAAATCGCGCAAGCCCTGCCCGAGCGCTTCCGCGATGTCGGCGGTACTGATCCGCCGCACCACCGGATCGACCTTGCCGGAGACGGATGTCATCGGCCTTCCCTCCCAACTTGTTGTGAGAGATGGTGCCGGGCATTGGGGGGCGCGTGTTGATTTGAGTCAATCCTGGCGCGAAGGGCCGGCTGAGCTGATTTTGAAATGCGCGGCTGCAGCAATCTCTTCTTCATCCCTCGCCACGAGCGGGAGTAACAATCCTCCCCGATGTGCCGTTGCGCACCGAGGTCGGCGTCTTCGACGCACCGGATTGACTGAGTCACTTCTTCAGATAATCGAACGCGACCGTCCCCAGGCCCAGCGTGAGATCCGCCCTGAAGTGCAGCGCGGATACCACCTCGCGCACCGGCAGCTTTGCCACGTCGGCGAGCGCGTGCGGGAATAGGCCGAGCGCCGCCGGGCCGGTCCAGGCCT
>NZ_JADGRI010000266.1 GCF_017881085.1 Bradyrhizobium sp.
CCATTACCTGCGACGTAATCGAATTGCGGATCGGACCGGTTGATCTTCGGGCTTCTCCAGTCCTCTCAACCAAGGAGACTTGACCATGATCCATCCATCCCTGTTTCTGCGCCGTGCCATTCTGGCTGATGCCACCTTCAGCGGCGCATCGGCCGTGCTGCTTACCCTCGGCGCCGGCGCGCTTGCGCCGCTGCTCAACCTGCCCGAAGCGCTGTTGCGCGAAACCGGGCTGTTCCTGATCGCCTACGCCACACTGGTCGGCTGGCTCGGCGCGCGCCAGGCGATGCCGAAGCCGCTGATGGTGATCGTGATCGCGGGCAATGCGGCGTGGACTCTTGCCAGCATCGCGCTGCTGTTCTCCGGTGAGATATCGCCGAACCTGCTCGGCGAGGCCTTTGTCGCGGCCCAGGCGATTGCGGTCGGCGCCCTCGCCGAGCTGCAATATACCGGCCTGCGCGAAGCGGCGGCGTGGCCGGGGCCTAAAGATCGTTACGAACTCGAGCGAGGCAATCCGGTGTCTGGATTGCTTCGTCGTGGCGCCAATCACGGAGCGCGCATTGGCGCGCCGTCAGCTCGTATTCCTGACCGCTTCGGCCAGCATGGCGTAAAGCTGGCGCTTGGTGAATTCCTTGGGCTTCCCCGCTGATACCTTCCGCGACACCTTCTTTGCCACCGGGCTGGCACAGGCAGCCAACGCCGGTATGCGCTTCGGCACCGGCCTTATCTGGGGTTTTGCGGTTGGCGGCTTGTGACCACGCTTCAGGCCCAAACGAGTCAGCTTCGCACAGACCGCGTTGCGGCTATATCCGAGACGACGCGCGATCTGCTCGGCGCTCTGCCCAACGGTCCAGAGTTTCGTGAGCAGCGCTACGTCTTTCGCATCCCAACTCATGGGAGGTACTTATACGCCGATTGCCGACGATAGGCTAGTCGTTGCTCGCGCGTCTTCAGCCAACCATTAATCTCGCCGTCGATGCAGTGTATGGTGGCGACAACTCGATGACTCCTCGCCATGACGGGAAGCCAGACGTTCGGGAGGCGCCATGTGGTGCAGGTGAGCGGCACGGAAGGCTATGCCGAAGAGGCCGACGAACTCTTCAAGCAGTATGAAAGCATTGCCTTCGCCGATGCGCACCGAACCGTGCTGCACCTGATCCCGACAATGCCGGGCCGTGTCCTCGACATCGGGTCCGGCACCGGGCGCGATGCGGCGTGGTTTGCCGGCCGGGGACACTCCGTAGTCGCCGTCGAGCCGACCGTTGCGATGCGGTTGCCTGCGATGGCGCTGCATCCATCGCCTCGGATCGATTGGCTCAACGACAGCCTGCCGGATCTGGCGCTTCTGCTATCGCGCGGCGAAACCTTCGACCTCGTGATGCTGACCGCGGTCTGGATGCATCTCGACCAAGCGCAGCGCCGGCGCGCGATGCCCAACCTTGCTTCGCTGGTGCGGGCGCGCGGCACCATCATCATGAAGATCCGGCACGGGCCCGTGCCGCCGGGACGGCGCATGTTCGAGGTATCGGCGGAGGAGACGATCAATCTGGCGCGGATGCAGGGCCTGCATCCCGTTTTGAACGTCCGCACGGAGTCCAGCCAGGAGCGCAACCGCCACGCCGGCGTCAGCTGGATCAATCTGGCATTCGTGAAGGGGAAAGCACCTTGATAGGCCGAGCCGTTGGCTCGCCATGCAATGACGCATCGAGGGAAACGCCGGATTAAGCCGAAGCCCGGCTTTCCTGGGCTGGCTTGCCCCGGGCCCTCGCGAAAATCCCGGACTTCGCTCCCGTAACCGTGTCCGCCACGGCTTTCCCGCCATGGCCATTCATCGGCTTGCCATTGGCGTGCTTTGCCTTGCCGTTCAGCTTGTGCTTCGCCAGCTTCTTCTCGGCCTTAGCAGCCTCTTTTTCGGCCTTCTTCAACGCTTTCCGCTCTGCCCTGGCCTTCAGGCGCAGCCGCTCGGCCCGCGCCTCGGCGCGCTGCTTCTTGCGCTTCTTCTCGCAAGCATCGCATTTGCAGCCGATCGGCTTCAGGTACGCCTTGAAGTAATCGGTGCCGTAATCGTAGTTGATCTCCTCGCCGGGCTCGATGTTCTTGATGGCGCGGATCACCACCTTGCGCTTGCGCGGGTTGACGTCGGATTCCGCGTTCGGCTTGCAGGCGTGGTTGATGTAGCGGGCGATGTTCTTGCGCACCGAGCCGTCGATGGTCCAGCGGTTGTTGAGCTCGAACAGATATTTGTTCTCGATCGCGTCGTCCTTCTTTTTCCGGGAATCCAGCAGCGGCCCGAAATAGCGGACGATTTTGGTGCCCTTCTTGATCGGTTTGGTGGCGAAGAGGCCAAGCCCGGTGCGGGAACGTCCGACGCGATACGGTTTTTTCGGCGAAATGGCAGGCATGATCGATAAGACAACTGCACGCTAGTGAGAGGGAGGTTGCGACGGCGCTGTTCTAGGACGATTCCGGACCAATGTCAGGCTTTTCGCGCGGTTTGTCTGAACCTTCCCCAGCTTGCGCGCGTCGAACACCGGGTTCCGCAACGGAGACGGCTCGCATGAAGCGCATTTCACTTCGCCGCCTCGCCAAACGCAGGCATCTTGCGTCGGGAATCGTGCTGGCATTGTCGATTTGCGCTAGCTTCTGCCCGATTTCCAAGGGCAGCGCCCAAACAATCGGCAGCTTCTACACCTCGACAGCGCCCAAAGACTGTCGCGTCAAAAGCGCCGGCAACGGGGTGGACGATTCCACGATACGGATCTGCCCGGGCAAGGCCGGTTTCGTGGTGGTCGTCAGCGAGGACGATCTGCGCGAAACCGTCTCGATCGGCAGCAGCCGCGCCGCCGCGGACAAGGAACCGGCGGCGGCGGCTTCCTTCGGACCCTTCAACTCGACCACCCCTACGGTCGAATGGCGGGCCCAAGACGGCGAACCCTTCGCCATCATCCAGCGCTGGCACATCGCCGATACTGCCGACGAGAACCAGAACGGCCGGCCCACCGCCAAACCGACGCTGGTGGTGACGCGGCTGCCACCCGGCGCCGTGTGCCATGTCGCCTATGTCGACGTGAAGGCCAACCCCACCGCCAATGAGCTCGCCCGCAAGGCCGCCGACGAACTCGCGCGCGGCTTTAGATGCGGCAAGGACGAGGTGCAGGTGATCGGCGACAGCGGCCGCGCGGTCGAGCTGGCGGTCCGGCGCTGAGATTACGCCATCGGCACCTGCCCGATCGCGCGCTTCAGCATGGCATCCAGCAGCATGCCGGCATCGGTGCCTTTCGGCAGCCGGTCGAGGATGTCGCTTAGCCGTCCGTCGAGCAGCAGCATCGTAAAACCATGCACCAGCGACCAGGCGCGGGCGATGTCGGCCGCCTGACCGAGCGACAGCGCCTGCTCCGAAATCTGTTCCTGACGGCTGTCGCCGATCGAGCCAGCCAGCCCTGCGAACGAGGCGTTGGCGGCCTCGCATAGCGAAGGCCGCGTCATGTCGAGCCGCTCGGTGCGGAACATCAGCCCGTACATGCCGGGATGCGCCTGCGCGTAGGCGACATAGGCTCTGGCCCGCGCCATCTTCTTCTCCAGGGGGACGGTGGCCGAAGCGCCGGCGGCCGACATCGCGGTGTTGAACTGGCGAAAGCCGATCGCGGCGAGTTCGCTGACGAGCCCGGTGAGGTCGCCGAAATGATGGGTGGGCGCGGCATGCGACACCCCCGCCTCGCGCGCCACCGCGCGCAGCGTCAGGCCGGCGAGCCCGTCGCGTTCGAGTACCCGTTCGGCGGCTTTGAGCAACCCGTCGCGCAGCGCGCCGTGATGATAGGGCGTGTTTTCGCTTGCCGCGGCCGCCCTGGACCCGCTGCGTTTTCGCGGCGCGCGCGAAGGCACGGTTGCAGCTCGGTCGACGCGAGTCCGCGCCGTAGTCGCTTTTCTTGCCATTCCAGCCCCATAGATCACGATTTTGACACTGTAAAGATTTCGCTTGACGGACGCAAGCCGTATCTTTACGCCGTAAAGATCAAAACCAGGGAGCGAACCGATGCCTGAGGCAGTGGCGACCAGGACGGCCCGGACCAATCTGGCGCCGATCCCGATGGAATGCGATGCGCCGTTTCTGAAAATCGTCGGCGAATTGCCGCGCGAGCTCAATGGCACACTCTACCGCAACGGGCCCAATCCGCAATTCGACTCGCCGGGCGCGCACTGGTTCGTCGGCGACGGGATGCTGCACGCCTTTCACCTCGAGAACGGCCGCGCCAGCTACCGCAACCGCTGGGTCCGCACCCCCAAATGGCAGGCCGAGCATGACGCCGGCCGCGCGCTGTTCGGCGGCTTCGGTCGCAGGCTGCCCGACACGCCCGCCTCGGTGACGCAGGACGGCGGCGTCGCCAACACCAACATTATCTTCCATGCCGGACGCCTGCTGGCGCTGGAGGAAGCCCATCTGCCAACCGAGATCGAGCCCGGCACGCTGACGACGCGCGGATATTGCAACTATGGCGGCGGCATCGCGGGCCCGTTCACGGCGCATCCCAAGATCGATCCGGTCACCGGCGAGATGGTGTTCTTCGGCTACAATGCCGCGGGACCGCTGACCCCTGCCCTGTCCTTCGGATCCGTCAATGCGTCGGGCGCGGTGACCCGCTTCGAACGATTCGAGGCGCCCTATGCCAGCATGGTGCACGACTTCATCGTCACCGAACATCACATGCTGTTTCCGATCCTGCCCATTACCGGCAGCATGGCGCGCGCGATGGCCGGCCAGCCGCCCTACGCCTGGGAACCGGACAAGGGCGCCTATGTCGGCGTCATGAAGCGCCATGGTTCGGCCGCCGATATCGTCTGGTTCCGCGCCGAGAGCTGCTACGTCTTCCATGTCATGAATGCCTGGGAACACGGCAACCGTATCGTCGCCGACGTCATGCAGTTCGAGGAAGCCCCGCTATTCCCCCACCCCGACGGCCGGCCGACCTACCCGGACAAGTCGCGCGCGCGGCTGTGCCGCTGGACCTTCGATCTCTCTGGGAATACCGACCGCTTCACGCAAACCTATCTCGACGATTTGACCGGCGAATTCCCGCGCATCGACGAACGCCGTGCCGGTCTTGCGAGCCATCACGGCTGGTACGCCTGCGCCAATCCCCAACTGCCGATGTTTGGCGCGCTGTCCGGCATCGTGCATGTCGACGGCAAGGGCGCGCGGCTCGGCAAATATCACTTGCCCGCCGGCGACACCATCTCCGAGCCGGTCTTCGTCGCCCGCGGCGGCGATGCCGCCGAGGGCGATGGCTGGCTGCTGGCCGCGGTCTGGCGCGCCGGCGAAAACCGCAGCGATCTCGCGGTCTTCAACGCCACCGACGTCGAGGCGGGTCCGGTAGCGCTGGTGCAGCTCGGACATCGGGTGCCCGACGGCTTTCACGGCAATTGGGTCGGCGCGGCGTGAGTAGCTGCGGAAACAATGCGGGCGTTTCGAAGCCGGGAGTCATTCCGAAGCATCGCGGAGCGGTGAACCCGACAATCTCCGGATTCCGGGTTCGCGCTGGCCCGCGACCCGGAATGACGACAAATAAGGCGAGCTATGGCGAATAAGCCATTGCAAATACGATCAATAATCCACGCCCTCACATTATTTTGACACTGTAAAGATTTCGCTTGACCCCTGCGCATGTCGTCTCTATGGTTATCTTGACAGTGTAAAGATGGCCTCGTGAGGCTGCCATGATGATTTTCCTGATCCTTGCCCCCTATGGCGCATTCGCGGCCCTGATGCTTTTCGCATCGGCGGCGGCAAGCCTGTTCGTTTCCGCCGCGATCTGCCTGGGCGTGGTCGTGCTCGACGTCGTCAAGGGCCGCTCGATCAAGATGCTCGGCGCGGGCTCGGCGATCCTGTTCGCCGCCCTGGGCTGCTACGTCACGCTGGTCGATACCAGCGTGAGCAGCACGGCAGTGAAGCTGACGGTCGACACCGGCGTGCTGGCGATCTCGCTGATGTCGCTTCTGATCCGCCGGCCGTTCACGCTGCAATATGCCCGCCAGGTGGTCGATGCCGAGACCGCGCAATTGCCGGGCTTTCAGAAAGCCAACTACGTCATCACCTGGGCGTGGACCGCCGCCTTCCTGCTGATGGTGCTGGCCAATGTTCTCCTGATCTATCTGCCGGGCCTGCCGTTGTGGGCTGGAATCGCGATCGCATTCGCCGCCCGCAACACCGCGATCTATTTTACCAAATGGTATCCGGGGTATCATCGGGCAAAATTCGCTGTACCGGGTGCTTCGGCAAACGCGGTATAGGATCGTCGCTGCAAGCAGCATCCGATGCCGTCATTCTGGATTCGATGCTTCGCATCGCCCCGGAATGACGGACTCAAAATCGCTCGTCACTTCCGCCTTTGCTCTTTAAGCTTCAGCGGACAGATTACGCCTCGCAATGACGAAATGGACTTGAGGGGGAGGTATGAAGGACGTATTCGCCAGGCTCGCAACCGACTTCCTCTCCGCTATCGTGTTCCTGGTGCTGTATCTGTCCACCGGCAACGTGGTGCTGGCGACATCGGTGGCCATCGCCGGCGCGGTGGCGCAGGTGGTATACGCCCGCGTCAAGGGAAAGCCGCTCGGCTTCATGACCTATGCGAGCCTCGGACTGGTGATCGTGCTCGGCGCGGCGACGCTGCTGACCAACGATCCCCGCTTCGTGCTGGCAAAGCCCTCGATCGCGCATTTCGCGATCGCCGCCATCATGCTCAAGCGCGGCTGGATGCTGCGCTACATGCCGCCGATCGTGTCCGAGACCATTCCGGAATATGTCACGGCGGCAGGCTACGCCTGGGCGGCGCTGATGCTGGTGCTCGGCCTCGGCACCATCGCCGTGGCGTCGACCGGCGATCTCAAGCTGTGGGCGTTCTATGTCTCGGTGGTGCTGATCGGGGTGAAGCTTCTGGCCTTCGGCCTGCAATATCTTGCATTTCGCCTGATCGTCACAAACCGGATTCGCGCCGCCAGGGCCCCAGTGGTTTGAGACCATTGGGCACGGGCTTCGAGATGCGCTATACCGCCGCCGGAGCGATCCTCGATCCCAGAACCATTCCGGTTTTGCGAAGAAAAGCCTTAAGGAGACATTAGATGGCCGTGGACGGAAGCTGGAATATCGTCATGAGCACCCCGATGGGCGAGCGCAACGCGACGCTGACCGTGAAGAGCGCCGGCGGCGCGCTGACGGGCACCCAAGGCGCCGAAGGTCAATCCGGCGAGATTTTCGACGGCACCGTCAGCGGCGACGACGTCGCCTGGAAAATCTCCATCACCAACCCGATGCCGCTGACGCTCGCCTTTTCCGGCAAGGTTTCCGGCGACAGCATGTCCGGCGAGATGGGCATCGGCCCGATGGGCAGCTTTCCGTTCACGGGAACCAGGGCGTAAGTCATTCTGCTGGTCGTCCCGGCGAACGCCGCTTCAATACGTTAGATCGTCATACGCGGGCTTGACCCGCGTATGCATCCTCTTCGAACAGTGATGGATGGCCGGGTCACAGGCGAGCGTAAGCGACGCCGTCCTTTGGACAGCTATGCCCGGCCATGACAACGCGAAGGTATCGCCTCCCCCTCACCCCAGATTCAATTCCTTGAAGAAGTCATTGCCCTTGTCGTCGATGATGATGAAGGCAGGAAAATCCTCGACCTCGATGCGCCAGATCGCTTCCATGCCGAGTTCGGGATATTCCACCACCTCGACCTTCTTGATGCAGTGCTCGGCGAGGTTCGCCGCC
>NZ_JADGRI010000267.1 GCF_017881085.1 Bradyrhizobium sp.
TCATGGCGTCGGCACCAACGTGCCCGGCTATGAGGTGTCCTGGAATTGCTATGACCGGCTGATCAGCCACGAGATGAAGAGCGGCCCCGGCGGCGTGCCGTATTATGACCGCGACAAGTTCAAGCCCGAACTTGCCGAGGACATGAATGTCGGCGACATGTCGGTGACCTTCAAACTGAAGAAGAGCGCGAAATTCCACGACGGCGCGCCGGTGACGGCGAAGGACGTCAAATGGTCCTTGGACCGCGCCGTCAGCGTCGGCGGCTTCCCCACCTTCCAGATGGGCGCGGGCTCGCTGACCAAGCCGGAGCAATTCGTCGTCGTCGACGACAACACGGTGCGGGTCGATTTCGCCAAGAAGGACCGCCTGACCATTCCCGATCTCGCGGTCATTGTCCCCTGCGTGGTCAATTCCGAACTGGTGAAGAAGAACGCCAGCGAGAAGGATCCCTGGGGCCTCGACTACACCAAGCAGCAGACGGCGGGCTCCGGCGCCTAAAAGGTGACGAAGTGGACCGCCGGCACCGAAGTCATCATGGAGCGCAACGACGAGTGGGTCGGCGGCCCCTTGCCCAAGGTCAAGCGCGTGATCTGGCGCATGGTGCCGCAGGCCGGCAACCGCCGCGCGCTGCTGGAGCGCGGCGACGCCGATATCTCCTACGATCTGCCGAACAAGGATTTCGTCGAGCTGAAGGGCGACGGCAAGCTCAACATCGTGTCGGTGCCCTATTCCAACGGCATCCAGTACATCGGCATGAATGTCAAAAACCCGCCGTTCGACAACATCAAGGTGCGGCAGGCGGTCGCCTATGCGATTCCCTACCAGAAGATCATGGATGCGGTGCTGTTCGGTCTGGCAAAGCCGATGTTCGGCGCATCCGCCGGTCAGGCGACCGAAGTGGCATGGCCGCAGCCGACCAAATTCAACACCGACATCGACAAGGCCAAGGCGCTGCTGGCCGAGGCCGGCTATCCCAACGGCTTCGAGACCACGCTGTCGTTCGATCTCGGATTCGCTGGCGTCAACGAGCCGCTCTGCGTGCTGGTGCAGGAGAGTCTGGCGCAGATCGGGATCAAGACCACGATCAACAAGATCCCCGGCGCCAACTGGCGCACCGAACTGAACAAGAAGGTACTGCCGCTCTACACCAACGTGTTTTCCGGCTGGCTCGATTTTCCCGAATACTTCTTCATCTGGTGCTACGACGGCAAGAATTCGATCTTCAACACCATGAGCTACCAGTCCAAGGACATGGATGCACTGATTGCCGGCGCCGTCGACGCCGCCGCGGTCGGCGACAAGCCGACTTACGACAAGGACGTGAAGGGGTTTGTCGACCTCGCCTTCACCGATATCCCGCGCATTCCGCTGTATCAGCCCTATGTCAACGTCGCGATGCAGAAGAACGTGTCGGGCTACCAATACTGGTTCCACCGCCGCCTCGACTACCGCGCGCTGGTGAAGGGGTGAGCGCTGATGGGGGCCGTAGCGCAAACGTCAGGTAGCCCCGCTCTCTCATTCCCTCCCCCCTTGTGGGGGAGGGGCAGGGAGAGGGGTGAGCCACACGCACCGAACTCGCGGCTACCCCTCTCCCCAGCCCTCCCCCGCAAGGGGGGAGGGAGCGCACCTCACCTTGCGGAGCGATCGCAGCTTCAAATTGCGAGGCGCGCGCCATGCTGACCATGATCGGCAAGCGGCTGATGTTCGCGATCCCCTCCCTGATAGGGGTGGTGATCGTCACCTTCCTGTTGACGCGCGCACTGCCCGGCGATCCCGCGGCGTATTTCGCAGGCCCCGCCGCGAACAAGGAGGCGGTCGAGCAGATCCGCAAGAAACTCGGGCTCGACAAGCCGCTGATCGAGCAATTCTTCCGCTACACCGTCGATCTCGCGCATGGCGATTTCGGCACCTCGCTGACGACCGGCCAGCCGGTCGCGACCGAAATCCGCAATCGGCTGCCGGCCTCGGCGGAGCTGACGCTGCTCGGCCTTCTGGTTTCCATCGTAATCGCCATTCCGCTCGGTATCCTCGCCGCCACCAGGCCCGGCTCCTGGATCGACCATCTCTGCCGGGTGACGACCACGGCGGGCGTATCGCTGCCGGTGTTCTTCACGGGGCTGGTGCTGGTCTATATCTTCTATTTCAACCTCGGATGGTCGCCGGCGCCGCTGGGGCGGCTCGACGTGTTCTATAGCGCGCCGCCCGCGGTCACCGGCTTCTATCTGATCGATGCGCTGATCGCGCGCGATTTCGAGACCTTCCGCTCCGCGCTCAGCCAGTTGATCCTGCCGGCGCTGACGCTCGCGATCTTCTCGCTGGCGCCGATCGCGCGCATGACGCGGGCGTCAATGCTGGCGGTGCTGTCGTCGGATTTCGTGCGGACCGCGCGCGCCAGCGGCCTGTCTCCCACCACGGTCATCGTCACCTACGCGTTCCGCAACGCCATGCTGCCGGTCATCACCACGCTCAGCATGGTGTTCTCGTTCCTGCTCGGGGCCAACGTGCTGGTCGAAAAAGTATTCGCCTGGCCCGGCATCGGCTCCTACGCGGTGGAAGCGTTGATCTCGTCCGACTTCGCGCCGGTGCAGGGCTTCGTGCTGACCATGGCGGTCATGTACGTGCTGCTCAATCTGACGATCGACATTCTCTATGGCGTGATTGATCCCCGGGTCAGGCTCGAAGGGTGAGGTGGTAAGCATGAGCAGCGTTGCGCCAGCCGTTGAACCCGCAGGTCCCGCGCGCACCTCGGGGCTATCAGCGATCTTCGAGCACACCCGCTATGTGCTCGGCGAAAACCGGGTCACCGCGTTCGCGTTCGGCCTTCTGATCGTCATTGTCTTCGCGGCGTTGTTCGGGCCTTACGTCGTGCCCTACAATCCCTTGGCGTCCGACACCGCGGCGGCGCTGAAACCGCCGTCCGCGGCGCACTGGTTCGGCACCGACCAGCTCGGCCGCGACATCTTCAGCCGCGTCATCGTGGCCACGAGGCTCGACACGTTCATCGCGGTCGCCTCCGTTGTGCTGGTATTCCTCATGGGCGGCCTTGCCGGCATCGCCGGAGGCTATTTCGGCGGCTGGACCGACCGCATCGTCGGCCGCATCGCCGACACCATCATGGCGTTTCCGCTGTTCGTGCTGGCGATGGGCATCGTGGCCGCGCTCGGCAACACCGTGCAGAACATCATCATCGCCACCGCGATCGTCAATTTCCCGCTCTATGCGCGGGTCGCGCGCGCCGAAGCCAATGTGCGGCGCGACGCCGGTTTCGTGCAAGCGGCGCGCCTGTCGGGCAATGGCGAGTTTCGCATCTTGCTAGTTCATATCCTGCCCAACATCATGCCGATCATGATCGTACAGATGTCGCTGACCATGGGTTACGCCATCCTCAACGCCGCCGGTCTCTCCTTCATCGGGCTCGGGGTACGGCCGCCGACCGCCGAATGGGGCATCATGGTCGCGGAAGGCGCGAGCTTCATGGTGTCGGGCGAATGGTGGATCGCGCTGTTCCCGGGCCTTGCGCTGATGATCGCCGTGTTCTGCTTCAACCTGCTCGGCGACGGCCTGCGCGACATCGTCGATCCCCAGCGGAGGACGTGAGGCATGACCGCGCAGCCGCTGCTCGACGTCAACGATCTCACCGTCGAATTCGCCACCCGACGCGGCATCGTCAAGGCGGTGCAGCACGTCAACATTTCCGTGGCGAAGGGCGAGACGCTCGGCATCGTCGGCGAATCCGGTTCCGGCAAATCCGTCACCTCCTACGCGGTGATGCGGATTCTCGATCGCGCCGGCAAGATCGCCGAGGGCTCGGTGATGTTTTCCGGTATCGACGTCAAGACCGCCAGCGAAGACCAGATGCGCGACCTGCGCGGCCGCGAAATCTCGATGATCTTCCAGAATCCGCGCGCGGCGCTCAACCCGATCCGCAAGGTCGGCGACCAGATCGAGGATGTGCTGCGCCAGCACGTGCAGCAGGCGGCGGTGACCGACCGCGGCGAGAAGGCGATCGAGGCGCTGGAACAGGTCAAGATCGCCCGTCCCCGCGAGCGCTATCACGCCTATCCGTTCGAACTGTCCGGCGGCATGTGCCAGCGCGTGGTGATCGCGCTGGCGCTGGCCTGCAATCCTCAGCTCCTGATCGCGGACGAGCCGACCACCGGCCTCGACGTGACCACGCAGAAGGCGGTGATGGACCTGATCGTCGAACTGACCAAAAGCCGGGGCATGTCGACGATCCTGATCACCCACGATCTCGGCCTCGCCGCGGCCTATTGCGACCGCGTGGTGGTGATGGAGAAGGGCAGGGTGGTCGAGACCGCGCTGTCGGCCGACATCTTCGCCAATCCGCAGCACGCCTATACCAGGAAACTGATGCGCGCGACGCCGCGGCTCGGCGTCTCCCTGCGCGATCTGTTGCCGGAAGAGGAGGCGGCGGTGCTTTCAGCCTCGCCCCGCGCATCAACCGTCATGGCCGGACTTGACCCGGCCATCCATCCCACTTCGCAAGAGTCCTCTCCAGAGGAGATGGACCCCCGGGTCAAGCCCGGGGGTGACGATTCAACGGGCGGCGGAACGAAGCAACCGCTCCTCCTCGTCGAGAAACTGGTAAAAGAATATCCGCGCCAGGGCGCCACCGCGACGCTTTCAAAACTGTTCTCGCGCAAGCCGCCGGTCGTCACGGAACAGTTTCGCGCGGTCGACGGCATCAGTTTTTCCGTCGGGCACGGCGAGAGTGTCGGCCTGGTCGGCGAATCCGGCTGCGGCAAGTCCACCACCTCCATGATGGTGATGCGGCTATTGGACCAGACCTCGGGCCGCATCGTGTTCGACGGCGACGAGATCGGTGCGATCCTGCCCAACGCGTTTGCGCGGCTGCCGCTGCGCAAGAGCATCCAGATGGTGTTCCAGGATCCGACCGACAGCCTCAATCCGCGCTTTACGGCGGCGCGCGCCATCGCCGACCCGATCATGCAACTCGGCCACGTCAAAGGCCGCGACGCGCTGCGCGCCCGCTGCGAGGAACTGGCCGGGCTGGTCGGCCTGCCGGTGAACCTGCTCGACCGGTTCCCGCATCAATTGTCGGGCGGACAGAAGGCCCGCGTCGGCATCGCGCGCGCCATCGCGCTGCATCCGAAGCTCGTCATCCTCGACGAGCCGACCGCGGCGCTCGACGTCTCGGTGCAGGCGGTGGTGTTGAATCTGCTGCAGGATCTGAAACAGTCGATGGGCATGAGCTATTTGTTCGTGTCGCACGATTTGAATGTGGTGCGCCTGCTATGCGATCGTGTCATTGTGATGCGGTCGGGGCGGATCGTCGAACAGGGTCCCTCGGAACGCGTATTGGGAGATCCGCAGGATGCCTATACAAGGGAACTGCTGACGGCGATTCCGCATCCGCCGTTGCCGGTTCACTGAAGGGTGCGGGTATTGAGAGAAAATCGGGAGAACGATGGCCGCTGATCCGCTTGACGACTATATCGACGCCGTGTCGAAGGCGCTGGCATTGCCGGTCGAGGATGCCTGGAAGCCGGCGGTGAAGGCCAATCTCGAAGTGTCGCTGCGGCTGGCGCGGCTGGTCGATGAATTTTCGTTGCCCGACGAAACCGAGCCGGCCAGTGTCTTTGCAGCGTGATCCCGCCATGACCGCCGGCATCGACGGGCTGTCGGCCGCGGAAATCGCCTCCGCCGTGTCGGGACGAAAGCTCTCGGCGCTCGCCGTGACCGAGGCGGCGCTGGCGCGGATCGCTAAACATGATCCCATCTTGAATTCCTTCACCGACGTGACCGCCGACCGCGCGCGCGCGAAAGCCCGCAGCGTCGATGCCGCGATCGCCGCCGGGAAAAACGCCGGCCCGCTCGCCGGCGTGCCGTTCGCGGTCAAGAATCTGTTCGACGTGCAGGGGCTGCCGACCCGCGCCGGATCGAAGATCAACCGCGACCTGAAACCGTCGCCGCGCGACGCCACGCTGATCGAGCGCATCGAGGCGGCCGGCGCGGTCCTGGTCGGCGCGCTCAACATGGGCGAGTACGCCTACGACTTCACCGGCGAGAATGTGCATGACGGCCCGTCCCGCAACCCGCACGATGTGACGCGGATGACCGGCGGCTCGTCGGGCGGCTCCGGCGGCGCGGTTGGCGGCAATCTGGTGCCGCTGGCGCTGGGGTCGGACACCAACGGCTCGATCCGGGTGCCGTCGTCGTTCTGCGGCATTTTCGGGTTGAAGCCGACCTATGGAAGGCTGTCGCGCGCCCGCTCGTTTCCGTTCGTTTTCAGCTTCGATCATCTCGGCCCGTTCGCGCGCAATGTCGGTGATCTCGCGCTGGCCTATGACGCGATGCAGGGGCCCGATGCGGAGGATGCGGCGTGCACGACACGCCCCGCCGAACCGGTGATGCCGCTGCTGACGCAGGACATCGGGGCTTTGCGCATCGCGATCGCCGGCGGGTATTTTCAGAAGAACGTCTTTCCCGAGGCCATCGAGGCCGTCGCGCGCGTCGCCAAGGCGCTCGGCACCACGCGGATTGTCGAAATTCCCGAGGCCGCGCGCGCCCGCGCCGCCGCCTATGTCATCACGACCAGCGAAGGCGCCTCGCTGCATCTCGACCGCCTGCGCCAGCGCCCGAACGATTTCGATCCGGCAGTGCGCGACCGTTTGCTGGCGGGCGCCATGATCCCGGCGCCGCTGGTCGACCGCGCACAGAAATTCCGCCGCTGGTATCGGGCGCAGGTGATAGAACTGTTCAAATCCGTCGACGTCATCATCGCGCCGGCGACGCCCTGCGTCGCGCCGAAACTGGGACAAACGACCTTCGTGCTCGACGGTGTCGAACTGCCGGTGCGGGCCAATATCGGCATCCACACCCAGCCGATTTCCTTCATCGGGCTTCCCGTGGCGGCCGTGCCCGTTCCGCTCGAGCCGATGCCGATCGGCGTGCAGATCATCGCCGCGCCCTGGCGCGAGGATATCGCGCTGCGCGTGGCTTACGCGCTGGAGCGTGCCGGCGTGGTGTCTGCGCCGCCGCCGAGGGGAATCTGATCATGCAGGTCGATCTTCCCGATGTGGTGGCCGAGGTGACCGCGCAGTTCGAGCGATACGAGAAAGCGCTGGTCGCAAACGACGTTGCCGTGCTCGATCAGCTGTTCCGCGACGATGCCCGTACGCTGCGCTATGGGATCGGCGAAAATCTCCACGGTTATGGCGAGATCACGGCCTTTCGCGCCGCGCGCTCGCCGGTCGGGCTGATGCGCCGGACGGAAAGGACCGTGATCACGACCTATGGCCGCGACACCGCGGTGGCCTCGACGCTGTTCTATCGCGACACCGCGCCCGGCAAAGTGGGGCGGCAGATGCAGACCTGGGTGCGATTTCCTGAGGGCTGGAGAATCGTCGCTGCCCATGTCAGCATCATCGATGAACCGCGAGTTCAAACGACATGAGTCTGGACGATCTTCCGACCGGAACTCCAGCGCGTCCCGCCGCCGAGGCCGAGCCGGTGGTTCGCCGCGTCGACCGCGCGTCGCCCCAACCGGACAAGATCACGCGCGCCGAGGAACTTCGGCTGCAATTGGCCGACGAAATCGTGCGCGGCGCGCTGCCGCCGGGATCGGCGCTCGACGAGACCGATATCGCAAAGCGCTTCAAGGTGTCGCGCACGCCGGTGCGGGAGGCATTGCGGCAGCTCGTGGCCTCCGGCCTGGTCGACGCCCGGGCGCATCGCGGCGCGGTGGTGGCGCGGCC
>NZ_JADGRI010000479.1 GCF_017881085.1 Bradyrhizobium sp.
GTATGCAGAAGAGATAAGCGACTCTGAAGCATGTCGCTTCATCGTGCAGTACAAAGGTGCTGATCCCGACAGTGATTTGTTCTTTTCCAAGGTCAGTTCGCTGAGAACCAGAGTCTCTGAGAGTCGGTTTCGAAACTCATGCTGAGCGTGCGATGCGTCGTACAAGGAGCATGACGGAGGCGGCGTAGAGGAAGGCTTTTGCGGAGGCGATAGACGCTTCGAAGTCTTTGGCGAGCCGCCGGTTTCGATTGATCCAGGCGAAGAAGCGCTCGACGACCCAGCGCCTGGGCTGAACGGCGAAGCCGACCTGATCGGGTTTGCGCCGGACGATTTCGACGGCAATGGATGTGGCGGAAGCGACCTTGTCGCCGGCATAGCCGCCATCGGCGAAGACCCTTTTGATAAAGGGGAAGGACCGCCGCGACGTGCGCAGCAGCGGCCCGGCGCCATCGCGATCCTGGATGCCGGCATGATGAGGTTCGAGCACGAGACCGCGGCCATCGGTATCGACCAACGCATGGCGTTTCCTGCCCTTGATCTTCTTGCCGGCGTCATACCCGCGCGGACCGCCGCTTTCCGTCGTCTTGACGCTCTGACTATCGATGATCGCGGCGCTCGGCGATGGTTCCCGGCCGACGCGCTCGCGGTCCTCCATCACGAGTAGATGGTTGATCGCCTCGAAGCGTCCAGCGTCGCGCAGCAAAGCAAACCAGCGGTAGATCGTGCCCCAGGGCGGCAGGTCGGTTGGCAGTAACCGCCAAGGGCAACCTGCCCGCATCACGTAGAAGATCCCGTTGATGATCTCGCGCATCGGCCATGACCGGGGTCGGCCGGTCGCCCGCTCACCGGGAAGATGCGGCGCGATCACCGCCCACTCCGCGTCCGTCAAATCGGTCTGGTATCGAAAGTCCTTGCGGCTATGCTGCGCGCGGGTGGTCGGGGTCCACATGATGCCTCCAGCTCGGTCTCGACAACCTGCTGGAACCATCCAACGCCCCGCCACTCAACCCCTTTCGAAACAGCCGATTAGGAACTTGCCGACATCGAACAACAGTGCGGTAACAATCGCCCCGAACCAAACGTCCTGCCAAGAGACTGTGGTGTCAGGGAACCATTTGAACAGCATGGCGAACAGTGCCGCCAGAATCGCCAGAGAGACTACAAATTCGATCAACTGCCAAGCCATGGAGATTGCAGCGGCCTCTCCCCCAAGAGCGCTTGAGATCGCCGAGAGAGCGGCGCTCAGGACAAGCGCGACTGTGAGCAAAAGCCCGAGTGCCAAGACGCCAGCAAACGATATTAGATACGTGCGCACATACCACCAGAGGCTCACCTCCTTCGGATCTTCGACGTTCCAGATAGTGTTCATGGCGTCCTTCAACTGCGCGACGACACCCACGGCCGCAACAAGGATCAGAAGGACGCCCGTAGCAGCTGCAAGGTAACCGGCTGGTTTGGACGAGGCGCCGGCCAACATTGCTTCGATCGCCTTGCTACCCGTTGGGCCAAGCAGCGACCTGAACTGCGCGGACAGGCTTCCTCGGACCGCGTCGGCACCGAAAAACAGTCCAGCGACAGCTGTTACAAGAAGGAGCAGCGGGCCCATGGAAAAGACCGAATAGTAGGCGAGCGCCGCGCCAAGGCGAGGGCTTCGATGGTGGAACCATTGCGCAACCGCTGTAGTCAAGACTACCCAGATCATCGGCTCGGACCTCGTCACGAGGAGCAACGCACAGGCACGGTGGCCAGTTCCCGACGACGTCGACCGTCGAAGTCCTTTCGCGAACTTTGTTCGCCTCGGTTCGCCGCGTTTCGGGCAATGGGATTTGCGTGTGGGCCGGAGTTTACTTTTTGGGCTGATTCTCGGGAACGGCGGCCGGCGATTCGATCAGCGCGTGTGCGCTGCCAAAGAATCAGGGTCAACCCGACACGTTGAATAGCATACGTTCCAGTCAACCTGTCAGCCAAAGCCGTTGGGGAAGGCGCATGAGCATGCAGAGGCGGAATCTTCGCACGGGCCGGCCCTATTGGCTGAGCCAACCCATGCCGCGCATTCCCGTCTTACCGCTGACGCGAGATGTGCGGACGGAAATACTTGTCGTAGGTGCCGGGAGTTCTGGCGCTCTCGTTGCCGAAGCGTTGTCCGAGAGGCATACGGTGATCGTCGTCGACCGGCGCGGGGTCGCAAAAGGCTCGACGTCAGCCAGCACCGCCCTTGTCGAATATGAGATCGACACGCCCTTAATCCATCTGTCCCGCAACTTAGGTAGAGTCGACGCCGGCCGTGCGTGGAGACGCTCCTACCTCGCCGTCCGCAGCCTTGCCGCGCGGACTCGCGAACTCGGGATCAAGTGCGACATGTCGGCTCGTGATAGCCTCTATCTCTCCGGAAACGTGCTGGGGGTCGATGCTCTTCAAAAGGAGTGCGAAGCGCGGCGCGCGGTAGGCATCGAGACCCAATTCCTCTCGCGAGACGCCCTCCGTGAACGTTTTGGTATTGCCAGGTCGTCCGCCCTTCTCGCGTTCGACGACGTGGCGGTCGATCCGAGGCGGTTGACGGCTGGATATCTTCGCGTCGCCGCTGGAAGGGGCACTCGGCTATTCGCGCCCGTTGAAGTGACTGACATCGAAATTGGCCGAGGCGAGACACTAGCCGCAACTGCGGGTGGCCCGACCATTCGATGCAGCGTGATCGTTTATGCAACCGGATACGAGCTGCCGCCGTTCATCCCCGCCAAGGGCCATAGGGTTGCTTCGACCTATGCCATCGCCACCCGCCCGCAGCCGCGTCGGCTTTGGCCGGAACGG
>NZ_JADGRI010000045.1 GCF_017881085.1 Bradyrhizobium sp.
ACCGCGGTCCAGCCCAGATACATCAGCGGCAGCACCAGGATCGCGAGCATCGCCATCTTGACCTCGCGCGCCTCGATCTTCTTGCCGACATATTCCGGGGTGCGGCCGACCATCAGGCCGGCGACGAAGATCGAAATGACGACAAAGATAAGCATGCCGTAGAGGCCGGCGCCGACGCCGCCGACGATGATCTCGCCGAGCTGCATGTTGATCAGCGGAATCATGCCGCCAAGCGCGGTGAACGAGTCATGCATGGCGTTGACGGCGCCGCAGGAGGCCGCGGTGGTGATGACGGCAAACAGCGAGGAGGCAACGATGCCGAAGCGGACTTCCTTGCCTTCCATGTTGCCGCCGGAAAGCCCGAGCGCATGCATCGCGGTGGTGCCGTTGGCTTCGGCCCAATAGGTCACGACGACGCCGGCGATGAACAGCACGCCCATCACAGCCAGCACCGCCCAGCCCTGCTTCTGGTTGCCGACCATGCGGCCGAACACGTTGGTCAGGGCAGCGCCAAGCGCGAAGATCGAGATCATCTGGATGAAGTTCGACAGCGCCGTCGGGTTCTCGAACGGGTGCGCGGCGTTGGCATTGAAGAAACCGCCGCCATTGGTGCCGAGCATCTTGATGGCGACCTGGGAAGCCACCGGTCCGACCGCGATGGTCTGCTTGGCGCCTTCCAGCGTCGTCGCATCGACATAGGCGCCCAGCGTCTGCGGCATGCCCTGCCAAACCAGAAACAGCGTGTAGACGACGCAGATCGGCATCAGCACATAGAGCGTGCAGCGGGTCACATCGACCCAGAAATTGCCGATGGTGCGCATCGAGGAACGGGAGAAGCCGCGGATCAGCGCCACCGCCAGCGCGATGCCGGTCGCCGCCGACAGGAAGTTCTGGTGCGTCAGCCCCAGCATCTGCACCAGATAGGACAGCGTGCTCTCGCCGCCGTAGTTCTGCCAGTTGGTATTGGTGATGAAGGAGATCGCGGTGTTGAAGGAAAGGTCTTCGGCGACCGCAGATTGTTCCGCCGGGTTGAACGGCAACAAGGCCTGCAGCCGCATCACCGCGTAGATGATCAGGAAGCCACCGACATGGAACAGCAGCATGGCGACCGTGTAGGTCAGCCAGTGCTGCTCGCGCTTCTCGTCGACGCCGCCGATCCAGTACAGCGCGGCCTCGACCGGACGCAGGATCGGAGACAGGAAGGTGCGTTCGCCGTTGAAGACGCGGGTCATGTACCAGCCGAGCGGTTTGACCAGCGCAACGACGACGGCGCAATACAGAATGATTTGAATCCAGCCAATGGCGGTCATGGTCGTGTGCCTTCAGTTTGCACGTTGTTCTCTAGGGAATGGGTTGGCGCCACGGACCAAGTCCGGGGCAGACTTGTTTCGAGCGTCAGAAGCGCTCGGGCCGCAGCAGGGCGTAGGTCAGGTAAACCAGCAGGCCAACGGAAACGAGACCGGCGAGCGAATAATCGAAGATCATGGTCGTTCTCCTCACCACAGCGTTTTCAAGCGAAGTGCATTCCGGTTCGCGTGAAGAAAACGCGTCAAGATTTAAAGCCGTTCGCAGGCGTAGGCATAGCCTATGCCCAAAACGAAGAGGCCAAAGCCGAGGGCCAGCATGACGACGTCCCACATGACAAAGCTCCTTGTCGCGCTTGTTTCGATGCGCAACCTCTGCGCGTTTTGGGAAGGCGAATTGCGTTGGATCAATTGCGGATCGGATTGCGACCCAGGCCTTACCCGTATCAGTGGCCGTGAAGTGCCACTCGGCGCATAGGTTTTCGAGGCGGTCGCAACGGCAACGTTATAGGAATCTTATAGGAGCCTCTGCGTAATCCCGGCGAGGCGCGGACCGGATCCGTAACCCTCTGAATCCATTGCCGGCAGGTGGCATTGGTCGCTCTCCCGTCATAACGAGTGGCGGCGGGTGAAAGGCGTGCGCCTGTGCCACCCGCTTGTCGGGACAGAGCTCCGGTCAAGGGCGGATAGCCCCTTCGTTGCTGCCTATATGACATCTTTATTTCTGGGCGCCCCGTCCCACCTCGTTTTCAAATGGCGTTTTGGCCATCTTGCGGGAGCGGCTGCAGATATGGGCCGCAGCTCTTGCGAGATAAAGCCATGCCGCTCCTCAGAGAACATCATGATCCGCTCGAGATCGGCGACCGGCTGCGCACCGCGCATGCCGTGACGGCCGGGCTGATGTCGGACATCGTCGGCGCCGCGTGCCGGCGCTTTCCGTCGGTGGGGCAGACCGAAAAGACCGCGCGGATCGAGCGACTGATCGGGTCCGAAGCCTGGACCGATGCCGCGCTGGCGCTGATCGACCTCGAACTGCCGCTATGGCAGGTTCGCCGCATCGCCTATGACGAGGGCGAGTGGTACTGCGCCCTGTCGCGCGAACGCGAGCTGCCCGACTGGCTCGACCGGTCGATCGAAGGCCGCCATTCGGATTTGGCGCTGGCGATCCTGAGCGCGTTCGTCGAGGCCCAGCGCATCGCGGCACCGGCGAGCCGGCCGAGCGTTCCTGCCGTGTCGCGCGACGCGAACCCGCTCTACGAGCCGGTCTGCTGCGACAATTTCGGCTAGGCGGTACCCCAGGGGATTGCCGGAGTTTAGAGTTTTGGCCCAGCTTCCGAAGCTATCGCGACAACTGAGACCGACCCAGGTGCTCGTCCGCTTTTTCCTGCGCATAAACATTCTGGTATTCTTCGCTGCTTTCGCCAGCGCCGGCTTTGCCAGAGCCCTCGCCGCGCTGCTGTGGATGTCGATCATCCTCTGCGCCGTCGTCGGCGCCATGAGGCGTGAACAACCATTCGGCGCCGCGCTCAACCACTGGGATGAAACGGTGGCCTACGCGGCCCTGTTCGCCCTGGTCAGCAGCTTCAATCATGCCGTCCCGGTCTGAAACAGCACCACGGCCCTATACGGCGCTTATGAGATCGCCGCCCTGTCGCCCTCGAATTCATATCCGCACCTGAACATATTGGCCGCATGAGTGAAGCCGTCTCCCGATCGTCGAAAACCATTCGACCACTCGCACACAAACAAATAGCGGCGGATTGGTCCACGGCGCCGGAAGCACGCGCTACTCGCCACCAGAAGGACTACCAACGTGAAGCTCGTCGAACCTCCCTCGTGTAGCTCGCCATCAGCCATCGTCTTCATCGGCAAGAACAGCCGCGGCCAGTGGGTCGCCCAGGAACAGAGCGGCCTCTATGGCGGCCTGTTCGTCAACCGCGCCCAGGCCGTCAAATACGCGCTGTTCGAGAACGGCCATCACCCAGAAACCGTCGTCGAATTGTCGCGCGAGATCGAACTCGACATGGGCGACAAGCTCCCCTTCCCCGCCGCCCGGCGCGCTGCATAAGAGATCGAGCGTCCGTCATTCAGGAGGACCAGATGGGTCATTCCACCTCGAGCCGGGAGCAGGTCGTCGACACCATGATCGACCTCACCCGCCTTTCCAATCTCAATCGGACCATCGTCGCTGGCCACGACAGCCTGGAGCTCTATCTGGCGCTGCGACGGCGCGGATTCGTTCGGGTGGCCACCACCGCGACCTGCCGCATCCCGAAGCGGCAACACGCGGTCGGCTTGGTCACGGGGCAGAACTCGCTTTCTGCCATCGAAGCCGCGCTGGCGCAGATCGCGCAATTCCTCAGCCCCAGTGCCGCTATTGCCGTCCTGATCGACTCCCGCGAAAGCGGACTCTGCCTGAAAGTCCGCAACCGGCTGGAACAGATGGGCTTTCGGATCGAGGCGGGCGTCCGGTGCCAGCAGGGGCTCGTGCTGTCGGCCTACCGTCAGGGCTTCAACCAGATGGAAATCGCAGCGTGAACCGCCATGACGCATCCGGCACATCCCGCCATTTGGCTGGCGGGCTACATCCCCGACCTACCCACCCCGTTCGATGAAGCGGACAATCTCGATCTGGCGGCATTCACAAAATTGTGCGAACGCCAGATCGAGGCAGGCGTCTCGGCCATCGTCGTCGGCGAAACCGCCGGCGAGGCGTCCACGCTGACGCCGGTCGAGCACGACCGCATCGTGCGCGCCGCCGTCGAGACCACGCGCGGCCGCGTCCGCGTCATTGCCGGCGCCGGATCGAATTCGACCAGCCAGGCCATCGAGCTGACGCGCCGCGCCGAGGCCGCCGGCGCCGATGCGGTGCTGTCGGTCGTGCCCTATTACAACAAGCCGATGCAGGCCGGCATCTACGCGCATTTTCGGGCGATCGCGGTTTCGACCTCGCTGCCCATCATCCTGCACGACGTTCCATCCCGCACCATCCGCGAGCTGTCCGACGATACGCTGGCGCGGCTGGCGAAATCGGGACAGTTCATCGGCTTGCGGGATGGCACCGGCGATTTGACGCGCCCCCTGCGCTTGCGCTCACTGCTGCCGCCGGCGTTTCGGCTCCTGTCCGGCGATGACTTAACCGCGCTCGCCTTCATCGCCAATGGCGGGGATGGCTGCCTATCCCTGGTATCGAATGTCGCGCCGGATCTGTGCCAGGCGATCTTTTCGAGCTGCAGGCAGGGACGATTGCAGTCCGCGCGATATCTGCAAAGCCGGCTGGCGCCGCTGACGGCCGCGCTCGCCAAGGAGAGCCCGGCGGCCCTGAAATATGCGCTTTGCCTGCTTGGCTTCATGTCGCCCACCACCCGACTGCCGATCGTCGAACTGGCCGATGCGGGCAAGACCGAAGTGGCGAGGGCGATCGCCGAAATCGGCGACGAGGATCTCGCCTGTCCGCTCGAGAGCCGGCACGGTCGCCGCTTTCACACGGATGCGGCCGCCAGGCCGTAAGCGTCGATCGGGAGTTTCGGATATCGCTGCAGGGATTCAGGCGCCGTCGGCAGGGGCGCGATTCCGGGAGTGCTTTTCGCGCCATTTCGGTCCGGGACCGCGCATATAATGGTGGTGGGGCTGATAGGCCCTGCGCGGTCCGTCCCAGGAGGGTCCGAGAAACGTCACCACGGCGCCGACGACTTTGCGCAGGAGGGAAACCAGAACGGATGCGGTGAACGAGGTTTGCGACATGTGACGTCTCACGCCAGACAGAAGTGACTCCGAAAAGGCGGGTCGGACCGCCCGCCTTTCCGTTAGCGCTTGGTCGGCCGGGATTTGGGCGCGACCCAATCATTGTTCGAGCGGTCGAAGCGAATGCCGCGAAGCTCGAGCTCGCGCTCCATGCGGCGCAGTTTTGAATTGGCGATCGCCTCGATCATGGTTCTGAAATAGCCGCTGACGTGCCTCAGGGCGTTGCGCGCGCGCACGCGCGTGCGCTTTCGCTGCGTCCGGCCGAACCGATAGCCATCGGCCGATTGGTTTCGGGCCATCAGATAGGCGCGATAATCATCGCCGTAGAGCAGATCCCGGAATTTTTCGTCGCTGGTCAGAAAATGAGACATCTTCGATCTCCGCCGTCAGTTCGCGTTGCGAGCTATGGGTGCGAAGATGCGGATGGCAGCATAGGAAATCGAGGCGGCCTCCGGCGCTCTCTCATAGGCGCGGCATAAATGCCTAGCGCGGATGGCGCGGCACAATTTTCCATCGAGGACTTTTATATCGCTCCTATGAGATGCCATGCGGGGCCCTCTCGCATTCCTATGGCCTCGCCGGCACATCATGGCTGTTGGATTCCTGAGGAGGCCGCCATGGCCGCGATCACTTTCAACACCGCGCATCCGAAAGGGCAGGTCCGGGAACAGCTCGACGTCGTTCTCGCCGCTTTCCGCCGGATGCTGGATAGCTTTGTCAGCTACCAGGTGCGACAGGCCGCTGCCGAGGCCCAGCACGCTCGCCCGCGTCAGACCCCGGTTTCGCCAACGAAGAACGAAGTGAACGCCATGCAGCTGACATCCACAGACTTTTCGTCGCGGCAATCGCCCGAACTTTCGACGCCTGCGATCCTGCAGGACGGCGAACGCGCCAGCATCCTGCCGCCGGATCGGCCCGCGACCGTCACGGCGCAGTTTCGGCCGCTCGATCCCGGCGTCGTCAGCGAAACCATTCCGGCGTTTTTCATCGGCCGCAACAAGCAAGGTTTCTGGGTCGCCCGTGACGTCAACGGGCGGATCGGCGGAATATTCCTGCTCGAAAACTCCGCGGTGTCGTTTGCCAGAAGCAATAGCGGGGCTGCGGGCTGCGCAAGCATATACCTGTCCGAGCGGTTCGAACTCGACCTGGAAAACCGGGGCAACCCGTTTGTGGTTCAGCTTGGATCTTGCACGCGCATGGCGACGCATCTTCAACGGCGAATGGCCGCCATGACCGGCAAAGTGACGGAAGCGGTCAAACGCCGGCTGAAGGATTTTCGCGGCCTGTGAATCGAATGGTCGCCATGGGATTTTTGACATGACCATGCTTGCCCACACCGGCGGCCCGCGAAAGCGGACTGCCGCTTCGCCGAAAAGCCGAGACCCGGCCGGAGCCAATGCGGCGGCCGCCTATCCCGCGATCATCGGACGGCTTTTCATCCGCGCCCTGATGATGCTGGCGGGCGGGGTTGCCGTCGCGGCCATCATGGCGCTGAAGATGGCCACCTATCTCCCGCGCTTCGTTCATCAATGACGAAAGCCGGGTGTCACGCGCTTCTGTGTTGTCCGGGGCGGTAGCGCCGGCCAAACTGCCTTATTTTACGCCGCGACCATAAAGCGCGGTCGGATTCTCCATGGAATTCCCATAGTGGCGCGCCCGGGTTGATCCCTTTATACTTTCCGGCGCGGGGTGATTTGACACCTCCGAAGGCTTGCTTGCCAGGAAACAGGCCGCGCATACGCCGCGCGGAGATGTCGGGGGATACGATGAAGTCCAGCGGTGCAGACCTGTGACGACACTAGATCGCATCCTCAACACGGCGGCGGACAACCTCACGGTCGCGAAGATCCTGGTTCAATTGGGCCTCGACCCCGACAACGTCACCTATGATGCCATCTTCAACCGCCTGCTGGAAATCTTTCTGCATAACATCACCCTGGCCAACATGTTTGCCCTGGTGGGCGCGATCTTCTTTGTCGCCACCTTGCTGACGCAGACCATGGTGCCCCTGCGGGTCGCGAACATGATCGGTTGCGCATTCTTCGCCGGATTCGGCGCGCTCAGCGGCACCGTCACGACCTTTCTCTTGTATCTCCTGATGGTTCCCATCAATGCGTATCGCCTCCGTCAAATGCTCGTTCTCGTGAAGAAGGCGCGTAGCGCAACTCAGGGCGACACCTCGATGGAATGGCTCAAGCCGTTCATGACCGAGCGCAAATATCGCAAGGGCGATATTTTGATGAAAAAGGGCGACGCGGCCAACGAAATGCTGCTGACCGTCACCGGCAGATTCCGGGTCATCGAAATCAACGTCGACCTTCCGCCGGGACGGCTAATGGGCGAACTCGGTTTCCTGACGCCCGACAACCGCCGGACAGCGACGATCGAATGCATCGAGGACGGACACTGCCTGACCATCACTTACGAGAAGCTGCTCGAGATCTACTTCCAGAATCCGCAATTCGGCTATTACTTTCTGGTCCTGACCAGCCAGCGCCTGCTGGAAAATATGGCGCGGCTCGAAGCCATTATCGCCCAGAATAAAGCCACCCAGCAGGCTGCCGCCGCCGGCGGCCCGAACTAAACGCCGATCCATTCTCCGTGGCGTCAGGTCTCGTGCAGATACATCCAGAACACCCCGACTCCAGCCAGCAAAAGCGCCAAGCCGATCTGCCAAACCGGCACCGATGCGGGGTCCTTGGATAGCCAGCCGGAAGCAAATAGAGCAATCGATGGCACTGGAACTCGAACGATTGAAGCCATTTGAACCCTGTTCGCGCGCCAGTGGGTCGGGATCGCGCGAACCAAGTTGATATGAATCAACGATCCCGACCGCCATCGGGACAGAATTTATTTTTCGATGGGCGGGGGTCTGGACATGGTCGAATTGAAGATCGCCCTGATGGTCGTGATCATCGCCATTCTGTTTTTTGTGATCTATTTCACGGCCATCCCAAGCTAGGCGTCAGCGTTCTGCCTACTCCGCCGCGTTGCTGATTTCGGCGCGCTCGGCCCTGACCGCGCAGAACTTGAACTCGGGAATCTTGCCGAACGGATCGAGCGCCGGATTGGTCAAGAGGTTGGCGGCTGCCTCCGCGTAGCAGAACGGCATGAACACCATGTTCTCCGGCACGTCGCGATCGGAGCGCACCTTCACCTCGACCGCGCCGCGGCGCGTCTCCAGCCGGACGAAATCGCCGGGCCAGACCTTCAGGCGCCGCATGTCCTTCGGGGACATGAACGCAACCGCCTCCGGCTCGATCTGGTCGAGCACGCTGGAGCGCCGCGTCATCGAGCCGGTGTGCCAGTGTTCGAGCACGCGGCCGGTGGAGAGCACCATCGGGTATTCCGTGTCCGGCAGTTCGTCCGGCGGCAATACCCGCGCCGGCACGATCTTGCCGCGGCCGCTCGCGGTCGGAAAACCCGTGGTGAAGATGATCTCGTTGCCGGGCTTTTGCGGGTCATCGACTGGATACGTCACCGCGCCCTCGCGCACCAGCCGTTCCCAGGTGATGTTCTTGAGAGAAGGCATCACTTCGGTCATCTCGGTGAAGACGTCGGCCGGCCCGCTGTAATTCCAGGGCAGCCCCATCCGCTTGGCGATTTCCTGGATGATCCAGAGATCCTGCTTTGCCTCGCCGGGCGGTTTTATGACTTCGCGGGCCAATTGGACGCGGCGATCGGTGTTGGTAAAAGTGCCGGATTTTTCCGCGAAGGCCGAGGCCGGCAGGATCACGTCGGCATGGAACGCGGTTTCGGTGACGAACAGGTCCTGCACCACGAGATGCTCGAGTTTTGCCAGCGCCTCGCGGGCGTGCTGCAAATCCGGATCCGACATCGCGGGATTTTCGCCCTCGATATACATGCCCGTGATGTCGCCGGCATGGATCGCGTTCATGATCTCGACCACGGTGAGACCGCGGACCGGATCGAGGTCGTAGTGCCAGAGTTTCTCGAACGGCTCGCGCAGGTCGGTGCGGCCGACAGGCTGGTAGTCCGGCAGGAACATCGGGATCAGGCCGGCGTCGGAGGCGCCCTGCACGTTGTTCTGACCGCGCAGCGGATGCAGGCCGGTGCCGGGCCGGCCGACCTGGCCGGTGATCAGCGCCAGCGCGATCAGGCAGCGCGCATTGTCGGTGCCATGCACGTGCTGGCTGATGCCCATGCCCCAGAAGATGATCGAGGACTTGGCGCGCGCATACATCCGCGCCACTTCGCGCAAGGTCTCCGCCGGAATGCCGCAGATCGGCTCCATCTTCTCCGGCGTGAACTCCGTGATTCGTTCCTTCAGGTCGTCGAAGCCCTCGGTATAGCCCGCGATATATTGCTCGTCGGTAAGGCCCTCGGTGATGATGGTGTTGATCATCGCGTTCAGCATCGCGACGTCGCTGCCGGCCTTGAACTGCAAGTGCTTGTAGGCATGGCGCGACAGCGTTTGCCGGCGCGGATCCATCACGATCAGCTTGGCGCCGCGCTTGGCCGCGTTCTTGATGAAGGTCGCGGCGACCGGATGGTTCACCGTCGGATTGGCGCCGATCACGATGATGACCTCTGCATCCATGGCGGCTGCGAACGGCGCCGACACCGCACCGGAATTGAGGCCTTCCATCAGGGCGGCGACCGAGGAGGCGTGGCACAGCCGCGTGCAGTGATCGACATTGTTGGAGCCGAAGCCGGTGCGCACCAGCTTCTGGAACAGATAGGCCTCTTCGTTCGAGCCCTTGGCGGAGCCGAAACCGGCCAGCGCCTTCACGCCCTTTCCGTCGCGGATTTTCACGAGGCCCTTGGCCGCGATGTCGAGCGCCTCTTCCCATGACGCTTCGCGGAAGTGCGTGAAGGGATTGGCCGGGTCGACCTGGTCGTTGGCATCCTTCTTCGCATTCGCAAGCCGCACCAGCGGCTTCGTCAGGCGATGCGGATGATGAATGTAGTCGAAGCCGAAGCGGCCCTTGACGCACAGCCGGTTGTGATTGGCCGGGCCGTCGCGGCCCTCGGCATAGATGACCTTCTCGTCCTTGACCTGATAGGTGACCTGGCAGCCGACGCCGCAGAACGGGCACAGCGAATCCACCTTCCTGTCGGGATAGGTGACGCGGGTCTGGTTTTCGTCGAGCATCACCGCCGGCATCAGCGCGCCGGTCGGGCAGGCCTGCACGCATTCGCCGCAGGCGACGCAGGTCGATTCCCCCATCGGATCGTCGAAATCGAACACGATCTTGGATTCGTGGCTGCGATAGGCCATGCCGATCACGTCGTTGACCTGGACCTCGCGGCAGGCGCGCACGCACAGCCCACACTGAATGCAGGAATCGAGATTGACGCGCATCGCCGGATGGCTGGCGTCGCCATCCCAGCGCGCGGCGGCCGGAAAGCGGCTTTCGGTCACCTCGACCTTTTCGGCCCAGTGCCAGAATTTCGAATCGGGATCGTGCGAGGTTTCGCGCGCCGGCTGATCGGCGACCAGCAGCTCCATCACCATCTTCTGCGCCGCGACCGCGCGCGGGCTGGCCGATTTCACCTTCATGCCGACACTCGGCGTGCGCTTGCAGGAGGCCGCCAGCACGCGCTCGCCCTCGATCTCGACCATGCAGGCGCGGCAATTGCCATCGGGCCGGTAGTCGGGTTCGGGCGAATAGCACAGATGCGGGATTTCGTTGCCCTGGCGCTTTGCCACCTGCCAGATGGTCTCGCCGTTGACGGCCTCGACTTGCTTGCCGTCGAGTTCGAACTGGATTTTGGTCATTCCGCAGCCTCTTTCGGCAGGAACTCATCCGGGAAGTATTTAATCACAGTTGTCAGCGGATTCGAGGCCGCCTGGCCGAGACCGCAGATCGAGGCGTCCCGCATCGCCTGGCCCAATTCCTCGAGCAATTCGCGGTTCCAGACCGGCTTCTGCATCAACAGCGCCGCCTTCTGGGTTCCGACCCGGCAGGGCGTGCACTGGCCGCAGCTCTCGTCCTCGAAGAACCGCATCAGGTTCAGCGCCGCGCCCTTCACGCTGTCCTGCTCGGACAGGATGATGACCGCGGCCGAACCGATGAAGCAGCCGTATTTTTCCAGCGTGCCGAAATCGAGCGGAATGTCGTCCATCGAGGCCGGCAGGATACCGCCGGACGCCCCGCCCGGCAGATAGGCATGGAATTCATGCCCGTCGGCCATGCCGCCGCAGAATTCGTCGATCAGTTCGCGCACGGTGATGCCGGCCGGCGCGAGCTTGACGCCGGGATTCTTCACCCGCCCCGATACCGAATAGCTGCGCAAACCGCGGCGCTCGTTGCGGCCATGGCTGTTCCACCATTGGGGGCCCTTCTCCACGATGTCGCGCACCCAGAACAGCGTTTCGATGTTGTTGATCAGCGTCGGCAGTCCGAACAGCCCGACCTGGAACGGGTATGGCGGCTTGTGCCGCGGCAGGCCGCGCTTGCCTTCGATGCTTTCCAGCAGCGAGGATTCCTCGCCGCAGATATAGGCGCCGGCGCCGCGCCGCAGGTGCAGCACCGGACCGCCGGGCGGCAGCTTCGCGATCTCGCACTCGAGGATCTCGAGGGCGGCCGGATATTCGTCGCGGATATAGATGTAGACGTCGGATGCCTCCACGATATGCGCGGCGATCAAGGTACCTTCGAGGAAACGGTGCGGGTCGCTGTTGAGGTAGACGCGGTCCTTGAAGGTGCCGGGCTCGCCCTCGTCGCCGTTGACCGCCATCAGCCGCGGTCCGGGCTCGCCGAGCACCGCGCGCCATTTGCGGCCGGTTGGAAAGCCGGCGCCGCCAAGCCCGCGCAGGCTGGAATCGTCCAGGACCTTGAGGATGTCGTCCTTTGTGACCGCGCCGGAGCGTAGCCGCGCCAGAAGCTGGTAGCCTCCATCCGCCACATAGGCGTCGTAGCCGACATAATCAGGGACATGCGGATGGGTATCGCCGCGCTCGGCGGTCGCGAGCACCTCGGCGGCCGTCGCCTGATGCACGAAATGGTGGCCGACTTCGGCGACCGGAGCCGCGTCGCACAGCCCGACGCAAGGCGCGCGCACCACGCGAATGCCGGGCCCGGCGCTGTCCTGCAATTCCTGCAGCAGCTTTTCGCCGCCCAGCATGGCGCAGGTCAGCGAATCGCAGACGCGAATGGTCAGCGGCGCGATATCGGGCTCGCCTTCCTTCACCACATCGAAATGCGCGTAGAAGGTCGCGGTCTCGAACACTTCCGCGAACGACAGCTTCATCTCGTCGGCAAGTGCGGCGAGATGGGCTGCGGAAATCTGATGATACTTGTCCTGGATAAGGTGCAGATGCTCGATCAGGAGGTCGCGCCGCCGCGGCCGGTCGCCGAGCAGGAGTTCGATCTCGTGTGCGGCGGTCGGGTCGACCTGGCGTCCCTTGGGAGTCGA
Source organism: Bradyrhizobium sp. (assembly GCF_017881085.1). Lineage (GTDB taxonomy): Bacteria > Pseudomonadota > Alphaproteobacteria > Rhizobiales > Xanthobacteraceae > Bradyrhizobium. The sequence continues at coordinate 12,432 of NZ_JADGRI010000045.1, forward strand.
TTTGGCCCGCTTGCGTCCCTCGCCGGGATGTTCGAACGGACGGACCTGTTGCACATCATGACTCATTGGGAGGTCTCGTTGCTGGCGTCATCCCTAAGACTCTAATCTGTGGCATGCCACATGCCAAGTAGCAAAGTTGCTGCAGAAATAATGATTTAAGGGGCACGCAGCCCTCGCTGTCATGCCCCTCGATCGACATCGGAATTCTGGCCAAAGGGCTCAGGACTTGCCCATGCAGTCCTCGATGTAGAACCAGCGGTCGTCGCCGGCCAGTCCCTTCGACTTCACCTCTTTGCGACACTCCTTGAGCTTGCCCTTGTTCGCGCTCCACTTGGCCTTCATTTCCTTCAGCTTGTCGGCCGTCAGCTTCATTTTCGAAGGCTTGGCGGCAGCCGGCGCCGGCGTAGCCGCCGGAGCCGTGGTCTGGGCCGAAGCCGTATGCAGGCTGCCTGCGACAAGCAGCATGGCGGCGAGACAAACACTGGTGCGAAGCATGGAAATCCCCTCGGGTCTTATTGCTCTACTGGATTGGAAAGACGTTTAACCGCGGGACGAACTTGACGTCCCGCGGTGAAGGGGCGGCGATCAGAAGATCTTCATCGCGCTTTCCAGGGTCTTCCACACACCCCAGGCGAGCGGCACGCCGACAAAGGCCCAGAACAGCGCGGCCCTGGCGTCGAAGCCGCCCTTGCCGATGCCGAACGAGCCGTGCTGGATCGCAGCTTCGCTCTTGGCGCTCGCCGCCTGCAGCTTGGCGACCTCGTCGGCGCTCATGTGCCATTTGTGGTCGACCGGCTTGATCAGAAAGTTGCAGATCAGGCCGCCGATCAGCATGGCACACAGGATGTACATCGTGGTGTCGTAGAGCTTGTCGCGCGGCACCCCGGCGGCGAGCTGGAACTCGCGGATGTAGTTCACCACCACGGGACCGATGATGCCGGCGGTCGACCACGCCGTCAGCAGCCGTCCGTGAATGGCGCCCACGAACTGCGTGCCGAACATGTCGGCGAGATAGGCCGGCACGGTGGCGAAGCCGCCGCCATACATCGACAGGATGACGCAGAAAGCGCCGACGAACAGCGCTTTCGATCCCATATTGGCGAAGGTCGGCGCCAGCGCGTAGAGCGCGATGCCGAGCAGGAAGAAGCAGTAATAGGTCGCCTTGCGGCCGATATGATCCGACAGCGACGCCCAGAAGAAGCGGCCGCCGATGTTGAACAGCGACAGCAGCCCGGCAAAGCCCGCCGCGATCCCCGCAATCGCCGTTTTCTGCTCAACCGATAGCTGGCTGAAACTCAGGCTCGGCATCCCGATCAACTTGCCGGCGAAGATTTCCTGCAACATCGGCGACGCCATGCCGATGACGCCGATACCTGCCGACACGTTCAGGCAGAGCACACCCCAGATCAGCCAGAACTGCGGCGTCTTGTGCGCGTCTTTGAGATGGACGTTGTTGCTCGAAATCATCGCATTGGCTTTGGCCGGCGGTGTCCAGCCGTCGGGCTGCCAGCCGACCGGAGACACGCGATAAGCAAAGGCGCCGATCATCATGAACACGAAATAGATCACGCCCATGGTGGCGAAGGTCTGCCAGACGCCGACATCGGTCGGAGTCTTGAAGTAGTTGATCAGCAAATTCGCCAGCGGCGCGCCGATCATGGCGCCGCCGCCGAAACCCATGATCGCCATGCCGGTCGCCATGCCGCGACGATCAGGAAACCATTTTACGAGTGTCGAGACCGGAGAGATGTAACCGAGGCCGAGACCGACACCGCCGATCACACCGGAGCCGAGCCACAGCAGCCAAAGTTGATGAATGTAAATTCCGAAGGCCCCGAGCAGCAGGCCGCCGCCCCAGCACGCTGCAGCGACGACGCCGGCCTTGCGCGGCCCGACGCGCTCGAGCCAGCCGCCCCACATCGCGGCGGAAACGCCAAGCAGCACGAAGAACAGGGTGTACATCCAGCCAAGGCTGGCCACTTTCCAGTCGCAGGTTGTGGTGAAAAGTTCCTGCACCAGCGACATATCCGGACATACTTTGCTCGTGGTGACCCCGATCGCACGCGACAGCGGCAGCCAGAACACGGAAAAACCATAAGCCATGCCGATGCACAGATGGATGCACAGCGCCGCCGGCGGCACCAGCCAGCGATTGAAGCCGGCTTTTGCAATCGTATGCTCTCGGTCGAGAATCCCCTCACCGCCGCGAGCCACCGCGCCAGCGCTATCAAGTGTAGTCATTTAATCCTCCCCTACAGCCGCCCCTGCCGGGCCGGTCTGTCGCGTCCACGATCCACTATCTTAAGTTCTTTTTGCCCACGCAAGCTTCTGCCTTGCTGCTCCGCACCATTCCGAAATGCGCCGGTCCCCCAGCGCGCATTCGAAATTTCAGCCCACCAAACGTCTCGCACCTCGAAAGGCGGGATATGCCGCTCGTCGCCGCCCGATCCGGATTCTACCCTGGATTGCGTGCCATATTACCGGCGCAAAACTGCTCTCCGCCCCACAGAGGAGCGAGATTGGGTCAGAAACTGCGGTCGATGTCGATATGGCAAATGGTAGCGTGGCTCGGCGTGTCCCCCCAGCGCAGAGCAGCAAGCCAACGGAACTTGGCCAGATTTTGTCCCCGCATCCGTGGGCAACTAACCATTCTCGTTTTCGATCGAGCCATTTGCCTTTTCAATCAGGAACACGATTCGCTGCTCGGCGCGCTCGGTAATCTCGACCTTGTCACCGGTTTCCCGAATCAGATTGGGGATGTCGATCACCGCCAGCGGGTCGGTGCAGCGAACTTCCAGACGGTCGCCCGGCTTCAATGCTTTCAACGCCTTGCGCGTCTTCAATGCCGGCAACGGACATTTGAGGCCGGTGAGATCGAGTTTCGTCGTGGTCATGCGCCCATAGATGACGGAGCGGGCCCGCATCGTCAACGGAAGCCCGGAGCCGGCGGGCCTCACATCAGGCTGGCGTAGGCGAGGAAGCCGACGGTCTGGCCCGGTTCGACCTGCGTGACGTCTTCGCCCAGTTCGACCAGCCCGTCGGTGTCCACCAGCGAGGACAACAGCCCTGCCCCCTCGCGCGGAAATTTTGTCGCTTCCAGCCCGCCGTCCGCCGCTTGACGCAGGCAGACCCGGACATATTCCCGGCGGGCGATCTTCTTCCTGTAGGCGAAGGCCGCGCGAACCGGCATCGGAACGACCCGCTGTGGCAAAGCGCCCGCCAGCGCCAGCACGGTCGGGCGCACCACATGGACGAAGGTGACAAAACTTGCGACCGGATTTCCGGGCAGTCCGATGAACGGCGTGCCACCGATGATTCCCATCGCCACCGGACGCCCGGGTTTTATTGCCATGCGCCACAGCACCAGCGTGCCCACGCTTTCGACGGCGGCCTTGACGTGGTCCTCTTCGCCGGTCGAAACGCCGCCGGTGGTCAGGATCAGATCATGTCTGCCCGCCACCCGCTTCAGGCCCGCCGCCAGCGAGACGCGATCGTCCCGCAAAATACCGAGATCGCGAACCTCGCAGCCCAGCCGGCCCAGCATCGCCATCAGCATGAAGCGGTTCGAATCGAACAATTGCGCAGGCTTGCGCGGATCGCCCGGCGACACCAGTTCGTTGCCGGTCGAAAACACCGCGACCCGGATCCGCCGCGCCGCTTCGATCTCGGTCAGGCCGAACGCCGCCGCCAGCGCGACGTCCTGCGGACGCAGCCGCCGGCCTTTTGCCAGTGCGGCAGCGCCAAGCGGAATATCTTCGCCGGCGGGACGTACATTGGCGCCGGGTTTCAGGCCCGCCGGGAGAATCACCCTGCCCTCGCCGTCGAGCCGCACGTCCTCCTGCATGAACACTGTGTCGGCGCCCTCGGGCATCGGTGCGCCGGTGAAGATGCGAACGGCGTGGCCCGGCTGGATCGGATCAGTTGCCGCGGAGCCTGCCTGAACGCGCCCGCCCACGGCAAAGGCCGCTTCGGCGCCTTTCGGAAGATCGCGGCTGCGCACGGCGTAGCCATCGACGGCGGAATTGGTGAAAGGCGGCAGCGGCAGCGGCGCCGAAATGTCGCTGGCGAGGATGCGCCCGTCCGCGTCCTTCAGCGCAACTGTCTCGACCTCCTTCACCGGCGCGACCCGCGCGGCGATGATGGCGACGGCTTCATCGACCGACATCATCGGACCGCCGAAGGCAAAGCAATCGTCGGACAATTGCGCCATGTTGTCTCAGCTTTCGCCGGCGCCGCGCGCCAGCAGGTCTTCGAGCGACATCGCGTATCGCTGCATCATAGCGGCGACGGCCTCGATGTCATCGAGATGGGCTGTTGGCAGCGCGGTTTCAACCGCGGTGTCGGTCGCAATCCCCGCGATCGCCGGATCGCTTGGGAACAAGAACGGCTTGCCGTTGGCTGCGCGATGCACCTCGATCTTGCGATGCGACTCGGATTTGAAGCCTTCGACGACGACCAGATCGACCGCTGACATTTTCCTAAGCAACTGCGGCAGACGCGGCTCGGCGGCACCGCGCAATTCATGCATCAAGGCCCAGCGGTTGCCGGAGGACACCAGCACCTCGGCGGCGCCCGACTGGCGGTGCACCCAGGAATCCTTGCCCGGCACGTCGACATCGAAACTGTGATGGGCATGCTTGACGACGGACACCCGCAATCCGCTCGCGATAAAATGCGGGATCACCCGCGACAGCAGCGTGGTCTTGCCGGCACCGCTCCACCCGGCGAGCCCTATCACTTTCATCGTATTCTCCGACCCCTCCACCGTCATTGCGAGGAGCGAAGCGACGAAGCAATCCAGCTCCTTTGCCGCATTCGTGGATTGCTTCGCTTCGCTCGCAATGACGGAACCGGGCGCATATTGTTCATGCTCTGAGATGCTTTATATCGGCTAACAGGCAATGTCATGCTAGCCTGCGAGACATGATGAAAATCGACAAAGCGCCCGTTCCCCTGATCTTACCGGATCCGCACGATCCCAGGTTGACCGAACGCGTCGCCGGGACCGACCAGACCGGGGCCACGGTCGAGATCAACGTCCCGGTGGAGCGGCCGCTGACGCTGTATCTGAACGCGCAGGAGATCGTCACCATGATGACGATTGGCGACTACCCCGAATATCTCGCGCTGGGCTATCTGCTCAATCAGAACATGCTCAAATACAACGACGTCGTCACCGAGGTCGAATATGACGACGACCTGCAGGTAGTGGTGGTGCGCACCGAGCATCACACCAATTTTGAACAAAAATTGAAGAAACGTACGCAGACCTCGGGCTGCGCGCAGGGCACCGCGTTCGGCGATCTCCTGGAAGCGATCGAAAGCGTCGCGCTGCCAAAGGCGGAACTGCGCACCTCCTGGCTCTACCAGATGACGCACACCGTCAACACCATGCCCTCGCTCTATCTGGAGGCCGGCGCGATCCATGGCTGCGTGCTGTGCAAGGAGGGCACGCCGCTCTGTTACACCGAAGACGTCGGCCGCCATAACGCCGTCGACAAGATCGCGGGCTGGATGTTCCGCCATGATGTCGATCCCGGCGACAAGATGCTCTACACCACGGGGCGGCTGACCTCGGAGATGGTGATCAAGACGGTGCGGATGGGAATTCCGATCCTGATTTCGCGCTCGGGTTTTACGGCGTGGGGCGTCGATCTGGCGCGGCAGGTCGGGCTGACGCTGGTCGGCCGCACGAAGGGAAAGCGCTTCATCGCGCTGTCGGGACAGGAGCGCATCATCTACGACCAGAACCTGGCTTTCGTCGAAGAGGAATCCGCCCGTCACAAGCGCAAGGGCGCCGACCGTGACGAGTGAATTTCCGGCGACGTCAATCGACGCGCCGGCGACGCCCGCGATATTGCTGGCCGGCGGGCTGGCGCGGCGGATGGGCGGCGGCGACAAGCCGATGCGCACCATCGGCGGCCGCACCATTCTCGAGCGGGTGATCGCGCGGCTGCAACCGCAATGCGACGAGCTCATTCTCAACGCCAATGGCGATCCGGCGCGCTTTGCCGGTTTCGGCTTGCCGGTGATCCCCGACACGGTTGCGGATTTTCCGGGACCGCTCGCCGGCATCCTCGCCGGCCTCGACTGGGCCGCGGCGAACCGGCCGGAGGTTTTGTGGGTATTAAGCGCGGCGGCCGATTGTCCGTTCCTGCCGCGCGATCTCGTCGCACGCCTGCACCGGGCGCGCGCCGAAGAGAACGCGCAGCTCGCGGTCGCGGCATCCGACGGCCAGTCGCATCCGGTGATCGGATTGTGGAGCGTGGCGTTGCGCGAGCAGCTTCGCCATGCGCTGGTGGCCGAGGACATCAGGAAGATCGACCGCTGGACCGCGCGCTACAGATTGGCCACCGTGACGTGGCCAACCACGCCGCTCGATCCCTTCTTCAACGCCAACACCATGGATGACATTGCGGAAGCGGAGCGGCTGGCGGCGCTGGACGGGGGCTAGGCGCCGATCCGCCCATTTGCCTTGACCCGGATCGGCACCTGCGGCGACTACACAACGCCGGGCGTTTGCCTGCTTGTCTTATTTCCCCGGATGCGCACGGGCCCCACGGTTCTGCCGGCGATGCGAAGCATCGTCCGGAGACGCGCGGCGACGCGCGCTCCTCACCACGAGGTTTACGCCGGCCGAAACCCGGCTCGCGTCAGCGCCGCGCGAGCTTCCTCCGACGCCAGCGCCTTGAGGAACGCCTGCACCGCCGGGCGATCTTTCCGCGCCGTCACCAGCGCAAAGTCATAATGCTCGTCCGCGAACGGAATGAAGCCGAGGCCCGCGGCGTGCGCGACCGGCGCGATGGTCATGCCCCAGTCGGCGCGCTGCTGCGCGATCGCGGCGGCGACGGCGTTGTGCGACTTCGGCTGGTTCCAGTAGCCGTCGGGCCTGTTATCGCCGAGCAGCCGGTCGATCAGGATGCGGGTGCCCGCGCCCTGATTGCGGTTGACCATGATGCAGGCGGCATCGGCGAGCGCGGCGCGCACCGCGGCTTTCGCGTCCTTCGCTGCCTCGAAGCGCGAATCGCCCTTGCGAAACACGATGCCCTGCATCCGCCGCCAGCCCGGCACCAGTTCAAGTCCCGGCCCGAGAAACGGCGTGTTGTAGGTCTCGGTCTTCTCGTCGAACAGATGGATCGGCGCGAAATCGCATTCGCCGCGCTTGGCCGCCGCAATGCCCCCGAGGCTACCGACCGCAATCGAACGCACCGAGAGGCCTGCGTGCGCCAACTGCGCCGTCACCAGATCGAGCCCGGTGCAGTGGCTGCCGACGATGACGAGATCGGGCACCCGCACATGCGGCGTGAACAAGGTCACCTCGGCCTCGGTGCCCGCCGGCATCTGGTCGGCGAGCGCATCGATCTTCAGGAAGCCGTCGGCCTGAGCGAACGAAGTGATGGCGCCAGATCCCTTGCCGGAGGGATAGGCGATCAGGCCGTCATTGCCTTCGACCAGCGATACCATGACGAATTCGGTGCGGCCGAGTTCGGACGCGATCCGCACCGGAACCCTGGCGACAACCTTGGCATCCGAACGCGGCGGCAGCCCCGCCATCCGCCGCAACACCGGCACGATCATGTCGTGGAAGGTGAACATCGCCGAGGTCGGAAACCCCGGCAGGATCACCACCGGCTTGCCGTCGCAGACCGCGAGGCACAGCGGCTTGCCGGGCTTCAGCGCGACGCCATGCGCGATGATGCCGGGTTTGCCGAGACGCGCGATGATGCGGTGGGACAGATCGCCCGCGCCCTTCGAGGTGCCGCCGGACAAAACCAGCATGTCAGAGGTCTCGAGCGCCCGGCGCATCGCGGCTTCGAGCTTTTCCGCGTCATCGGCAACGGCGCCGAGAAAGATCGCTTCGCCGCCATTCTCGTTCACCGCCGCCGTGACGATGGCGCCGTTGGTGTCGTGGATTTCGGCCGGACCCAGCGGCCGGCCCGGCTGCACCAGTTCGTCGCCGGTGGAGATCACGGCGACCCGCGGCCGGCGCGCAACGGTGACCTGCGCAATTCCGCAGGCCGCGCACATGCCGATCTCGCGCGAGCCGATCACGGTGCCGGCGCGGAGCAGCGCCTCGCCGCGCGCGATATCGGAGCCCGCATAGGACACGAATTGCCCCGGCGAGGCGGCGCGGCGGATCTCGATCGCCCGCGGGCCGACGGGTTGGGTATGTTCGACCATCACGACGGCGTCGGCGCCGCGCGGCAGCGGCCCGCCCGTCGCGATGGAGGTCGCCGTTCCCGACAGCACCGGCCGCGTCGGCGCGGTGCCGCAGGCGATGATCTCGTCGTTCAGCTTGACGCGCACCGGCGTTGCCTCGCCGGCGGAGGCGAGATCGGCGGAGCGCACCGCAAAACCGTCGACATTGGAGCGATCGAACGGCGGCACGTCGATCGGCGCCACGATATCCTGCGCCAGCGTGCAGCCGAGCGCATCGGCAAGCTGCCGCTGCTCGGTTGGAACCGGCCGCGGGAAAAGGCCGGCCTCGAACCGCTCAAGCGCCTCTTCGCGCGACAGGATGGTCAGGAACTGGTCCTGATCCATATTGTCGCGGTTCTTCGGCAAGGGCGAATTGGTCATGCGGGAACCTGTAGACCCCATATCAGTCCCGCAGCATATAGGCATCCACCGGCGTGCCTGCCGCAAAGCCCTCGGCGCCGCCGGGCACCGCCAGCCATGCGTCGGCGCGGGCGATCGCATCGAGCGAGAGGTCGCCGACCGCCAGCGGCAGCCATCGGCCCTCGATCTTTTCCACGAGCACGAGCTCAGCGATGCCTACGCTTGAGGCAATTTTGCGCGCAAGCGGCAGGGTGACGGGCTGCCGCGGCCGGAGCCCGGACAGGGCGTCCAGCACCGGAAGCGCCAGCGTCCACCACGCCGCCAGCGCCTGATCCGGCGCGCCCGGCAGCGCGAGAACCGGGATGCTTCCAACCCTTCCGACCGCCGCGGTCCGGCCGGGCTGCAACGCGATGCCATGGGCAATGACCTCGCCGCGCCTGGCCAGCGCCGCGATCACCGCATCGTTGCCGCCGACGCCACTGCCGCCCGTGGTGATCAGCATATCGCACGCGCTAGCGTCGGCCGCCTTGGCAACGGATGCCGCATCGCGCCCCGGAGCCTCGCTGCAGACGACGCCAGCCCCGGCCGCCCGTGCGCTTTCGGCGATCAGCTGCGCCGTCACCGCTTCGCCCGAGGGAGCGGGAATGTTGACGATACACAGCCGCGGACGGCGCACATTCAGTGTCGAGAGACCCGCCGCGCGTGCGATCAGGAGATCGAGCGGGCGAATCCGCCGTCCCGGGGCGAAGACGAAACTTCCCTCGGCGATTTCGCTGCCGGTGCGGCGAACGCCCTGCCCGGGGGTTGCTTCCGCCAGCGCCTGAACCATCGGGCCGCTTTGATCCAAGAGGTCGGCATCGATCACACAGTCGCAGCCCGCCGGCATGGCTTCGCCGGCTTCGACCCAGACCGGCGGCGCGGAAAGCGGCAGCGGCGAATAGGACGACGCGCCGACGAGATCGCGGGCGCGCAGCGCCCAGCCGTCGCTGACGGCGACGTCGCGGGAGGGATGCGCGGGAAGCGGCGGCATGTCCGTGGCGACGCCGCCCAGGGCTTCCGCGAGCGGAAGTGCCGCAGGCGCGACCGGTTCAAGCCCCCGCAACAGCGCAGCGAGCGCGGCGTCGAGCGGGGTGAGCGAAACCGGCAAACGCTGGGTCGGGATCATCTGGAAATGGTGGACCACGCATCGTCCCTTTGGCAACCGTCGCGAAGAAGATTGCTCATGACCCCTTCTTGTCCGCGTCGGGAAAGAACAGCTGCTGGCCGTCAATCTTGTAGCCCGCGATCACGGCCTGGCCTTCCGGCGAGATCAGCCAGTCGACGAAGGCCTGGCCGAGTTCTTTCTTCACGGTAGGATATTTCTCGGGGTTCACCAGCATGACGCCATATTGATTAAACAGCCGCTTGTCGCCCTCGACCACGATTTTGAGATCGCCTCGGTTCTTGAAGGAGATCCAGGTGCCGCGGTCGGAGAGCGTGTAGCCGTTCATGGCGGCCGCGGTGTTGAGGGCCGCGCCCATGCCCTGCCCGATCTCGCGGTACCACGGGCCCTTGGTGGATGATATATCGATGCCGGACTGCTTCCAGAGCGCGAGTTCGGCCGAATGCGTGCCCGACCGGTCGCCGCGCGAGACGAACGGCGCGGCCTTCTCCTGAATCGTTTTCAGCGCGGTCTCGATGTCCTTGCCCTTGACGCCGGCGGGATCGCTGTTCGGCCCGATCAGCACGAAATCGTTGTACATCACGTCGAAGCGCTTCACGCCGAACCCCTCGGCGAGGAATTTTTCCTCCTGCGCCCTGGCATGGACGAACACCACGTCGGCGTCGCCGCGCCGCGCGGTGTCGAGCGCCTGGCCGGTGCCCTGCGCGATCACCTTCACCTC
>NZ_JADGRI010000268.1 GCF_017881085.1 Bradyrhizobium sp.
TTTGTCAGCACGGTGATCAGGCTGCGATAGCCGGCGTTGGCGGTGGCGCGGACCTCGCCGACGAGATCGTCGACCTGGGTGCGCGCCGGGCGGATGTCGACCGGCGGATCGATCAGGCCGGTGGGACGGATCACCTGTTCGACGAACACGCCGCCGGACTCGTTCAGCTCCCACGCGCTCGGGGTCGCCGAGACCGCGACCGATTGCGGGCGCATCATGTCCCATTCCTCGAAGCGCAGCGGGCGGTTGTCCATGCAGGAGGGCAGCCGGAAACCGTATTCGGCCAGCGTCGCCTTGCGCCTGAAATCGCCTTTGAACATGCCGCCGATCTGCGGCACCGTGACGTGGCTTTCGTCGGCGAACACCAGCGCGTTGTCGGGGACATATTCGAACAACGTCGGCGGTGGCTCGCCGGGGCGGCGTCCCGTGAGATAGCGCGAATAGTTTTCGATGCCGGCGCAGGAGCCGGTGGCTTCCATCATTTCGAGATCGAAGGTGGTGCGCTGCTCCAGCCGCTGCGCCTCCAGGAGGCGGCCCTGGTTGTTGAGCTGGTCCAGCCGCATCTTCAGCTCGCTCTTGATCGACTTGATGGCCTGCACCAGCGTCGGCCGCGGCGTCACATAGTGCGAATTGGCGTAGATCTTGATGAATTCGAGCTCGTCCTGCTTGTGGCCGGTGAGCGGATCGAACTCCTCGATATTTTCCACGGTGTCGCCGAACAGGTTCACGCGCCAGGCGCGGTCTTCATAGTGCGCCGGGAAGATGTCGATGACGTCGCCGCGCACCCGAAAGGTGCCGCGGGTAAAATCGGCCTGGGTGCGCTTGTATTGCAAGGCGACGAGGTCGGCGATCAATTGCCGCTGGTCGATGCGCTCGCCCTTCTTCAGCGCGAAGGTCATCGCGGTGTAGGTCTCGACCGAGCCGATACCGTAGATGCACGACACGGAAGCCACGATGATGACGTCGTCGCGCTCCAGCAGCGCCCGCGTCGCCGAATGGCGCATGCGGTCGATCTGCTCGTTGATCGACGAGTCTTTTTCAATGTAGGTGTCGGTCCGCGGCACATAAGCCTCGGGCTGGTAGTAGTCATAGTACGAGACAAAATACTCGACGGCGTTGTCGGGAAAAAAACTCTTGAACTCGCCGTAGAGCTGCGCGGCCAGCGTCTTGTTCGGCGCCAGGATGATGGCGGGGCGTTGCGTGGCCTCGATCACCTTGGCCATGGTGTAGGTCTTGCCGGAACCGGTGACGCCGAGCAGCACCTGGGTGCGGTCGTTGCGCTGGATGCCCTCGACCAGTTCCTTGATCGCGGTCGGCTGGTCGCCCTTCGGCTCGTATTCGGACTTGATCACGAACGGCTGGCCGCCTTCGGATTTTTCCGGACGCGGCGGGCGGTGCGGGGCCCAGATCCTGACCTGGCCGTCCTCGCCCTTGAATTCGGGGCGGCCTTCGCGGATCAGGTTTTCCAGCGCATCGGCGGTGGCGGCGACGCCGAGCGCCTCCATCTTGTTGCGCGGCGGCCGCGCCATGGCCGCGGCGTCTTCCTCCTCGGTGGTGAAGCCGAGCTGTTTGGCCAGTTCCGGATCGAGCGCGGGAATCGTCGCGGCGGTGCCGTAATTGGCGGGCGCGAATTCGCGCTGCGGGGCTTCGCCGAAGCCGTCTTCCCCCCTCCCTCCGCGAAGCGGCGGGGAGGGGTCGGGGGTGGGGGGTGTCTCAGCGAGTCCCGCTGTCAGCGAGTTTGCCGCACCACCCCCCACCCCCGACCTCGAGAGCGAGCTTTGCTCGCCTCGGACCCCGCCACGCGCTGCGCGCGCGGGAGGAGGGGAGGAAGAAGCATCATCGCGCGCTGTAGCGGCATCCCGCTTCGCCACCGTTTCGCCGGTGCCCCGCGTCGACGCCCGCGCGCGATGCGCGGCGGCCTCGCCGCCGGCGCGGCGATCCCATGAATTATCCGGCGGCGGCTGCAGCCCGGTGCCCGAGCCAAGGCCGCTTTCGCCGCGATTGATCGCGGGATTGAGCAGTTCCGCCAGCGCCGGCCCGATCGGCTGCACGTCGGGGCGATGGGCCTTGGATTTCGGGGTTTTCGCGGGCTTTTTGGGATTGTTCGGATTCTTCGCCATGGGTCGAATATGGGATGAGTCCGGCGCGCAGAAAAGGGCATTCGGCACCTGCGCGTTGTATTGGCAGCAGGTGTCAACACGTCAGGAGATGCCGGAACCCGCGATGCGGGCGGCCGGCGGGGGCTTTCGTCAAATCGCTGCCCGAACCGGAAAATCCATCTACAATGTCGTGCCGGATCACGCGCTGAAATTCACTGAGGAGACAAGGTGGCCAAAGTAAATCCGCTCGCCGGCAAGACCGCCGAGCCGTCCATGCTGATCAATGTGCCGCGGCTGGTGACGGCCTATTTTGCGGGCAAGCCCGATCCATCCATCCCGGCGCAGCGGGTTTCGTTCGGCACCTCGGGGCATCGCGGCTCCGCCTTCAACAACGCCTTCAACGAGGCGCATATTCTGGCGGTCAGCCAGGCGGTCTGCGATCACCGCAAGGCGAGCGGTATCACCGGGCCCCTGTTCGTCGGCATCGACACCCACGCGCTGGCGGAACCGGCGCTGGCGAGCGCGCTGGAAGTGTTCGCGGCCAACGGCGTCGAAGTGATGATCGACGAGCATGACGGCTACACGCCGACGCCGGTGATTTCGCACGCCATCCTCACCACCAACAAGGGCCGCACCAGTGGTTTGGCCGATGGCGTCGTGATCACGCCGTCGCACAACCCGCCGGAAGACGGCGGCTTCAAATATAATCCGCCCAATGGCGGTCCGGCGGATACCGACGTCACCGCCGGCATCGAGCGTGCCGCCAACCGTTTTCTCGAAGACGATCTGAAGGGCGTCAAACGCATCCCCTATGACCGCGCGCGCAAATCGGCTTGCGTGCATCGCTACGACTATATCGGGCCGTATGTCGCCGACCTCGCCGACGTCGTCGACATGGAGGCGATCCGCGCATCGGGCGTGAAGATCGGGATCGATCCGCTGGGAGGTGCTGCGGTGCGCTACTGGCAGCCGATCATCGAGCGCTATGGCATCGCCGCAACCGTCGTCAGCGACGCGGTCGATCCGACCTTCCGCTTCATGACGGTGGACTGGGACGGCAAGATCCGGATGGATTGCTCGTCGCCTTATGCGATGGCGCGGCTGATCGGCCTGCGCGACAAGTTCGATGTCGCCTTCGCCAACGACACCGACGCCGACCGCCACGGCATCGTGACCCGCTCCAACGGGTTGATGAATCCCAACCATTACCTCGCCGCCGCGATCGCCTATCTGTTCGGGCATCGCCCGCAATGGCGCAAGGACAGCGCGGTGGGCAAGACGATCGTCTCCAGCGCGATCATCGACCGGGTCGCAAAAAAGCTCGGCCGCCGGCTGGTCGAAACCCCGGTCGGCTTCAAATGGTTCGTCGACGGGCTGATCGACGGTTCGTTCGGATTTGGCGGCGAGGAAAGCGCCGGCGCCTCGTTCCTGCGGCGCGACGGGACGGTGTGGACCACCGACAAGGACGGCATCATCCTCGGCCTGCTGGCCGCCGAGATGATGGCGCAGACAAAGTTCGATCCGAGCCAGTTGTTCGACCAACTAACGGGCGAACTCGGCGTGCCCTACTACGAGCGGATCGATGCGCCCGCGACGCCGGCGCAGAAGAATCTGCTGAAGGCGCTCTCGCCGGCAAAGCTCGCCATGAAGGAGCTGGCCGGCGAGCCCGTGCGGACCGCGCTGACGGCCGCGCCCGGCAATGGTCAATCCTTCGGCGGCATCAAGGTTTCCACCGACAATGGCTGGTTCGCCGCGCGGCCTTCGGGCACCGAGGATGTCTACAAGATCTACGCCGAAAGTTTTAGGAGCGAAGCCCACCTGCGGCAGATCCAGCAGGAAGCCCAGACCGCGATCGCGCTGGCTTTCAGGGGTTAGGTCATCCTCGCGTTCGGGGCTTCATCCAGCGCAAATGGCAAGCGCCAGATCATGATCCGATTAGTTTGAATCGGATCATGATCCAATCTGCTGAGCATGGTCTTTTCGGAAAGCCGATACCCACTTTTCCGGACCATGCGCTAGGTGTCCGGCCAGAGCGTCGGCGAAGCCGGACGGGTGTGCGATCGCGACGACGTATCGACCGCATCCTGATGGATATGGCCGCACTTCGTGCATCGCAGCGTCCAGTGCTCGAGGCCCAATCGCCCGGGGATGATCCGCTGCACCACCAGCCGGGTGCTGCATAGCGGACAGTCGGGCAGTGCCGTGGCGGCTGACGCGGTCGAATTGGCCTCGGATTTCGGCATGGATGGACCCAGTTCAAATCAGGCTAGCAGGCAGCGTGCATTTCGGCTTGCGACATCTGCCCGGAATATCGCTGGAGCTTGAGCTGATCGATTTGAACCTTCGCATCCGCGATGGCGGCATCCGGATCCGACCATGCGAAGCCGACCTCGAGCGTCGAAAACGAAACGCCGTCGATGCTGACCGGCTTCAGGTCCGCCCGCCGGATCCTGGCGTGCCACAGGCCTTTGCCCGCCTCGAAAGACTCGATTCTAAAGCCGTCATAATCGCAGTGCATGTCCCGACTCCGCGTATTGGGAATGAACCAGACCATGGGCGGCTGAAGATGGATGTGAACTCGTTCACATCCTCCGACTTTTCTTTAATGGCGCAGCTTTGTTCTTGAGTTGCAGGGTGTTAGCCAAAGGTCTTCAGCCGGCTCAGCCGGCCTGGCGCCGAACCCTGCCGGCGGGTTTGCCGCGAGCGGCCGGTTCCACGGCGGCGCGGATGATCCAGCGCCGGAACGCGGCGAAATCGCGCTGATCGGTGCGGAAGCTGCGATAGACCAGATACCAGCGCATGCCCTTCGGCACCGACAGCGCAAACGGCGCCACCAGCCGTCCGGCGGCGAGATCGTCGTCGATATAGGGCCGGATGCCCATGGCCACGCCGAGGCCGTCGACGGCGGCCTGCAGCGCCTGGCCGTAATACTGGAACTCCGGTCCGCGCGCCGTCACCCGCGCGACACCTGCGGCCTTCAGCCAGGATGGCCAATCGTCGGGCGAATGCGCGACGCGCAGCAAGGCCGGCCCCTTCAGATCGCTCGCGCGCTTGAGCTGCGCCGCGAGCCGCGGCGCGCATACCGGCAACAGATCGGCGGCGAACAGGGGTTCGGCGACCAGGCCCGGCCATTCGCCGTCGCCGAGCTTGATGCCGCAGCTCCAGTCGTCGCCGAATGGCGCCGCGGCGCCGCCGGTGGTGATGCGCACGTCGATGTCCGGCTCGGCCTTGCGAAAATCCGCCAGCCGCGGGATCAGCCATTTCATCGCGAAGGTCGGGCCGACGCCGATGGTCAGCACGCGGAGGCCGGAGGGCGCGGTGACCTGCGCGGTCAGGCTCGCCAGCGCATCGAAGATCGGCGTCAGCCCGCTCTGATAGGCGCGGCCCGACGCCGTCATCTCCAGCCGGTTGGCCTTGCGCTCGAACAGCGCGACGCCGAGCCGCTGTTCCAGCAGATGCACCATCCGGCTCACCGCCGCCGCCGACACGTTGAGCTCGCTGCCTGCGGCCGCGAAGCTGCCGGTCCGCGCCGCCGCCTCGAACGCCTTGATGCCGTTGAGAAACAGCAGCCGCCGCATGTCACCCCAATAACCTGCCACCCTCAGGAAACCTGAGGCCAGGCCAAGATAACTCAGTTTGTTCGCGCTGTCCAAGCAGGGCAGAAATATCGCCGGGAGATTCGTATGACGCCGCTGATGATAGCAGCCCTCGGCCTGTTGATGGTCGCGACCGCGTTTCTGTCCGGCCTGTTCGGCATGGCCGGCGGGCTGATCCTGATCGGCGTGCTGCTGTCCCTGATGCCGCTGCCCTCGGCGATGGTGCTGCACGCGATCACGCAGATGGCGTCCAATGGCTGGCGCGCTCTCTTGTGGCGCAGCCACATCAGGTGGCGTCCGGTCGCGATCTATCTGATCGGATGCACGGCCGCGCTGGCGGCATGGTCGATCACCCGCTACGTGCCGGACAAGCCGATGGCGCTGTTGCTGCTGGGGGTGACGCCGTTCATGGCGCGGCTGACGCCGTCGAACCTCAGGCCCGATCCCGAGAGCATCTGGCAGGGCACCTTCTACGGCTCGATCTGCATGGGGCTGATGCTGATGACCGGCGTCTCCGGGCCGCTGATGGACACCTTCTTTCTCGGCGGCAAATTCGATCGCCGCGGCATCGTCGCGACCAAGGCGACCTGCCAGGTCGCCAGTCATTTCGTGAAGCTGATCTATTTCGGCGGCATCATCGATCAGGCCGCGACCCTCGATCCCGTTCTCGCCGGCGTCGCCGTGGCGGCGTCGATGACCGGCACCACGCTGGCGCGGCGCATTCTCGAGGCGATGACCGACCTGCAATTCCGCACCTGGGCCGGGCGGCTGATCACCACCGTCGCCGGCTACTACATCATCTACGGAAGCTGGCTGATGCTCGCGCGCAGCGATGCGCTGGCCTATTGACGAAAGGAGAAAGCCGATGACCGGGACCGCGGATCCGCTGGTGCTCGATTTCGTCGAATGGATCGCGCGGGAGCCGCGGGCCTATTCGGAGGTGGTCGCGACCTGGCGGACGTCGTGCCCGCGCCTCACCATTTGGGAAGATGCGGCCGATCGCGGCTACGTCGCGCGCGAAACCGTTGCCGGCTTCGGCTTGATCGTGACGGTGACCGAAGACGGCGAAAAACTGCTGCGCGCGCACGGCCGCGTCAGTTGACGGATCACTTCGACGCGACGCGAAACCTCCACCATTGACTTCGGGTTCCCTTTGCGGTGAACTTCATGCAATCGCATCCATTTCGGATCGCAGCTGAAGAAACGCCGGCAGGACGGGAGAGCCCCCATGATCGACCTCTATTACTGGACCACGCCGAACGGCCACAAGCTCACGATGTTTCTCGAAGAGGCCAGGCTGCTCTACAAGATTCATCCGATCAATATCGGCAAGGGCGAGCAGTTCCAGCCGGAGTTTCTGAAGATCGCGCCGAACAACCGGATCCCGGCGATGGTCGATCACGAGCCGAAGGGCGGGACCAAGCCGATCTCGATCTTCGAATCCGGCGCGATGCTGCTGTACCTTGCCGAAAAGACCGGCAAGTTCCTGCCCGCCGACATCTATGGCCGTTACGATGTGATCCAGTGGACGTTCTGGCAGATGGGCGGGCTCGGGCCGATGGCCGGGCAGAACCATCATTTCCGCAATTACGCCCAGGAGAAGATCAAATACGCCATCGACCGCTATGTGAACGAGACCAACCGGCTCTACGGCGTGCTCAACAAGCGGCTGTCCGATCGCGAATTCATCGCCGGCGACTATTCGATCGCGGACATGGCGAGCTATCCCTGGATCGTGCCGTACAAGAACCAGGAGCAGAACATCGACGACTTCCCGCATCTGAAGCGCTGGCTCGAGACCATCGGCAAGCGCCCCGCGACGGTGCGCGCCTACGCCAAGGCCAAGGAGATCAACCCGAATTTCGGCCAGCCGGCGATCCGCACCGAGGAAGAACGCAAGCTGTTGTTCGGGCAGACCGCGGCGGTGGTGAAGTAGCGGCGCAAGGATCTTGTCGTCACGGCCTGCCCGACGCATTCGACGGCATGGCGCGCAAATCGCCGGGCTATCCGCTG
>NZ_JADGRI010000480.1 GCF_017881085.1 Bradyrhizobium sp.
CCGCTCCGATGCACTGCGCGCGCTTCTGCTGCGCAATCAGATCGCCACCTTCGACGAAATGAAGCAAGCCCTCGGCAACCCCGTCGACGTCACCGTCTTCCGCAAGCTCAAACCACTGGATTACCTCAGCAGCTACTCCCATCGTGGCCGATTCTATACGCTCCGCGAAATCGCCCGCTTTGACGACCATGGACTGTGGTCGCAGGCTGACGTCTGGTTCTCGCGCTCCGGCACGCTGCTGGCCACTGCCGAAGTGTTCGTCAATCGTTCCCCACGTGGTGTCTTCGCCGATGAACTGGCGCGCGCCTTGCACGTCGAAGTGCAAGACGCACTGCATCAGTTGACGCAGCAGCGACGCGTGTCTCGCGAGACGGTTTCCGGTCTCTACCTTTACACCGCCACTGACCGTGACATCCAGCGGGGCCAACTACTGACGCGCCGCACCGTGGAAGCCGTCCCCACTGTACCGGATGCGTCCGTGTTGGCGGTCTCCGAGGACGAATTGAAAGCCTCGATTCTCTTGTTCTACAGCTTGCTGGACGAGCAGCAACGCCGATTGTATGCCGGACTGGAGTCGCTGAAACTGGGCCGTGGTGGCGATCATCAACTGGCCGACTTCCTCGATCTTGATCCTCACACCGTGGCCCGCGGGAGACAGCAACTGTTAGCTCAGGACGTGGAAGTGGACCGCGCCCGCAGAACGGGCGGCGGGCGCAAGCCGGTGGAAAAAAAACGCCTGAAATAATCGATGCCATCGAGATTCTTCTGGAGCATGACACAGCCGGAGATCCCATCACCGGGCTGAAGTGGACCCGCAAGACCACCGAGAAGATCGCACAGGTTCTGCAAGAGATCGACATTCCGGTCTCGGCCAACACTGTCGCTCGTCTTTTGTACCAAATGGATTTCTCTTTGCGCGTCAATCGCAAACAGATCGCCACCAATTCCACCCCCTACCGCGATCAGCAGTTCCAGCATATCTGCTTGCTGCGGACTCGCTTCGAACGACAAGGTCTTCCCTTCATCAGCGTCGATAGCAAGAAACGCGAACTGATCGGCAATTTCAAGAACACCGGAGCCAAATGGGATCGCTCGCCCGTTCTGGTGAACGATCACGACTTCCCCTCCGATGCCAGCGGTGTCGGCATCTCCTACGGCATTTACGACCCGCCGCACAACCGCGGCACCGTCTGCGTCGGCATCTCACACGATACCGCAGCCTTCGCCGCCCACTCCATCGCTACCTGGTGGAAACGCGAAGGATCGCATCGCTGGGGCCGTGTTCCCAAGTTGCTGGTTCTGGCGGACTCAGGCGGCAGCAACAGTTGCCGTTCCTGGGTCTGGAAGACCGAACTTCAGGCGCAGGTGTGCAACGCATTCGGGTTCACGGTAACGATCGCACACTATCCCACCGGCGCTTCCAAATGGAATCCCATCGAGCATCGCCTGTTCTCAGAAATCTCGAAGAACTGGGCCGCCGAGCCACTGACCAGCTATGAAACCATGCTCAACTTCATTCGCACTACCAGTACCCAAACGGGCTTGGTGGTGACTGCCTATCTGGACCGAAAAGAGTATCCGACCGGCCTCAAACCGGACCCGGGCCTGATCTCCTCTCTCAGCCTCAAACACAGCGCCACCCTACCGAAATGGAACTACACCATTGCACCGAATCTGTGAAGTTAATCTTGAGTTGTCCCATAGTCTCCACCTGGAGGTACGCCTATGACAATGAACAGACGCCAATGGACCGCCGTGCCGGTAGCCTTCGCCGCCGCGGTGCGTCGCCCAGCGCTCATTTTGCTCGCGCTCGTGTTTCCGCTTGCCGTTGGCTCCCAGCAGCGAACTGGTTCGCCGCCATCGGTTAAGTCCGCGGCGCCGGGAACCGTAACGGCGAAGGTGGTCGAGGCGGCCAACCAGTTCCTGGTGACGCTCACCGACGCCGAGCGGTCCAAATGCACGTTCGGCTTCACGAGCAGCCAGCGGACCGGCTGGTCCAACCTTCCCACGGGAATCTTTCAGCGGAATGGCTTGCGCCTCGGCGACATGACGTCGCGGCAACGCGAGGCGGCGCTCGCGCTGGTTGCCGCAGCCCTCAGCCGCGAGGGCTACCAGAAGGTCACCGACATCATGAACGGCGATGAGGTCCTCAAGAACGCCGGAGGCGGCCGGACCGGTGGCCGCCAGGGAGGCGCAGGTACCGCGGCGGCAGGCCGACGCGGCGGCGGCGTTCGCTTCGGACTCGACGAGTACTACATTGCGCTCCTCGGAACCCCGTCGGCAACCGCGGCCTGGATGATTCAATTCGGCGGGCATCATCTCGCGATCAACGTCACGGTGGTCGGCCCGAACACAGTAATGACGCCCAGCCTGCCGGCCGCCCAGCCGGCGAAGTACATTCTGAACGGCCAGACCATTCGACCCCTCGGCCGTGAAAACGACAAGGGCTTTGCACTCATCAACGCGTTGAATGCCGCGCAACAGAAGCACGCCATCCTTAACTATGAAGTGCAGGATTTGGTGCTCGGGCCCGGCGCCGACGGAAAAGTGATCCAACCGGAAGGCATCCTCGCCTCGGATTTGGATGCGAATCAGCAGGCTCTGCTGCTCGACGTCGTGCACGAGTGGGTCGGCATCCTCAACGACGAAGCGGCAGCAGCGAAGATGGCGGAAATCAAAGCCAACCTGCCGAGAACCTACTTCGCCTGGAGCGGATCAACGAAAAACGGTGGTCTGGCGTACTACCGTATTCAGGGTCCCACGCTGATCATCGAGTATGCGCCGCAGCAGGGCGA
>NZ_JADGRI010000481.1 GCF_017881085.1 Bradyrhizobium sp.
GAAAATCTCTACTATTCACGCCAGTTCGGGAGTCATTTGGGAAGTGTCGGTCAAAAGGAGACGTGACGATAACAGTTGCGGACGATAAGGGCCCTGCGGGGTCAAGCAAGCGGGACGCGGAATCCGCGACGGGCCACATCGGCGACGACGTGCAGCGGGCGAAGGAGAACATCTCCGAAGCCGCCGCTTCCGCGCGCGACGACATCGCCGTTGATCTGCGCCGGCTGAGCGCCGACGTTGTCAGCCTGAAGGATACAGTTGCCGAGCTCGCCAAGACCGTGACGGCGGAGGTTGGCGAAGCGGCGACCGGCATCGGCGGGGACATCGCATCGGCCGCGAAGGACCAAGCAAATACCCTGCTTTCCGAATTCGAGGCCGTCGCACGCCGCAATCCGCTGGGCGTCGTCATCGGCGCATTCGGAATCGGCATGCTCATCGGTATAATGAAAGACCGCCGTTGATGGTCGCGACGCTGCTGCGGCTCGTTGGCATTGATGTCAAGCGCTTGGCGCGGGAAACCGCGATCACGATCGTGCTCGCCATGTTCGGCGCGTTCGCGGCGATGCTGGCACTCACCTTCGGCTTCGCCGCACTCTATCTCTGGCTCGAGCTCAAGCTCGGTACCATCGCGGCGCTCGGCATTCTCGGCGGGACATCGGCATTGCTGGCCGGTGTCCTCTTCGCCGTCGCCTTTCTGCCCGCCTCGCGCAAGCCGCGTGTCCGCGCCGAAGGTGCGTTGCGGGCGGCGGCCGATCCGGTGCAAGCATCGACCTCGGCCGTCGCGCAGGCCGCCGACGAGGCGGTGAATGGAGCAGCCGATATCGTGCGTAACGGCTCGCGCCAGCAGATCGCCGGCACCGTCGCTGTGGCCGCGCTCATCGGCTGGGTTCTCGGGCGCCGATTCTAGGGCCGAGGGACCGGTGCTCCCGCCTGTTGCTCTCCATGCAATACGTTATCGTCAAATGGGGCTGTCCAATAAGCCCGGGCCATTGAAGGTGGCTGGGATCAACCCTCAAGGAAGTGGCCAAATGCAGCCAGCGGTTTAAGACGGTCGCAGATGATCTTAGTAATCGCCAACATGGGCATTGAGAGGATCACACCCGGAATGCCCCACATCCAGAACCAAAAAGCGAGCGAGATGATGACGAGGACGGGATTTAGAGTGAACCGTCTGGCCAGAAGCATCGGCGTTACGGTCTCACCCTCGATCAAATGAAATCCAAAATAAAGCCCCGCAGGAAGCAGCGATTGCCAGAGCACGTCATGGGTCAACAGGCCAGCGAGAAGAAAGGTCAACACGCCTAAAGCAGTGCCGAGGATCGGCACATAGTTCAGCAGAAAGGCCACCGTCCCCCAGAGGATTGGGTCGCCCACCCCTGTGAGCCACATCGCCAATGCCGTAGCGATACCTACTGCCGCGTTCATGATCGTGATTGTGACCAGATACGCGGAGATGTCGCTTTCGATTTGCTGCGAGATTTCGACCACCTGACGCTTGCCCTTAAATCGCGGCAGTATCTCGACAAGGCGGTGCAGGAAGATATCGCCTGACACTAGAAGGAAAAAAAGAAACAGCACCGTCGTGAAGAAGCCGCTGGCAAAGTTTCGGGTCCCCGTGAATAGCTTCGACAGAAGAGTTGGGCCTTGCGCCGACGCGGCGGCATTTGGAGATGGTTCGGCTTTTCCAAAATCTTCCACCTGCTGCAAAAACCGTTGCAGTGTATCGATCGGTTCTCGCATAAAACTCAGTCGCTCCTGAAGCCGAGGAATGCCCTCTGGAAGCTTCGCTGCCCAGGTGCGCGCGGGGCCTGAAATGGCCGCACCCAAACCGACGATCGTTCCGAACAGCGCAAGGATCAGCAGGAGGGACGCGAGTATCCGCGGCACGTGCAACCGCTCCAATATGCGGAAGGCTGGCTGTAGCAAGAGCTTGAGAACGACAGCAAAGACAAATGGCAACACGATCTCCTTCGCGACATAAGCTGCCGCCAGCAGCGCGAGGACGAATAAACCACCAAGGAATATGACTTTCGGATCTGAGGGCAGAGGTAGGTCCTCCGGCACTTCTGTCGGCGACACGTCCTCGGTCTTTTTATCGGTTGGTGCCATCGCCGAAGCGGGGCTGGATCAAGAACAAGATTTACTGGCAGTTCAAAGTTTGCCGAGCAATACCAGGATCAACACGATTACGAGCACGAGGCCGAGGCCGCCGCCGCCGTAGTAACCGGTCCCGTAAAAGGGCCCGCCACCCAACCCGCTAAAGCCGCCGAGCAACGCGATGACGATAATGATGAGCAGAATGGTTCCAAGTGACATGAGGTCGTCTCCTCTTGGTAAAATTAATTGACTGGTATTCCCCGATGAATTCCGGAACGGAGTGGACGGTAGCAGACGGCGGGTTTACTGGGAAGCCATAGGCGGGTTGTACTCTCGGGTACTTCGACCCATGCCAACTGCAGTTATTCCGCGCTCTACGCAGATCGGGTTCCAATCGTTAAGCTAGCGCCATGGACCATCGCCGATTTCCAAGGATTAAGATTGGCGGTTCGCTTAGAATGATTCTTCTTTTTTGGGTTCTTCCATGAAACCATCACCATCTTCGAAGACAACCAGCGACGCCAAGGCCGCTTATGCTCCACTGACTTTGAAAGATAAGGTTCTACGGGTGTTGGGGCCTGGCCTTATCACCGGCGCATCCGATGACGATCCAAGCGGCATCGCGACATATTCTCAAGCCGGCGCGCAATTCGGTTTCAGCATCACCTGGACGCTTCTATTTACGTATCC
>NZ_JADGRI010000482.1 GCF_017881085.1 Bradyrhizobium sp.
CGCAACTGCAGTTCGACCAGATCGAGCCCGGTTATGGCCTCGGTGACGGGGTGCTCGACCTGAAGGCGCGTGTTCATCTCCATGAAATAGAACTCGCCGCTTGAATCGAGCAGGAACTCCAGCGTGCCGGCGCCCTCATAGCCGATCGACTTGATCGCCTTGACCGCAATCGCGCCCATCCGCGCCCGCAACTCCGGCGTGACGGCCGGCGACGGCGCTTCCTCGATCAGCTTCTGGTGCCGCCGCTGCACCGAACAATCGCGTTCGCCGAGATGGATCGCGTTGCCATGGGCGTCGCCGAACACCTGGATCTCGATATGGCGGGGATCGACAATCGCCCGCTCCAGAATCACGGTGGCGTCGCCGAACGCGGCCTTCGCCTCGGAGCGCGCGCTGCGCAGGGCGTCGGGAAATGCGGCGGCATCCCGAACGAGCCGCATGCCGCGTCCTCCGCCGCCGGCGACGGCCTTTATCATGACGGGAAAGCCGATCTTCTTTGCTTCCGCGAGCATTATTGCGTCGCTCTGGTCCGCGCCCTGATAGCCGGGGACGCAGGGCACGCCGGCGGCCAGCATGATTTCCTTGGCGCCGGCCTTGTTGCCCATCGCCTTGATGGCGTCGGGCGATGGCCCGATGAAAACGAGACCCGCATCGCGGCAGGCCTGGGCAAAATCCTCGTTCTCGGCGAGAAAACCGTAGCCGGGATGAACCGCGTCGGCTCCGCTTGATTTCGCCGCTGCGATGATCGCCGCAATATTGAGATAGGATTGCGCCGGCAGCGCCTCGCCGATCCGCACCGCTTCATCCGCCTCGCGCACGTGCAACGCATCACGGTCGGCGTCGGAATAAACGGCGACCACGCCATAGCCCAGCCGGCGCGCGGTCCGCATGATCCGCAAGCTAATCTCGCCTCGATTGGCGATCAGGATCTTGTGGAATGGCCTTGCCTTCATCGACCCGTTTCTCATGGCCGGGCCACCGAGAACTGCATGCGCTGGGGCGTGCGCGCCTCGGCCTCGCGGCAGATCGCCAGCACCTCGCTCAGGATCGCGCGCGTGTCGCGCGGATCGATCACGCCGTCATCGAGCACGCGCGCGCTGGTCGCGAACACGTCCATCTGGCCGTCGAACACGCCCGTGATCTGCGCCTTCATCGCATCGAGCTTTTCCTGCTCGATCGGCTTGCCGCGCCGGATCGCGGCGGCCTCGGTCACGATCGCCATGGTCTCGGCGGCCTGCTCGCCGCCCATTACCGCGGTCTTGGCGTTTGGCCAGGAGAAGCAGAAGCGCGGATGGAAGCCGCGGCCGCACATGCCGTAATTGCCGGCCCCGAACGACGCGCCGCAATAGATCGTGATCTGCGGCACGGTGGCCGAAGTCACGGCCTGGATCATCTTCGAGCCGTGCTTGATCATTCCTGCTTCTTCATAAGCTTTGCCGACCATGTAGCCGGTGGTGTTGTTCAGATACAGCAGTGGCGTGCGCGACTGGCAGCAGGCCTGGATGAAGTGCGTCGCCTTGTTGGCGCCGGCGGGATCGAGCGGGCCGTTATTGGTGATGATGCCGATCGCCTGGCCCTCGATGCGGGCGTGCCCGCATACGGTGGCGGGGCCGTAATTGGTGCCGAACTCGGTGAAATCGGAATCGTCGATGATCCGCGCGATCACCTGCCGCATGTCCACGGGGCGCTTGTGGTCCATCGGCATGATGCCGAGCAGGTCCTCGGGATCGTGCCGCGGCGGACGATGGGTGGCGGTACTCGCAACCGGCCGGTCCCATTCCAGATTGGCCATGATGTCGCGGGCGATCCGCAGCGCGTCGCGGTCGTCCTCGGCGAGATAATCGCCGAGGCCCGAAATGCTGGTGTGCATCTCGGCGCCGCCGAGTTCCTCTTCGGTGGCGATTTCGCCGGTGGCGGCCTTCAGCAGCGGCGGCCCCGCGAGAAACGCCCGCGTGCGGCCGCGCACCATCACGATGTAATCCGACAGTCCCGTCTGGTAGGCGCCGCCCGCGGTCGAGGAGCCGTGCGTCACCGTCACCACGGGCAGCCCCGCCGCCGACAGCCGCGCCAGGTTGCGGAAGATGTTGCCGCCCCGCACGAAATCCTCGACGCGGTAGCGCAGCAGATTGGCGCCGGCGCTTTCGACCAGTTGCACGTAAGGCAGCTTGTTCTCCAGCGTCAGTTCCTGCACCCGCAGCGTCTTGTCGAGGCCGTACGCCTGCAGCGCGCCGGCATCGATGCCGGAATCGTTGGCGCTGACCATGCAGCGGATGCCCGCGACGAATCCGATGCCGGCGATCAGCCCGCCGCCGGGAACGCTCTTGTCGGCGTCGGGATTATCGAACCGGTAACCGGCGAGCGTCGAGAGTTCGATGAAGGGCCCGCCGGGATCGAGCACCAGCGCCACGCGCTCCCGCGGCAGCAATTGCCCGCGCTTGTGAAAGCGGTCCTTGGCCAGGGCCGATGCCGCGCGCGCCCGCTCTTCCAGCGCGCGCATCCGCGCAATCAGCACCAGCATGCCCTCGCGGTTGGCCTGGTAGGGGGCGCTGGATGGGGCAATGGTATTTTCAATCAGAGCCATGAACTTATCCTACTCATCATTCCGGGCTCGCGCTTCGCGCGCCCCGGAATGACGACGATGATGTCGGGGAGCCTCACGCGCTCTCTTTCAAAAAATGGTCGGCAAAAGCCTGGCGCAGTTCGACCTTGCGCAGCTTGCCGGTCGCGGTCATCGGCATTTCGTCGAGGATCCGGATGAATTTCGGCACCTGGAAGCCGCCGAGATG
>NZ_JADGRI010000046.1 GCF_017881085.1 Bradyrhizobium sp.
ATTCTTGATCCCAAAATCAAGCTGACCGCGACTTGCGTGCGGGTGCCGGTGTTCGTCGGCCATTCCGAAGCCATCACCATCGAGTTCGAAAATCCGATTTCGCCCGACGAGGCGCGCGACATCCTGCGCAATGCGCCGGGATGCCTCGTGATCGACAAGCACGAACCCGGCGGCTACGTCACGCCCTACGAGGCGGCGGGCGAGGACGCGACCTATATCAGCCGCATCCGCGCGGATCCCACGGTGGACAACGGCCTCGTGCTGTGGTGCGTATCGGACAATTTGCGCAAGGGTGCGGCGCTGAACGCGATCCAGATCGCCGAATGCCTGATCAACCGCAAGCTGATCAGCGCCAAGAAAAAGGCGGCGTGAGAGGCCAGGAACCGGAATCCCGATGACCGAGCAACCGGCTCCTTATCGGCCTAACCCGACGCTGAAGCGCGTCGAGCGGGGCTTCGAAAGCCTGATCTTCAACAGCCGCTGGCTGATGGCGCCGTTTTATTTCGGCCTCGTCATCAGCCTCGCGGCGCTGTTGCTCAAATTCTGCATGATATTGTGGGAGTTCATCATCCACGCGCCGGGCTCCAAGGAGTCCGACATCATCCTCGGCGTTCTCAGCCTGATCGACGTCTCGCTTACCGGCAATCTGATCCTGATCGTGGTGTTTTCCGGCTACGAGAATTTCGTCTCGAAGATCGATCCCGGGGGCCATCCGGACTGGCCGGATTGGATGACCAAGGTCAATTTCGGCGGCCTGAAACAGAAGTTGCTTGCCTCGATCGTCGCGATTTCCGCGATTCAGGTGCTGAAGGCGTTCATGAATATCGACACCGTCTTCGACGCCCAGAAGCTGGCATGGCTGGTCGGCGTACATCTGGTGTTCGTGTTCTCGGCGTTCATGCTGGCGCTGTCTGACCGCTGGAGCGGCGGCGACCACGGCGGCGAATAAGCGGGGGAGATTTCCCCACTCGCTATCCGCCTGCCGGCTCCCCCGCGCTATGGAATTCCTTCGCCGCCTGGTCGAGCACGAACAGCGAGCCCTCCTTGACGCCGAAATAGGCGCCGTGCAGCTGCAACTCGCCGCGCTCGACGAGCGTCCGGACGAAGGGAAATGTCATCAGGTTTTCCAGGCTGCGGAACACGGCCGCTTTCTCGATCCGGACAGTGAAATCAGCCATGGTTTCGTGGTCGCGCTGGGAGACTGTCTCGCCCGGCTTGATGAACATCGCCATCCATTTGCCGATGAAATCGCCGGGCGACAGTGGCTCGATATTGTCGATGAAGGCGCGGATGCCGCCGCATTGCGCGTGACCGAGCACCACGATGTGCTTTACGCGCAGAACCGTAACCGCATATTCCAGCGCAGCAGACACGCCATGCGCGCCGCTATCGGGTTGATAGACCGGCACCAGATTGGCGATGTTGCGCATCACAAACAGTTCGCCGGGACCGGCATCGAAGATCACCTCCGGCGATACCCGCGAATCGCAGCAGCCGATCACCATCACCTGGGGGGACTGGCCGCGCTCGGATAGCTCGCGGTAGCGCGACTGTTCGGTTGGCAGCCGTTGCGAGGTGAAGGTGCGGTAGCCCTCCAGCAGATGTTGCGGAAATCCCGTCATGGGCGTTGCTAACCATATGAGCCGCGCAGGAACAAGTCTTTCGGACGGCGGGCCGAGATGCTATCGCGAGAACTTCAGGAATTGAAGGGAACCAGCCCATGATCCGCCCGCGCCGCAGCCTGTTGTTCATGCCCGGTTCGAACGCGCGGGCGCTGGAAAAAGCGAGGAACCTCTCCGCCGACGGCTTCATCCTCGACCTCGAGGATTCCGTCGCCCCGGAGGCCAAGGCACTGGCTCGCGACCAGATCGCGCAGGCCGTGGCGGCAAAGGGGTTCGGCAAGCGCGAGATCCTGATCCGCGTCAACGCGCTGGATTCGCCATGGTGGATCGACGACGTCACCATGGCGGGCAAGGCCCGCCCCGACGGCATCCTGGTTCCCAAGGTCTCCAGCGTGAAGGATCTCACGGCGATCGCCGATCGCCTCAGCGATATCAACGCCGACATTTCGATCAGGGTCTGGGCGATGATCGAGACCGCGCGCGCGGTGCTGCATGCCGAGGAGTTAGCCGCCGCCTCGCGCGATTCCGAAACACGGCTGGCCGGTTTCGTGTTCGGGCCGAATGATATTTCACGGGAAACGCGGATCAGAATGCAGCCCGGCCGGGCGGCGATGATCCCCATGATCACGCACTGCATCCTCGCCACGCGCGCCCACGGCCTCGACATCCTCGACGGACCCTACAGCGATTTCAGCAATTTCAACGGTTTTGGGCAGGAATGCACCCAGGCGCGCGATCTCGGCTTCGACGGCAAGACGCTGATCCATCCGGGCCAGATCGAGGCCTGCAATGCGATCTTCACGCCGCCGGCGGAGGAAGTCGCGCACGCCCGGAAGATCATCGCGGCGTTCGATCTGCCGGAAAACGCCTCGCGCGGCGCTATTTCGCTCGATGGCCAGATGGTGGAGCGGCTGCACGCCGACATGGCACGGCGCACGATTGCGATCGCGGACGCGATCGCGGCGATGGCGCATCAATAGACGGATTAATTGCGTTTCAGACCGAGGATGTAATTCACGAGATCATCGGTTTGATCGGGCGTGATGACGATGTTCGGCATACTCGGATGATTGGTCCGAAGGAACACCTTTAGCGAAAGCGCCGTGGTCGACGGACGGTTGGCTATCGCGGCGAAATCCGGCGCGGCGGTTGCTTTCGGCGTTGGCGTTGCCTCGATGGCGTGACACTCTCCGCACCACGCTTCGGCCAGGCGATGCCCCGCGGCGGCACTATCTTGCGACAAGATGGCGCCGCTCGCATGATGCGGGCCGATGAAGAACGGCGCAACGAGAGCGATGACGACAGCGAAAGCAACGTGGATCCCGTTGGAGCGCGACATTTTCACTTGCTCACTTAAGGCCATCCGACGGCCTGCCACTTAGAGAAGCGCGCCGCCCGCATTGTGCATGCGGATCAGGAACAGCGCCGCGATCGCAACGACGATGGCGAGCGAAATGTGAATCCAGGCCGAGCGCGAGATCTTCATTTATGCACCTCTGGCCCGAGCACATCGATCGTGGGCGCGTTGGGGCAGTATTCCTCGTAATGTTCGGCGGCGGAGCCGGCGGCGAAGTCGCGGACGCATTCACCCTTGTGGTGACACAACGCGCAGACCCGCTCCATGTCGCGCAGCACCAAGGGCTGGGTCCGGGCAAGCGCCTCTTCGTCGATCCCGAGCGCCTTGAGCATTTGCGGCAGTTCGTCCGCGGCATGCGGACCCTGCCGGACCAGTTCGGTCAGGTCGCCGGGAGAAACCCTGAGTTCGCTGGCAATGCGGTCGAATTCCGATGTGTTGAGCTCGCGCAGCTCATTCATTTCGCGCCGGTGCTTCAGCCAGTCGCTGAACGCCGTAACCAGCGTGTCGAAGACGGGATATGGTTTGGTTTGGGCGGTCATGGGACACCTCCGAATAGGTGCAGTGGAGCACAAACGGGGGTTGGGGTTGTTGCGGTAGATCAACCTCGCGGCAGCCGTGGGGGGAGCCTTAAGGCGAACCAAACCGTTCTGCCGCCCAGGCGTATAGGCTGCCGGGAATGGGCGGCTGGCTGCCGCGGCCTTTGGGAGAAATGTGCAAGCCTATGATGCCGGGATCGCCGATCAGGGCTGAAAAATCGGAGGGATCGAAGAACAGTTTTGGCTCGGCGTGAACCGCATAAAACGACTTCTTCGGCAGGGCATGATGCAGTTCGCCGGTCCGTCTCGCGAGCGCCGTGAGCGCCGCCGGTCCGTAGATCGCAACGCGGATGTCGGAAAGGCGGCGCGACCCGCCGCGCAGGCGGCGCAGCGCGAACGTCAGGCGGTGCCGCAGCGCCAGCCAGTCCGGCGTCAACTCCTCCTGCTCGATCAGGCTCTCGAACGCCAAGACGATTGCGTCGTCGGACGGCAGATAGAGCACGGAATTGCCCAACTGGCGCGGCCGCTCCCAGGCGAAATAGGGCTTGGTCAAATCGATCTCGACCGGTTTGAGCAGCAGCACGTCGGCGTCGAGCCACAGGCCGGCGCGCTCGGCCATCAGCCGCATCCGGAAAAAATCGGAAAATTGCAGAATGGTCCAGTCGCGCCAGCTGCCGTCCGGCTGCGGCGGACGCAATTTTTCCGAGAAGGCGTGCGGCAGGATCGCCTCGGCTTCGGCGTTGCCGACACCGTCGGGCAATCCCGGAAGCGGATCGAAACTGTAGACGGTGACCTTATGGCCGGCGGCGACCTGCGATCGCAGGCACGTCAGCCGCAGCGCATCGAGCGGACCGTGCCAAAAGGTGACCACGTCGGGCCGCATACGCGTCACTTTCCATCCGAGGCAATGATCGTCGGATCAGGCCCAGGCGCGTTCGGTCCTGGCCTTCGCTTCGTAGCTGTCGATCGAGGCCTTTTTCTCCATGGTGAGGCCGATATCGTCGAGGCCGTTCATCAGGCAATGCTTGCGGAACGGATCGATCTCGAATTTCACCGTGCCGCCGTCGGGACCGCGGATTTCCTGGTTGGCGAGGTCGATAGTCAGCGTCGCATTGGCGCCGCGTTCGGCGTCGTCGAACAATTTGTCGAGGTCTTCCTGGGTGACGCGGATCGGCAGAATGCCGTTCTTGAAACAGTTGTTGTAGAAGATATCGCCGAACGAGGTCGAGATCACGCAGCGGATGCCGAAATCCAGCAGCGCCCAGGGCGCGTGCTCGCGACTCGACCCGCAGCCGAAATTGTCGCCCGCGACCAGGATCTTGGCGTTGCGATAGGCCGGCTTGTTGAGGATGAAATCCGGGTTCTCGCTGCCGTCGTCCTTGTAGCGCTGTTCGGAGAACAGGCCCTTGCCGAGGCCGGTGCGCTTGATGGTTTTCAGGTACTGCTTGGGGATGACCATGTCGGTGTCGACATTGATGATCTTCAGCGGCGCCGCGACGCCTTCCAGCGTGGTGAACTTGTCCATCGGATCGCATTTCTAGCTAGGGATTGGGGAAAAACGTCTTACCGGTGTGGTTTATCGCGAATGCGGCCGGCCTCAAAGGCCAAAATCGCCGAGCGCGTATTCCGCAAAAGCTCGCCTTCGGATGTCCGAGGGTGGATACCGGCCAGGCCAATGGGATATGCGCCGCTGAAGGACGCTACTCGTCGGCCTCGATCGCCTCCATATCCTCGTCGGAAAGCCCGAAATGATGGCCGATCTCGTGAATCAGCACGTGGCGAACGATATGGCCCAGCGCCTCGTCATGTTCCGCCCAGTAATCCAGGATCGGCCGGCGGTAGAGCCAGATCATGTTGGGCAGCCGGGCGATATCGTCATTGCTTTGGTGCGGCAGGCCCACGCCCTGGAACAGGCCGAGCAGGTCGAACTCGCTCTCGCACCTCATCTCGTCGAGCACCTCGTCGGTCGGAAAATCGTCGACGCGAATGATCACGCCCTCGCACAGGTCGCGAAAGGTTCTTGGCAGGCGCCCGAAGACGTCGTGCGCCATGGCTTCCATCTCGGCCAGGGAGGGTGTTTTCGCGGTTCGCCACATTTTTGGAATTTTAGCGCGGGTTCCGTGCTCATGCATGCGATTTCGAAGGGCGCAGTTGACCTTGGCGCGGCAATCGGAGACGTTGCGGCCGGTAAACAGGTCGATGGTGGGCGCGATGATGCGGATCCGGACGGCGGCAATATGGGTCGTTTTGGCAGGCGTTTTTTCGTTGCCGGCGAGCGCGCAAGACGCGCTTCCGCAGGGATTGCGAACCGCACCGGCGGTACAGCCTGCCGCCACCGATATCTCCGCGCAGCAGCGGGTGCGGCGGCCACCGACCCGCCTGCGCGTCCAGCCCTATTACGACTCCAATCCGAACGACGTCTATCCCCGCTATTATCCCGGCCGCAACGCGGTGCGCGACTGCAACGCCACTTACGTGCAGGAATACCGGCCGAGCGGCACGGTGATCGTGCCGCGCATGAACTGTTTCTGGCGGCCCGGCTAGTTCAGCGAGCTACGGTGGCGGGATATCGGTGGAAACGCCGCCGCGCCGATCAGCGCCGCGCCCGCCTACGCCGGTCCGGAAAATCTCGAGCGCAAATTTTGTTCCGGCTGGCCATCATCCGTACGTTTGATGCAGGTCAATGCAGCTTGCGATCAAAGGCATCGAATGCCGCAGATTGAACGAAGGTTGCGATGTGACCTGTTTCTCGTGCGACTTGCTGTGCCGGCCTGAAACCTGCGCGCAGGCCGAGCGTTGATGAGCTAAACAACGGAGGAGGCTTTCATGACCAGATGGTTCGGCCCAGCCTTGCTGGCGGTCACCCTGATGTTCGGCAGTTCGACCGTGATCAAGTCAGCGACTGCGGCGCCCTTCCAGGCTACGGCGCAAAAGTCGCAAGCAACCGATATCAGCGCGCGGCGTCACTATCGGCATTATCACTATCGCTACGTCTATCGCCCGTACTACCGGCCCTATTATTACGCGCGACCTTACTATTACAGACCTTATCCGTATTATGCACCGTACTACGCGCCGGCGCCGTTCCCGTTTGCGTTCGGGTTCGGGTGGTAACGGTCGACGCTCGTTAAGCGGCCAGCGCGAATCCCTTCGCCAGCAGTACGACGCCTTGCGCGCCGGCTTTGCGGTCTTTCGAGATTTCGAGATATTCCGGTGAATTCGCCCAGGCGCGAAACGCGCTCTCGTCGGGAAATGACATGAGCACCACCTTGTCGCGATCCCACGCGCCTTCCACGACCACCGGGCTTTCATCCGCCGAGAGCAGGCGTCCGTCGAATTTCTTGAACACGTCGAAGAATCGCGCCTGATAGCGATCATACGCCGCGCGGTCGGTCATCTTCAGCTGCACAATCACATAAACAGTCATCTCCAATCCCTATTCCAAATCAGGCCCACCTTTTCCCGCCCTTCTCTTCGTGCGCCGAAATTGCGGCGCGCACATTCATGGCGCGTTCACATCCCCCTCTCTATTTTGATGTTGGGAGCGATCGCAAATAAACACGCCGAAGTCAGGCCATTTCATGGCCCAGGCTTTCGTTGCCTGAATTCAGGGAGGCCTCGCACATGACCAAGATCTCAAATCCCGGGCGCGGCGTTGTCCGTTGCCTGGGTCTGGCCGCGGCGGCGATGCTGGCGCTCTCAACTATTCCACAGCGCGCGCAGGCGGTGTCGCTGATCAATCCGGGCGCTGCGCCGACGGCGAAACTTGCCTCCGACGGACTGACGACCGAAGTCCGCGGTGGTGGACACGGCGGTGGCGGTGGCCACGGTGGTGGAGGTGGCGGCGGCTTCCACGGCGGCGGCGGTTTTCACGGTGGGGGCGCCGTGTTTCACGGCGGCGGCGGCCCGGCGTTTCACAGTGGCGGCTTCCACAGCGGCGGCGGCGCCGTATTCCATGGCGGCGCGCTTCGCGCCGGTCCGGTCTTCCACGGCGGCGGCCTTCGCTATAGCGGCGCCCGCTACGGCGGCTACCGGTTCGCCCACCACCATCACTTTCACCGGCGCTTCTTCTATGGCGCGTCCTACTACCCGTACGATGATTATCCCTATTATTACGCGCACCGCCGCTGCCCGGTGGTCTGGACCCACCACGGTCCGCGGCGCGTCTGTCACTTCCGTCACTGGCGTCACCATCACTACTACTGGCGGCACCACCACCACCACCACCGGCATCACCATTTCCGAGGCTATTGATTAGCGTCGAAACACTGGCAGATATGGATCAGGCGCCCAGAAGGGCGCCTGATCCATATCTGCGAAGCATCAATGTTGCCGCGCTAACCCCGGTCCCAATCCTTGAACTTCCAGGCCCGCAGCTTCCACGGCGTCAGCGTCTCCACGCGCCACTGCTCCCACCGGTCTGGCGGCCAGTGACTGAGACGCGAGGTTTCCTTGACCACGGGATCGACGACGCGCCGCACGATGCGGCGCCGGCTCTGCCGCGTCGCTTCGCTGATCATATCGACGAATTCGGACTTTTCGGCCATTGTTCGCTCCTGCGAGATGCCAAAGCCTGCCGCGTCTACGTCGAGTTAGTCTGCCCACAACACCTTAACGACTTGCTTCCGGAACGCATCGAGGTTGAGGCAAGGGAGCGGCTTACCGCCACTCCCTGATGTCGACGAAATGTCCCGCGATCGCCGCGGCCGCCGCCATGGCCGGCGAGACCAGGTGGGTGCGGCCCTTAAATCCCTGGCGACCCTCGAAATTGCGGTTCGAGGTCGAGGCGCAGCGCTCTTCCGGGGCCAGTTTGTCGGGGTTCATCGCCAGACACATCGAGCAGCCCGGCTCGCGCCATTCGAAGCCGGCCTTGATGAAGATCTTGTCGAGGCCTTCGGCTTCCGCCTGCTCCTTCACGATGCCGGAGCCCGGTACGATCATGGCGTTGACATGGCCGTTGACCGTCTTGCCCTCGGCGATCTTCGCCGCCGCGCGCAAATCCTCGATCCGGCCATTGGTGCAGGAGCCGATGAAGACGCGGTCGAGCTTGATGTCGGTGATTTTCGTCCCCGCCTTCAGGCCCATGTAGTTCAGCGCGCGATGTTTCGACAGCCGTTTGGCCTCGTCGGCAATCTCTTCGGGATCGGGCACGAAGCCGGTGATCGACACCACGTCCTCGGGCGACGTGCCCCAGGTCACGATCGGCGGCAGCTTGGCGGCATCCAGCCGGATCTCGTGATCGAAATGCGCGCCGTCGTCGCTGCGCAGCGTCTCCCAATAGCGCATCGCCGCGTCCCAATTGGCGCCCTTCGGCGCCTTCGGGCGGCCCTTCAGGAATTCAAATGCCTTTTCATCCGGCGCGACCAGGCCGGCACGGGCGCCGCCTTCGATCGACATGTTGCAGACCGTCATGCGGCCTTCCATCGACAGCGCGCGGATCGCATCGCCGGCATATTCCAGTACATAGCCGGTGCCGCCGGCGGTGCCGATCTCGCCGATGATGGCCAGGATGATATCCTTGCCGGTGACGCCGTCGGGCAATTTGCCGTCGACGACCGCGCGCATGTTCTTGGCCTTCTTCTGGATCAGGGTTTGCGTCGCCAGCACGTGTTCGACTTCGGAGGTGCCGATGCCGTGCGCCAGCGCGCCGAACGCGCCATGCGTGGAGGTATGGCTGTCGCCGCAGACGATGGTGGTGCCGGGCAAGGTAAAGCCCTGCTCGGGGCCGATCACGTGGACGATGCCCTGACGCTTGTCGAACTCGTTGTAATACTCGATGCCGAACTCCTTGGCATTCGCCGCCATCACCCGCATCTGCTCGATGCTCTCGGGATCGGGATTGGGTTTGGAGCGGTCGGTGGTGGGTATGTTGTGGTCGACCACGGCCAGCGTCTTCTCCGGCGCGTGAACCTTGCGCCCCGTCGCGCGCAGCCCTTCGAAGGCCTGCGGCGAGGTCACCTCGTGGACCAGATGGCGATCGATATAGAGCAGGCAGGTGCCGTCATCGGCTTCGTGCACCAGATGATCGTTCCAGATCTTGTCGTACAGCGTGGTGGGTTTGGACATGAGCGTGAGCCCTCAAAATGATTTTGCGTGAGCAGGGAAGCGCGGTTAGGCGCGAAACAATCGAGATGCCGGCGCGGCGATCAAAGCGCGCGCGAAAGTTCCGATGTCGCCGAGGTCGCGAATCGTCCGAAGAAGCGGCCGGGCAGGCGGCTGCGATCGTCGATCACGATCCGTGAGACGATTTGGCAAGCAATGCTGGTTTGATCTGGAACCATTGGATTTTCTACCACGGCGCCGGCCATCGCGACAATCGATCGTTAGCTAGATAGGTATGTCGCAACAAAAAAGCGCGGGGTTGAGCCCGCGCTTTTCATCAAATCCATTATGCGCCAGGATTACTCGCCGACAGCGGCCGGGCGGTCCGTCTTCTTCTCGACGATGCGGGCCGACTTGCCGCGCAGATTGCGCAGGTAATACAGCTTGGCGCGGCGCACCTTGCCGCGGCGCACCACCGTGATCGAGTCGATCATCGGGGACATCACCGGGAATACGCGTTCCACGCCCTCGCCGTAGGAAATCTTGCGCACCGTAAAGCTCTCGTTGAGCCCGCCGCCGGAACGGCCAATGCAGACGCCCTCATAGGCCTGAACGCGCGAGCGGTCGCCTTCGACCACCTTGACGTTGACGATCACGGTATCGCCGGGGCCAAATTCCGGAATGGTCTTGGTGGCGGCCAGTTTGTCGAACTGCTCTTTTTCGAGCTCTTGAATAAGGTTCATCGCAAAATCTCCATCGGCGTCGCGCCCCAGCCGTGAAGAGCGCGGGCTGCGCGGGTGTTCGTTTATCCTGTAGCGCGTATTCCGCAAAAGTCGGCACCGGTTTTGCGGAAAGAATACGCGCAGTTCAATTAATTCGAGCATTTTCTGGCGGCAAACCGGAATGCCACTCTGCCGGAAAATGCTCGGTGCGCGGATTTGGCGCTCGTATACGGCAAAGGCGGCGGCTTGTCACCCTTCCGTCGTGTTTTTTGGGCGATTTTGGCCAGGTCCTGGTTGGACTTGCCTCGCGGCCCATAGATCGGGCCGCCGCGCCCGGGTCAGGGCCTCGGCTTCGGCCTGCCGCCAGGCGGAGACCTTGGCGTGGTCGCCGGACAGCAGGATCTCCGGGATCGGCCGGCCCTCGAACTCCTGCGGTCGGGTGAATTGCGGGTATTCCAGTAGTCCGTCCGAAAAGCTCTCCTCCGTGCCGGAAGCGGGCTTTCCCATCACCCCAGGCAGCAGCCGGACGCAGGCGTCGATCACAGCCATGGCGGCGATCTCGCCCCCGGACAGCACGTAATCGCCGATCGAAATCTCCTCGAGCCGGCGGGCCTCGATCGCCCGCTGGTCGATGCCCTCGAACCGCCCGCAGACGATCAGCGGGCCTGGCCCGGCGGCGAGCTCCTTGACCCGCGACTGAGTCAATGGCCGACCCCGGGGGCTCATCAGCAGCCTTGGCCGATCCCTTGGCCGATCCTCTGGACGGTCGGCGACGCTATCCGCGGCGTCGATGGCGGCCGCCAGCACGTCGGCGCGCAGCACCATGCCGGGCCCGCCGCCGGCCGGCGTATCGTCGACGCTGCGGTGGCGGTCAGTGGCCGAGTCCCTGATATCGCGCGCCTCCAGCGCCCACAGGCCCGACGCCAGCGCCTTGCCGGCGAGGCTGACGCCGAGCGGACCCGGGAACATCTCGGGGAACAAAGTGAGGACGGTGGCTCGCCAAATCCTGGCTTCAGAAGTCTTCATCTCGGCGGCCATGCTCAGGCGTCCGCGCTGGAGGGGTCGTCGCCCTCGATCTCCGGGGGCAATTCGATCACCACGCGCCCGCCCGTGATATCGACTGACGGCACCACCGCATTGGTGAACGGCAGCAGCAGGGTCGCGCCCCCGGGCGGCGCGATCTCGATGATATCGCCGGCGCCGAAATTGTGGATCGCGATGACGCGGCCGAGCGGTTCGTTGGCGGCATTCACCGCCGCAAGCCCGATCAAATCGGCGTGGTAATATTCATCCTCGTCGGTCGCGGGCAGTTTTTCCCTCGCGATATAGAGCTCGATGCCGTTGAGGCGCTCGGCTTCCTCGCGGGTCGAAATGCCCTTCAGCGTCGCGACCAGATGGCCTTTGGCTTCGCGCGCGCTCGTCAGTTCGAACTGGCGCGCGCCGTCTTTGGTCGTCAAAGGCCCGTAGGCCTGCACCGCCAGCGGGTCTTCCGTAAACGTCCACAGCTTCACCGCGCCGCGCACGCCATGCGCGGCGCCGATCCGGGCGACGCAAATCGGTGCTGCCACCGTCGCGCGCCGTTACGCTTTAAGCCGTCTTGCCGGCGGCTTCGGCCTGCGCCTTGCGCTCCTTGCGCGGCACGGCCTTTTCCGGATTGTTGCGGGCGGCACGCTTGACGACGCCGGCGGCATCGAGGAAGCGCGTCACGCGATCCGACGGCTGCGCGCCCTTGGCGAGCCAGGCCTTGACCTTGTCCATGTCGAGCTTCAGCCGTTCGGCGTTGTCCTTCGGCAGCAGCGGATTGAAATGGCCGAGACGCTCGATGAAGCGGCCGTCGCGGGGAAAGCGCGAGTCGGCGACGACGACGTGATAGACCGGGCGCTTCTTGGTGCCTGCGCGAGCGAGGCGGATAACGACTGACATATGGTTCTCCTTTGAGGTGTCTGTTCGAATGCTAAGTGAATGGATCGCGGTTATTTCTTCTTGCCGAGGCCGGGGAAGCCGCCGAGGCCCGGCAGGTTCGGCTTGCCGCTGAGGCCAGTGAGGCCGGGTAAATTGGGCAGACCCTGCCGCAAGCCGGCCGGAAGATCCTTCGGCAGCGCGGGCATGCCGCCGGGGCCCGCACCACCCGGCATTTTCTCGGCGAGCGCCTTCATCTGCTCGGGCGACGGCATGCCGCCGCCGCCAAAGCCCATCGCCTGCGCGATGCCGGCCATCGGGCCGCGCTTGCCGGAGCCCATGGCCTTCATCATGTCGGCCATGTTGCGGTGCATCTTCAGGAGCTTGTTGAGGTCCTCGACCTTGCCGCCGGCGCCCGCGGCGATGCGCTTCTTGCGGCTGGCCTTGAGGATGTCGGGGTGCTTGCGCTCCTGCCGCGTCATCGAATCGATCAGCGCGACCTGGCGTTTTAGAATCTTGTCGTCGATCCCCGCGTTCGCGATCTGATTTTTCATTTTCGCGATGCCGGGCATCATACCCATCAGCCCGCTGATGCCCCCCATATTGGCCATCTGCAACAATTGTTCGCGCATGTCAGTGAGGTCGAACTGACCCTTGCGCATCCGTTCGGCGGTGCGCGCGGCTTTCTCGGCGTCGATGTTGGCCGCGGCCTTCTCGACCAGCGACACCACGTCGCCCATGCCGAGGATGCGGCCGGCGATCCGGCTGGGGTGGAAATCCTCCAGCGCGTCGGTCTTTTCACCGGTGCCGATCAGCTTGATCGGCTTGCCCGTGACCGCGCGCATCGACAGCGCGGCGCCGCCACGGCCGTCGCCGTCGACCCGCGTCAGCACGATGCCGGTCAGCCCGACTCGCTGGTCGAACGAACGCGCGAGGTTCACCGCGTCCTGGCCGGTCAGGGCGTCCGCAACCAGCAGCACTTCATGCGGATTGGCCGCCGCTTTGATCTCCGCGGCTTCCGTCATCATCTCTTCGTCGAGCGTGGTGCGGCCGGCGGTGTCGAGCAGCACCACGTCGTAGCCGCCGAGTTTGGCGGCCTCCAGCGCGCGTTTTGCGATTTGCGCCGGCTTCTGGCCGGCAACGATCGGCAAGGTCTGGATATCGAGATCGCGGCCCAGCACCGCGAGTTGTTCCATCGCGGCAGGGCGATAGATGTCGAGCGAGGCCATCAGCACCTTGCGCTTGTCGCGCTGGGTCAGGCGGCGGGCGAGTTTTGCCGTGGTGGTGGTTTTGCCGGAGCCCTGCAGGCCGACCATCATGATCGCGACCGGCGGCACCGCGTTGAGGTCGATGGTCTGGCCGTCGGAGCCCAGCGTGGCGACCAGTTCGTCGTGGACGATCTTGACCACCATCTGGCCTGGCGTCACCGACTTGACGACGGTAGCTCCGACCGCCTGCTCGCGGACGCGATCGGTAAAGCCGCGGACGACGTCGAGCGAGACGTCGGCCTCGAGCAGCGCGCGGCGCACCTCGCGCATCGCGGCATCGACGTCGGTCTCGCTGAGCGAACCGCGCCCCGTCAGCCGATCGAGGATGCCACCAAGCTTTTCCGACAGATTGTCGAACACGTCCGTTGTCCCTTGCCTGTTGCAGGCGCTGCGTCACTCACCGCCGTCATGCCCCGCGAAAGCGGGGTATCCAGTACGCCGCGGCTCCTCGGCTTAAGCGAACTGCTCTGGGATACTGGATCACCCGCTTTCGCGGGTGATGACGACCTTTGTATCTCGGCATGCTGCCGAGCCCATAAACCAAACAATTTTGCGCCCGAGGGCGCATCGCGCTGTCGGACGTTGACCTCCGGCCTCAGGGACCGGGCGGCGGGTCGAAAAGAACATCTTTCCGATTGATTGCGGGCGTTAAACCCCCGCAGGCCCAAAAAGTCAAGGAAAGTCGCTGCCTGCTGGCGTTTTCGTGAAGCCTGACGGCCCGCCTACCCCCTTGCAAAAGCAGACATATTTATTGCCTATCAGGCCATGACGTCCTTCAAGAAAACCCATTCCGGACCTGTTTCCGATCATTTCGACGGCAAGCAGTTTTTCGATCCCGATGGCGCGCCGCCGAAATCTCTGGCTGAGGTGCTGCGCTGGCAGTTCGGTCGGGGCCGGCAGCGGCAGGCCTGGCCCAAATGGGCGCCGAGCCCGCATGCGGATGCCCCGCCGGCGCGCGTCGACGGCGGCAAGGTGCGGCTGTCGTTTGTCGGTCACGTCAGCTGGCTGGTTCAGACCGCAGGGCTGAACATCCTGATCGACCCGGTGTGGTCGGAACGCGCATCGCCGGTTCGCTGGGCCGGACCGAAGCGGCGCAACGACCCCGGCATTGCTTTCGACGCGTTGCCTCCGATCGACGTCACCCTGGTGTCGCACGGTCATTACGATCATCTCGATATCGCGACGTTGTCGAAACTCTCGGCAAAATTCTCTCCGCGCGTGATCACGCCGCTTGGCAACGACGTCGTCATGCGAAACGCCGACGGCGCGGTAAAGGCCGAAGCCTTCGACTGGCACGACCGCATCGAACTTGGGGGCGGCGTCGCGGTGACGCTGGTGCCGACCCGGCACTGGACGGCGCGCGGACTGTTCGATCGCAACGAAGCGCTGTGGGCAAGCTTTGTGCTGGAGACGCCGGCCGGCAAGATCTACATCGTCTGCGATTCCGGTTACGGCAGCGGCAAGCATTTTCGCGATGTCGGGCAGGCGCACGGCCCGCTGCGGCTGGCGATCCTGCCGATCGGTGCCTATGAGCCGCGCTGGTTCATGCGCGATCAGCACATGAATCCGTCGGATGCCGTGAAGGCGCTTGAAGATTGTGGCGCGCAGGCTGCGCTGGCGCATCACCACGGCACGTTCCAACTGACCGACGAAGCGATCGACGCGCCGCTCGTCGCGCTGCATGCTGCGCTGGACGATGCCGGGATTCCACGCGAGCGCTTTGTCGCGCTCAGGCCGGGGCAGGTGTTTGAACTCTAGCCTCTCCCCGCAGGAGCGGGGCGGGGGGAGTAGACGGATTACTGTCCTGCTTGCTTGATCGCCCAGGACACGCTGACGGTCACCTGCAGCGTCTCCTCGCCCTGTGCGACCGGTGTTGGGGACACCGCCATGCCGACGGCCATCTTGCGGTAGGGCATCGGGCCCGGGGCGCCCTCCTCGGAGATGCCGAGCGGCGCGCCAAGCGTGACGCCAGCGGCCTTGGCGTAGATCTCGGCCTTGCGGCGGGCGTCGGCGACTGCCTGCCCGCGGGCGTCATCCAGAAGCTTCGACGCGTTGGAGATCGAGAAACCGATGCCGCTGACATTGGTCGCGCCGGCGCCCACCAGGACATCGATGGTGCTCGCGACCTTCGGGATGTCGTGCAGCCGGACCGTGACGCGATTGCTGGCCTGGTAGCCGACGACGGGAGATGGTCCGGAGCGGTTCGGCGCGTATTGCGGCTGCAGCGACAGCCGCGATGTCTGGATATCCTTCGGCTCGACGTTGGCGGCCTTGAGGGCGAGTAGCAGCTTGCCCATCGCCGCGTTATTGGCCTCGGACGCCTCGCGCGCGGTCTTGGCGTCCGAGGTGACGCCAGCCTCGATCTCCGCCTGATCCGGCGGCACGGAAATGGTGGCCTCGCCGCTGACGGTGATCATCGGCGGCGGCATGGTCTGCGCCAGCGCGGGAGCTGCAACGAGGGCGGCGCCGATAGCGGCGGCGAGCAGGGTGCGTTGTTTCATAAGCCTCATTTCAGGGGCACGTAGACGTTGATGACCAGCTTGTCTTCCGCGGTCTTCAGGGGATCGGTGATGTATTCCTCGATGAACGTGTCCTTGGCCTCGAGCTTCTTGTCGTCGAGGTGATTGGTGATGGCCTCATAGGTGTTGTCCATGTTGTCGTAGGAGCCGCGATGGACGAATTTCAGCGCCTTGCCCTCGGGCGATTTGCCCATGCTCATGGCCTTGGTCAGGTTTTTCGGTTCCTGATCGACCGGAATTTCAGCCAGGAAGGTGAAGCCGGTATCGTCGGTGGAAGTGTAGACGATCATTGAGTTGCCGGACGGCTTGATGCCCTGCTTGTCGAGCAGCCCTGACAGCGACTTGAACGAATCGATCAGGGTGTCGAATGCCGAATCCCAGTTGGCATTGCCCTTGAGGACGACCACCGTTTTCGACTCCAGCGTGATTTCCTGGCCGAAGGGATCGGCGGTCTGCACCGGCGCGACCACCGGGGGTGGCGTCGCCGGGGTCTCCGCGGCGGCGGGCGGCGCCGACGGGCTGGCGGCCGGAGCAGGGGTGGCCGCGGGCGCCGGCGCGGACGTTGCCGACGCGGCAGGCGTCGCCGGAGAGGCCGACGGCGCCGGCGATTGTGCCAGCGCATTGCCCAGGGCCAACGAAATCGCAGCTATCGGGATCAGCGCGACCATGACGAGGCTAAACCAGCGGCGGCCATTCATTCGGTATTCTCCAAAGCCCTAAATTCAATGGTAGCGGGCTCGCCCGGTGTCGCGGTCCACCTCGGCGAGGTTGTTACCATGCTAACACGCAAGCGCGGCTTTCGTCCCATGACAGATATGTCATGGGGGTTCGTTCCCGGCAGGGGGCGTCGACACAGATTCACCACACTGGCCAATCCGCCGTCATTCGCCATATAAGACGGGCATCATTCGGGAAATTCCATGAGCGCGCTTGCCAACCATAGCTTTGCCAAGATGAACGGCATCGGCAACGAAATTGTGGTGGTCGATCTGCGCGATTCGGTGGCCGTGGTTACGCCGGAGGAAGCGCGCGCGGTTGCCTCGCCCGCCGGCGTGCATTACGACCAGCTAATGGTGCTGCAGCCGCCGCGCCTCAACGGCACCGAGGCCTTTATCCGCATCTACAACAATGACGGCTCCGAGGCCGGTGCCTGCGGCAACGGCATGCGTTGTGTCGTGCGCCGGCTGTTCGAAGCGACCGGCCAGACCGCCGTCACGTTTGAGACCAAGGCCGGCCTGCTGAATTGCTGGCAGGGTCCGTCGAGCGACCTCTATACCGTCGACATGGGCCCGCCGAAATTCGGCTGGAGGGATATTCCGCTGGCCGAGGAGTTTCGCGACACCCGCTCGATCGAGCTGCAGATCGGCCCGATCGACGCGCCGATTTTGCACACGCCGTCGGCGGTCAGCATGGGCAATCCGCACGCGATTTTCTGGGTCGATGATGTCAACGCCTACGATCTCGCACGCTTCGGGCCGCTGTTGGAAAATCACCCGATCTTTCCGGAGCGTGCCAATATTACGCTCGCGCATATCGTCGATCGCGATCACATCACGATCCGCACCTGGGAGCGCGGGGCTGGGCTGACAAAGGCCTGCGGCTCGGCCGCCTGCGCCACCGCGGTGGCGGCGGCGCGGCTGAGGCGCGCCAACCGCATTGTGCAGATCACGCTGCCCGGCGGCGACCTCAGTATCGAGTGGCGCGAAGGCGACGACCACGTGCTGATGACGGGCACCGCGACCTTCGAATATGAAGGCCGCTTCGATCCGGCGCTGTTTGCCTCCGTCGCGTAAGATGAGTGTCGAGATCGTCACCTTCGGCTGCCGCCTCAACGCCTTCGAATCCGAGGTGATTTTGCGCGAGGCAGGGGGTGCCGGGCTTACCGACACCATCGTCATCAATAGCTGCGCGGTGACCAACGAAGCCGTGGCGCAGGCGCGGCAGTCGATCCGCCGGATCAAGCGCGAGCGGCCGGAAACGCGCATCGTGGTCACCGGCTGCGCGGCGCAGACCCAACCGGAGATGTTCGCCGGTATGGCCGAGGTCGATCGCGTGCTCGGCAATGACGACAAGATGCGCGGTGAAGCCTGGCGCGCGGCGCGTGCCGCGTTCGATGGCGCGGCGGGATTTGGCGTCGAGGCCAGCGAAAAGATCGCGGTCGCCGACATCATGGCCGTCAAGGAGATGGCGCCGCATCTGGTGGAAGGATTCCAGAAGGGTTGGCCCCGGGTGTTCGTGCAGGTGCAGAACGGCTGCGACCACCGCTGCACCTTCTGCATCATCCCCTATGGCCGCGGCAATTCGCGTTCGGTGCCAATGGGTGCGGTGGTCGAGCAGGTCCGCGCGCTG
Source organism: Bradyrhizobium sp. (assembly GCF_017881085.1). GTDB lineage: Bacteria > Pseudomonadota > Alphaproteobacteria > Rhizobiales > Xanthobacteraceae > Bradyrhizobium. The sequence continues at coordinate 18,315 of NZ_JADGRI010000046.1, forward strand.
GTCGAGCGCGGCCATGCCGAAATCGTGCTGACCGGCGTCGACCTCACCAGCTACGGCGCCGACCTGCCGGGCGCCCCAAAACTCGGCCAGCTGACCAAACAGATCCTGCGGCATGTGCCGGAATTACAGCGGTTGCGGATTTCATCTATCGATTCCATCGAGGCGGACCGCGATCTGCTCGATGCGATCGCCGATGATGAACGGCTGATGCCGCATCTGCATCTGTCGCTGCAATCCGGCGATGATCTGATTCTGAAGCGGATGAAGCGGCGGCATTCCCGAAAAGATGCCATCGATTTCTGCGCGCAGGTGCGGCGGCTGCGGCCGGACATTGCGCTCGGCGCCGATATCATCGCGGGCTTTCCGACCGAGACCGTAGAGATGTTCGCACGCTCGCTCGATCTGGTTGACGAGTGCGGCCTCACGTTCCTGCACGTGTTTCCCTATTCGCCGCGGCCGGGCACGCCGGCAGCGCGGATGCCGCAGGTCGAGGGAAACGAGATTCGCGAACGCGCCAAGCGGCTGCGCGCGACCGGCGAGGTCGCGTTGCAACGGCGGCTGGCATCTGAGCTGGGCCATACGCGGCAGGTGCTGATCGAGAGCGCCACGCAGGGCCGCACCGAACATTTTGTGCCTGTGGCGATCAGTGGTGAGACGCCCGGCGCGGTGCGATCGCTCAGAATTACCGGGAATGACGGCGCGCGGTTGATGGTGTGACAGCGGCTCTTTCTTCTCCGCGCCGCTTCGCGTCGCGGCCACCCTCTCCCACAAGGGGAGAGGGTAAGAAAAGAACGACGCTACTTTACTCCCCATTCCATCCGCAAGCCCTGAGCCGTTCCTGCAAATGTGCCGGCGCCGGCGCCACCACGCGGACCGGGTCCTTGTTCCGGGATATCGGGATGACGATCTCGCGGGAATGCAGATGCAGGGTCGGCTCACCGAAGCGGGGGCCGTTGCCGTAGATATTGTCGCCGACGATCGGCCAGCCCATGGCCGCTGAGTGCACCCGCAATTGATGGGTGCGGCCGGTGACGGGCTCCAGCGCGAGCCAGCTGAGACCGTCGCCGCGCCCCAGCACTTTCCAGTTGGTGACCGCCTTCTGCCCTTCCGGATCCGGCTTCTGCCACCAGCCGCGTTCGGCATTGAGGCGGCCGAGCGCCATATCGATGGTGCCCTCGTCCTCGACCGGGCCGCCTTCGACCACCGCCCAATAGGTTTTTGAGATTTTGCCATGCTTGAACAGCAGGCCGAGCGACGCCGTCGCCTTGCGATGGCGTCCCAATACGAGGCAGCCGGAAGTATCACGGTCGAGCCGGTGGGCGAGCACCGGGGAACGCGGCAGCCCGAATCGGAGCGCGTCGAACGAGGATTCCAGGTTGGCGCCGCCCTTGGGGCCGCGATGCACCGGCAGGCCGGCGGGCTTGTCGATCACCAGCATCAGCCCGTCGCGATGGAGCACGCGGGCCTGGATTTCCTCCGCGGTCAATTCGGGAACTTCGGTCAAGCGTTCGAGACTTTCGCTCATGGCGCGAAACCGCTAACACACCCCGCATGAGCGATACCACTCCTGAAAAGACAAAACTGAGCTGGTGGCGGCGGCTGTCCAGCGGACTGAAGCGCACCTCGAGTTCGCTCGGGACGGCGGTGGCCGACCTCGTCACCAAGCGCAAGCTCGACCGCGCGATGCTCGAGGATATCGAGGACGTGCTGCTGCGCGCCGACCTGGGAACGGAAGTGGCGGCGCGCATCTCGGCGGCCGTAGGCCATGGCCGTTACGACAAGGCGATCACCGCCGATGACGTGAAATCGGTGGTCGCGACCGAAGTCGAGAAAGTGCTTGCGCCAGTGGCGAAGCCGCTCGTCATCGACGGGACGCAAAAGCCGTTCGTGGTGCTCGTGGTCGGCGTTAACGGCTCCGGCAAGACCACCACCATCGGCAAGCTTGCGGCAAAACTTTCCGCTGAAGGCCGCAAGGTGATGCTGGCGGCCGGAGATACCTTTCGCGCCGCCGCCATCGAGCAGTTGAAGATCTGGGGCGAGCGCACCAACTCGCCGGTCATTGCGGGCGCGCAGGGCTCGGATTCCGCGAGCCTTGCCTTCAACGCGCTGACCGCAGCGCGGGAGGGGAAGCTCGACGTGCTGCTGGTCGACACCGCCGGACGGCTGCAGAACAAGGCGGAACTGATGAACGAGCTTGAAAAAGTCGTCCGCGTCATCAAGAAGGTCGATGCGTCGGCGCCCCACGCGGTGCTGCTGGTGCTCGACGCCACCGTGGGACAAAATGCGCTGTCGCAAGTCGAGGCGTTTCACCGTACCGCTGGCGTTACGGGCCTCGTGATGACAAAGCTCGACGGCACCGCGCGCGGCGGCATCCTGGTGGCGCTGGCCGAAAAGCACAAACTGCCGGTGCATTTCATCGGCGTCGGCGAAGGCGTCGACGATCTCGCGCCGTTCACCGCGCGGGATTTCGCCCAGGCGATTGCAGGAATTGAATGATGGACAAAACCACGCCGCATCCCTTGTTCAAGCTCGCGACCGAGCTCGGTCCGCTGCTGGTTTTCTTCGGCGCCAACGCCAAGTTCGGCCTGTTCGTCGCTACCGGCGTCTTCATGGTGTCGATCGTAGCCGCGATCGTCGCGTCGTACGTGGTGACGCGGCATGTGCCGCTGATGGCGCTGGTCACCGGCGTGGTCGTCATCGTGTTCGGCACGCTGACCCTGGTGCTGCACGACGAGACCTTCATCAAGGTCAAGCCCACCATCATCTACGGCCTGTTCGCCGCGATCCTCGGCGGCGGGCTATTGTTCGGCCGCTCCTTCATCGCGATCATGTTCGATCAGATGTTCAACCTGACGCCGCACGGCTGGCGCATCCTCACGGCGCGCTGGGCGCTGTTCTTTTTCGCCATGGCGATCCTGAACGAGATCATCTGGCGCACCCAGAGCACCGATTTCTGGGTCGCGTTCAAGGCGTTCGGCGTGATCCCGCTGACCATGCTGTTTGCGATCGCGCAGATGCCGCTGACCAAGCGCTACCATCTCGAGCCGGCGTCGCTGGAAGCGAGCGAGGCGGCGGAGGGCGATGTGAGCAAGGGGTGAAATGAAAACGCACCGGCGCGGTGCGCCGATGCGTTTTCATGAGCTCGGGCTTGCGAGACGGGAAAGCCGAACTCACTTCTGCTTGGCGATGACCTTGTCCTTGATCTTGTCGTAGGTCGCCTGCGGGACGATGTTCTTCTGCACCAGTTCATCCTTGCCCTTGTAGGGGCGGCCCTTGATGATCGCTGCCGAATAGGCCTTGCCGATTCCCGGCAACGCATCGAGCTGGTCTGCGGTCGCGGAGTTGATGTCGAGCAGGTCGGTCTTGGCGGCGGGCGCCATCTTCGACTCGGCGGCCGGCGCTTTCGGCGCTGGAGCCATTTTACTGTCGGATTTGGCGGCGGGCTGGGTCGATTGAGCCATCGACGGCGAAGCCGTCAGCATGCCCAAAGTGAGGGCCGCGGCAACAAGTGAAGCGAGCGTGAAATGACGCATTGGGTGTGTCCCTCCAAGGACTGATTAAGTAACGCGATCAAGCTAGCTTTGAATTCGTGGCGGTGCCATGGCCGCCAAATGAACGGCAGATAAAAGCAAAGAATTATTTGATGCTGAATTCTTCCTTCGGCCCGTTCGCGCCAACGTCCGCCCCGGAACGACAGCTCAGGACGCCTTACGACCCCGCCTTCAGCGCCTTGTCGATCTCGACCTTGAGCACGGTGTCGATATTGTCGGGCGTTACCGGACCAACCATCTTGTAGACGATGGTGCCTTCGCGGCCGACGATGAAGGTTTCCGGCACGCCATAGACGCCCCATTCGATCGCGGCGCGGCCGTTGCCGTCGACGCCGACGAAACCGTAGGGATTGCCGTAGCGGCCGAGAAAGCGCCGCGCATTGTCCGGTGCGTCCTTGTAGTTGATGCCGATCAGCTGCAGCCGCTTGTCGCGTCCAAGCTGCGTCAACAGCGGCGCTTCGTCGTGGCAGGGAATGCACCACGAAGCCCAGACGTTGACGACGCTGACCTTGCCTTTGAACATGGCCGGATCGAGTCCGGGCACCTGTGCGCCGCTTTCGACCAGCCCCGCCAGCGGCGGCAGCGCCGTCTGCGGCGCCGGATGACCGATCAGGGCGGAGGGGATTTTTGACGGATCGCCCTCGCCGAGCCGAAACCAGAACAGCGCGGCAAGTGCTGCGAAGGCGATCAGCGGCAGCGCCATCAGCCAGGACCGGCGTGCCGGCGGGGTATTGGTTGTGGAAGTCTCGCTCATTTTAGATCCGCCGCGCTGCGCCCGGAACGCCTGACCACGCCTGACGCGTCGAGTTCGCGCAGGCGCGTCTTCTGGCGGTGATAATCGATCGCGATCCAG
>NZ_JADGRI010000269.1 GCF_017881085.1 Bradyrhizobium sp.
AAGAGCTTCTTTCTTACTTTGATGACTTTAATTATAAACCTTCTGTGAATAATCTGACAGATCTCTTTTCGAACAAAGCCGATGTTCCATGCTCTTATTTGCCTCAGCCCTTCATTACTACCCACTCAAAGTTGCCGTTGACGTTTCCGTCACGCAATGAGCGAGCTTAAGAAGATTCAGCCAAACGCTGAATACAGCCACATAACGCTCGTCGGGCATTCAAATGGTGGAGATATATCAATGTTCTTCGCCCAGCAGCATCCAGAACTAGTGAAGAAAGTCGTCACGCTCGATAACTTGCGCGTACCATTCGTGACAGATGGCAGGCTGAAAATCCTGTCGTTTCGTTCAAAGGATCCGAATTATAAGACGGATCCTGGTGTTCTCCCGAGCGACACGCTCGCGAAGGAGGCTGGGATTGATATAGTTAAAACAGGCGCTCAACATACCGATATGAGCGACCGGGGCCCCGATAGCGTCAAGGAAGGCATCGAGACCACCCTCGACAAATTCCTGAACGACGACACCGCAAGAGGGCTCGGGCGGGAAGAAGCCAACAGGCCAGTTGTAGCCGATCCCCAAGCGATGGGTCCTTGATTGTTGTCAGCAGTTTGACCCGAAGGTCCTATACGTTACCCTTGAACCTGCGTCGCGAATTGCCCCCAGCCTACGTTTTCGCTGGGTCTGACGTCACCAACAGCAGATTATCGAAAAGAGTATTTGTACGGGAGTTGTCGCAACATCGAGAGCCGGCAATGCTTACGGCTTGTTGACCCGTCGATAAGGCAGATAACGCGGGGCCCAGATGTGGGCGCGGATCAAACCTTCGATCTCGTCGGCATTGATGCCCTCAGTGAGGTCCTCATTGTGGGCCTGCTGAGCAACCGCCGTCGCGACTGCGGCCGACACATCACGAAGCGATGTCACTGGTGGCAGCAAGTTGCCATTGGGATTCGCTCGGGCCGGAGACACAGCAGCCAGTGCTGTGGCTGCTGCCATGAACATCGAGTCTGTGACGCGCCGGGCCTTGACTGCAATTACGCCCAAACCCACCCCGGGAAATATATAGGAATTGTTGGTCAGATCGACCCTGAATTTGGTTCCCCCGCGCGTGAGCGGCGGAAACGGACTGCCGGTGCCAATGACCGCCCGACCATCAGTCCAATTCTCCAAATCCTCCGGGGTCGCTTCAGCCCGGGAGGTTGGGTTCGACAGTGGGAAGATGATCGGCCGTTCATTGTGTTCCGCCATGGCGCGCACCACGGGTTCAGAGAAGGCGCCAGTCTGGCCCGAGACTCCGATCAGCACGCTGGGTCTTGCGTTCCGCACCACATCCAGGAGCGCGACCTTGTCCGGGTGATCTAATTCTAATTTCCAAGCTCCGGCGACCGATTTGTTCTGCACAAAAGGTTTCTGATAGGAGGCGATGTCACCCATACCTTCAACGAGCAGTCCGTTGCGATCCACCATGAAAATGCGCTCTGCAGCATCGCGCTGCTGGAGTCCGGCATCTGTCATAGCCTTCAGAAGAAGGGTGGCGATGCCGCAGCCGGCCGAACCTGCGCCGAACACTACGACACGCTGCTCCGTGAGCGGCACCTTGGTAACATTGATTGCTGACAAGAGCGTGCCAGTCGCCACTGCCGCCGTCCCCTGTATATCATCATTGAAAGTGCAAAGGCGGTCGCGGTAGTGATTGAGTAAGCGGGTCGCGTTGCTTTTGGCGAAGTCCTCCCATTGCAGCAGAACGTGCGGCCAACGTTCGGCAACGGCGCTCACGAATGTCTCGACGAAGTCGTCGTATTCGGCGCCGCGCACGCGCTCGTGGCGCCAGCCGACATAGAGCGGATCGGCGAGGCATTCGGGATTGTCGGTGCCAACATCAAGCATAATTGGCAGCGTCGTCGCTGGATGAATTCCTCCGCAGGCGGTGTAGAGTGCGAGCTTGCCCAGCGGGATGCCCATGCCGCCAGCGCCCTGATCGCCAAGTCCAAGGATACGCTCGCCGTCCGTCACGACGATCGCCTCGACCCGGTCGAAATGCGGATTGGCCAAAATCTTCTTGAGCGTCCTTTTGTGCGGAAGACTCAGAAATAAGCCGCGCGGTTTTCGGAACAGGCGGCTGAATTGCTGGCATCCGGCGCCGATTGTCGGTGTGTAGACAATCGGCAACAGTTCCTCAATATTCTTCACCAGGAGCGCAAAGAACAGTGTCTCGTTGGTGTCCTGCAGCCCTCGCAGGAATGAATAACGCTCAAGATCCGTCTTGAAGTTGCGAAGCGCTTGGAGACGACGCGAGAGTTGCTCGTCGAGCACGCCGATGTTTGGCGGCAACAGACCATGGAGATCAAACATGTCCCGCTCAGCCTCGGTGAAGGCTGTACCCTTGTTCAGGAGGGGATCAGCGAGAAGGTGGTAGCCGGAGAGAGACGTCGTGACAGTCGTAAGCTCGGCGACAGTGGGGTGTTCTGAGAATTGCTGCAATTGAGAACCTTCCTCACAAGTGAGTTAGACGACATAGACGCGTGCCATGACCAGAGACCACCACGAACGAGAAAGAGACGCTGCGGCGGCGGCTGAGCTCTTCCGACTTTGTCAGGTGCTCCAATCAGAGATCACCAAGTGCGCCGGCTCGTCAAAGAAACAATCCGCGCGCACTAGCATGGTCCGACCTGACATCGGGTAAAGTGCCCAGCAGTATCAAGCCGCGCACTTCTCGGGAGGCGGGGCGGCGGCCCGGAGCCGGCCCCGGCCGAAGGCCACATCCTTGGCCTCAACGCCGAATCCGGTCATAGCCGCGATGATGATTGCGACAATCACAACGACAAGCGTCAGCGCAAGCGCGTAATCGTTGCCGTAGTGAACCGCGATCGCTGCCTGTATCGTGGCGTTTGCAGAGGCGAGTAGGTTGCCGAGTTGATAGACGAAACCGGGGAAGGTGCCCCGCGCCGCGTCGGGAGAGAGCTCGTTAAGATGTACCGGTATAACCCCCCAGGCGCCCTGCACCATGAACTGCATCAGGAATGCGCCGACCGCCAGGAGTATCGGCGTTGTCGAGTAAGCCCACAGCGGTACGATCGGCAGCGAAAGCAGGGCAGCAATGACAATGGCGCGCCGTCGTCCGATGCGCTGCGACAACATGCCAAAAAAAATCCCACCAAGGATCGCGCCGACATTGTAGATCACCGCGATAGTACCAACGACGTGCGGCGAGAGATGGTGCTGGACCTGAAGGAATGTCGGATAGAGATCCTGCGTGCCATGGCTGTAGAAGTTAAAAGCCGTCATCAACAGCACAGCATAGAGACCGAGTTTCCAATGCGAACGCAAGACGGTGAGCGTCCCGCCTTCGGACGATTCGGTGCGCTGCCAGTTCGGTGATTCCGGGACGGCGCGGCGAATATAGAGAACAAGAAGCGCAGGGAGCACCCCGATCATGAACATGCCGCGCCAACCGATTACCGAGAACAGGGTTGCGTAGACAACCGACGCAATGAGGTATCCGCTCGGATAGCCTGCCTGCAAAAGCCCTGACACGAAGCCACGCGACCGGGCCGGAATTGTCTCCATGGCGAGCGAAGCGCCCACTCCCCACTCGCCGCCCATGGCGATACCATAGAGGGCGCGCAACACGATCAGCGCGGTAAGGCTCGGTGCGAACCCGGACGCGAATTCGAGAAGAGAATAGAGCACGACGTTGACCATGAGCGTCGGCCGACGACCGTAACGATCAGCTGCGCGCCCGAACAGGAAGGCGCCGAGCGGCCGCATCGCCAAAGTAAGCAGGATGGCAATGGTGACGTCCCCGATATCGGTGTTAAATTCGGCGGCAATGTCTTTGAGCACAAAGACCAAAAGAAAGAAATCGAACGCGTCCAGTGTCCAACCGAGATAGCAAGCCAACACGACTTTTCGTTGTGTGCTCGACAATCCCGAGAGTGGATCAGGCATTTCCGCTTCTTTCACGGCGCATAACAAACGCCCTCCCAAGATGTCGCCGGTGGACATTGAATATGTCCAACTAAGGTTTTTGACAGACTACACAGGGGCGCTTCTGAAGTCTGAGCAAAATTGCTCTCTTCGGCGAGAGATGGATGAACTCAGCGCAGAAAGTACGTAACCTCCTGAGGCCGTTTTGTATTCAAGTTGTCCAGGACACCACCTAGCGCGTTCAGAACGTTTGTCTCTTGTTGCGGCGCGGCCGTTCGCTACTTAGTGTGAGCAATTCTATACAGTCGTCATTGTCGCATTAAGCCTAGCGTTAAGATCGGGTCTAGCTATGCAATGAATTCAATGAAACATTGCGGATGAAGCTTCCTGTTCGTCTCTGGCGTCTGCGCCGTATTGAAGATTGGCATCCAATCCTAGCGGATCAAGGAACAAGATGAATTCGACACGCGCTGAGGCATACAGATTCATCGACCATACGTTTGATGTCGTCGTCGTCGGTGCCGGCGGTGCCGGTTTGCGCGCCACTCAGGGCACCGTCGAGGCAGACTTGACGACGGCTTGCATTACAAAAGTGTTTCCTACACGCAGTCATACGGTTGCAGCCCAGGGCGGCATTGCAGCCAGTCTCGGCAATCTCGGCGAAGACAGTTGGCAATGGCATATGGTACGATACGGTCAAAGGGTCTGATTGGCTCTGCGACCAAGATGCCATCGAATATATGTGCCGGCAGGCCGTCCCCACCGTCCTCGAACTGGAACATGCGGCCCGCTGACATCGGTCTCACGATCCATCCGCACCCTACGCTGTCTGAAACGATTGGCATGGCAGCGGAAGCGTTCGAAGGAACGATTACCGATTTGTACATGCCGAAGAGGAAATAGGCGGGAGGATCACCAAATGACCGACGTCCCACCGTTTGCCGGCCCAAAGGGGTATCTGGAAAGCCTTATGCACGCTGGCCAGGATGCGATGAAACGATTTGACGATACCCTGGCGTCGGCGGCGGGCCTAAGCAAAAAGGCATCGCTTCCCTCGGGGCATCCGCTGTCGCCCTTTGCGGTTGTCGCCGATCTCCAGCGCGAATATTTAAAGCTGATATGGCGATTGTGGAACGGCATGTTTTTGCAGACCTTTGCCGGCGGAGCGCATTCGGACGTCGCGCTAGCTCGGGGAGACAAGCGCTTCAAGGATGAAGTATGGCATGAACTGCCTTATTACGACCTTCTCAAGCAGTCGTATCTGCTGGGCTCGCGGCAGTTGCACGAATTCGTGGACCGGGCGCAAGTTGATGATCAGACGAAAATGCAGCTTCGATTTTATGCCAAGCAATTTATCGATGCGATGTCCCCGTCGAATTTTCCGGCCACGAATCCAGAAGTGATCAGAACGGCAATCGAGACCCGTGCTGCGAGTCTGACAGAGGGGATGAAGAATCTGATCGAAGACCTCCAGAAGGGGCGGATCACCCGCGTCGATGAGTCGGCCTTCGAGGTCGGACGCAACCTCGCGATAACCCTGGGGTCAGTGGTCTTCGAGAACGAACTGATCCAGCTGATACAATACGCGCCTCAAACGAGTGAAGTCGAAAAGACCCCGCTATTGATCGTGCCGCCCTGCATCAATAAGTATTATCTGCTTGACCTTGGCGCCGGGAACTCGTTCGTCGAATACGCCGTCGCGCAGGGCCATCAAGTATTCCTGATCTCATGGCGCAGCGCGGTACCGGAGATCGGGCATTTGACGTGGGACGATTATCTGGAGAAAGGGCCGCTCAGGGCGCTCGACGTGGTTCTCGACATTGCCGGAGCGGAGCGGGCCCACGCGCTCGGATTTTGCGTCGGCGGTACGATCCTGAGCTGTGCCGCAGCCATTCTGGCTGCACGGCAGCAGCAAAAGCTCGCAACGATCACGCTGCTGACAACCATGCTGGATTTCTCCGACACCGGAGAAATTGGTCTCCTGATCGACGAGGCGTCCGTGGCCCTGCGGGAAGCGACGATAGGGAAGGGCGGCATTCTGCCGGGCAAGGAACTGGCGTTCACTTTCGGAACGCTCCGCGCCAACGATTTGATCTGGCGTTATGTCGTCGACAACTACCTCAAGGGCGCAACGCCCGACGCTTTCGACTTATTGTATTGGGATTCAGACAGTGTCAGCCTGCCGGGCCCGATGTACTGCTGGTACACGCGCAACACCTATCTCGAAAACAACATCAAGGACCCCGGAAAGACCACGCAGTGCGGCGTGCCGGTCGATCTGTCGAAGATTGAAGTGCCGGTCTATCTCCTCGCATCCCGCGAGGATCACATTGTGCCCTGGAAATCGGCGTTTCGCTCGAAGGATCTGATCGGCGGGGAGGCGCGGTTCGTCCTCGCTGCGAGCGGACACGTCGCAGGGGTCATCAACCCTCCGGCTCGAAATAAACGTAGCCACTGGCTCAACGACGATCTGGGGTCCGATCCGCAGAGCTGGTTTGACGCCGCCGGGGAGAAACCCGGAAGCTGGTGGCCGGATTGGGATCGCTGGATGAGACGCCATTCCGGCGGAACGATCCCTGCGCCGGATCGACAGGGTAACGCCAGATTTAGTCCACTCGAGCCTGCCCCCGGTCGGTACGTCAAAGAGAAAACAAATTGAGCGAAAGGGACAGGACAACCGTTTTGCGCCCATCACCAACCTCGAGCCAAGGAAATTACCATGCCAAATGATGTCGTCATCGTCAGCGCCGCCCGGACCCCGGTCGGAAGTTTCAACGGTGCGTTCGCCACCACGCCGGCCCACGATCTCGGCGCCGTCGCGATCAAGGCTGCGCTGGAGCGGGCAGGCATCGAGCCGGGCCGCGTTTCCGAGGTGATCATGGGCCAGACCCTGACTGCGGCGCAGGGCCAGAATCCGGCCCGTCAGGCCTCGATCGCCGCCGGCATCCCGGTGGAAAGCCCGGCCTGGGGCGTCAATCAACTATGCGGCTCCGGCCTGCGCACGGTGGCGCTGGGCTACCAGGCGCTGCTCAACGGCGATTCCGAGATCGTCGTCGCCGGCGGCCAGGAATCCATGAGCATGGCCCCGCACGCCCAATATCTGCGCGGCGGCGTCAAGATGGGCAACTTTGAGCTCGTCGACACCATGATCAAGGACGGGTTGTGGGACGCCTTCAACGGCTACCACATGGGCAACACCGCCGAAAACGTCGCCCGGCAGTACCAGATCACGCGTTCGCAGCAGGACGAGTTCGCGGTCGCCTCGCAGAACAAGGCCGAGGCCGCGCAGAAGGCCGGCAAGTTCAAGGACGAGATCGTCCCGGTCACCATCAAGTCCCGCAAGGGCGACATCATCGTCGATACCGACGAATATCCACGCCACGGCGCAACCCTCGATGCGATGGCCAAACTCAGACCGGCCTTCGAGAAGGACGGCACCGTGACCGCCGGCTCAGCCTCGGGCATCAATGACGGTGCCGCCGCGGTGGTGCTGATGACCGCCAAGCAGGCCGCCAAGGAAGGCAGGAAGGTGCTGGGGCGCATCGTGTCGTGGGGCCAGGCCGGCGTCGATCCCAAGATCATGGGCACCGGGCCGATCCCGGCCTCGCGCGCCGCGCTGAAGAAGGCCGGCTGGAACATCGGCGATCTCGACCTGATCGAGGCCAATGAAGCCTTCGCGGCGCAGGCCTGCGCGGTCAACAAGGACCTCGGCTGGGATACCTCCAAGGTCAACGTC